>JACMPC010000174.1 GCA_014377705.1 Dermatophilaceae bacterium
CAACGCCGAAGGCTGCTGCTGCCAAGGGCGCCCCGCGGAAGGCTGCTGCTGCCAAGGGCGTCCCGCGGAAGGCTGCTGCTGCCAAGGGCGTCCCGCGGAAGGCTGCTGCTGCCAAGGGCGTCCCGCGGAAGGCTGCTGCTGCCAAGACTGCCAAGAAAGCGATCACACCAGGTCGGTCAGCGGTTACCACGCGGGTGAAACCGACGAGCACGTGAGCCACTCCGAGATGCCTGGCGACGCCGAGAGCCCCCCCGGCGCGGTTCAGGCAGCCGAGCCTGCCCGCACAGGCGACGCTGCCGTTGACGAGGTGCTCGGGCATCTGGACACCGTGACCGGCAAGCCCCTGGACTCCCAGATCGAGGCCGGGGAAGAGGTGCACCGAGTCCTTCAGGACCGCCTCGCTGATCTCGGCCAGGAGTGAGCGAGGGCTCCCACCGGCTCGATGTCGAGCTGGTTGCCAGGGGACTGGCCCGATCCCGGGGGCAGGCGCGAGATCTGGTCAAGGGTGGTTCGGTGCACGTTGACGGTTCGGCGGCCACCAAGGTGTCGGCGCCGGTGCGTGCCGACCAGAGCCTCGAGCTTGCGGCCGGTGTCGAGGGCTGGGTGAGTCGCGCGGCAGACAAGCTGGTTGCTGCTCTGGACACGTTCGGTGCTGACGGGTTGAGGGCTGCCAACAAGAGATGCTTCGATGTCGGGGCCTGCACCGGCGGGTTCACCCAGGTCCTGTTGAGACGGGGTGCCCGCGAGGTTGTCGCAGTGGATGTCGGCCACGGACAGCTCGCACAGGATCTGGCGGGGGACCCTCGGGTCGTGGAACGCTCCGGGGTGAACATTCGCGATGCCCACGCGGGTGACCTGGGCGGGCCTGCCGAGCTACTGGTCGCCGACCTCAGCTTCATCTCACTGCGAATGGTCCTGCCCGTCCTGCGTGACCTGGTCGAGAGGACCGGCGACCTCGTCCTGCTGGTCAAGCCCCAGTTCGAGGTGGGGCGCGAACACCTCGGCAAGGGGGGAATCGTTCGATCGGCTGACCATCGCGCCAGGGCGATCGAAGCGGTTGCGGCTGGTGCGGGGGAAGCTGGCCTGAACGCCCTGGGCCTGTGCGCCAGCCCCATCCGGGGCGCGACCGGAAACGCGGAGTACCTACTCTGGCTGACACCACGCCCCGACCCGGGGCTGACCGCGGCGCAGGTCATCACCCTGGCCGCCACACTGTCGACGGAGGCACCCGGATGACCCGCCGAATCCTGCTCGTCGCTCATCCGCGACGGGTTGACGCCCAGCAGTTCGCCGGGGTGGTTGCGGACCGGCTTCATGCCGCAGGTCTGCAGGTCGCGCTGCTCCCTGACGCAGCCGAGGCGACCATCCTTGGTGGCAGCCCGAACATCGTCACGGTCGACCCCGCCGATCCTGCCCGCGGCTGCGAGCTGGTCTGTGTGCTCGGTGGCGACGGGGCTATCCTTCGAGGAGCCGCCCTGTCGAGGGGGACCGAGGCTCCGCTGCTGGGGATCAACCTGGGACACGTGGGCTTCCTTGCCGAAGCCGAGCGCGAGAGGCTCGTCGAGACGGTGGAGCAGATCGTTGCCCGGGACTACGTGGTCGAGGAACGGATGACCCTGGAGGTGACTGCCACCCATGACGGGGAGGTGATCGCCCGGAGCTGGGCTCTCAACGAGGTCACCGTCGAGAAGGCCGCCCGCGAGCGAATGCTTGAGGTCACTCTCGAGATCGATGGCAGGCCGTTGTCCACCTGTGGCTGCGATGGTGTGGTGATCGCCACGCCCACGGGGTCCACGGCTTACGCCTTCTCCGCTGGCGGCCCGGTGGTCTGGCCTGACGTCGAGGCGATGCTGGTCGTTCCCATCTCGGCCCATGCGCTGTTCGCGCGCCCTCTGGTCGTCGGGCCGAGCTCCGCGCTGGCCGTCGAGCTCGTTGCGGGCGCTGACGGTTCGGCGGTCATGTGGTGTGACGGTTCTCGCACGGTAGACCTGCCGGCCGGCGCACGCGTGGATGTACGCAAAGGCGAGTTGCCCGTGCGGCTGGCCCGCCTGAGCTCCTGGCCCTTCGCCGACCGGCTGGTGGCGAAGTTCGACCTGTCCGTAACCGGGTGGCGCGGGGCGTCCCGGCGGAACCAGGGTCTTCCCGGCATGTCTGAGAAGGCCTGACACCGGCGGGTCCGTAGGCTGACGGCATGCTTCGCGAGATCCGGATCCAGAACCTTGGTGTCATCGATGACGCCGTGCTGGAGCTTTCGGCCGGACTGAACGTCCTCACCGGCGAGACCGGCGCGGGCAAGACCATGGTCGTCTCGGGTCTGGGACTGCTGCTCGGAGCCCGGGCGGATGCCGCCATGGTGCGCACCGGCGCCAAGAACGCCGTCGTCGAAGGCGTGGTCGACGTCGGGCCGGAGCACCCGGCCTCGGTGCGGGTCATCGAGGCGGGCGGCGACGTTCAGGACGGCCTGATCCTCGTCAGGACACTGTCGGCGGGCGGCCGTTCGAAGGCCCACGTCGGTGGGCGAACGGTGCCGGTAAGCGTTCTGGGGGAGCTGGGCGAGCTGCTCGTGGCGGTCCATGGGCAGGCCGACCAGTGGCGGCTGCGTCAGCCGGAGCAGCACCGGGTCGTGCTGGATCGTTTCGCCGGCGACCTGGTCTCCGAACCACTGGGCCGCTATGTCGCCCTGTACGACGACTTCCACCAATGTGGCGCCGAGCTGCGGCACCTGCGCGCGCTAGCCCGGGACCGGGCACGGGAGGTGGACATCCTGCAGACCGGCCTCGAGGAGATCGAGGCCATCGACCCGCTGCCCGGCGAGGATCTCGAGCTGCGGGCCGAGGACGAGCGGCTGGCGCACTCCGACGGACTGCGGGCCAGCGCAGGCCAGGCTCACGGGCTGCTCACCGGTGATCCCGACAGCCTGTACTCCGTGGCCGGAGGCGCCGACGGAGCGGGTGCCGGCGACATGGGCGGTGGTGACGTGGCCGGGCAGCTGGGTGCGGCACGGGCAGCGCTGGCGCCGATGACAGGCCATGACCAGGCGCTCGCCGACCTGGATCGTCGTCTTCAGGAGCTGGGCTACCTGACGGCCGATCTCGGGACTGATCTGGCGGCATATCTCTCGGACGTTGACGTGGACCCCGCCAGGCTGGCCTGGGTCCAGCAGAGGCGCGCGGACCTTGCCCGGCTGCAGCGCAAGTACGGGGACACAGCCGACGAGATCCTGCTCTGGTCCAAGGAGTCAGCGGCCCGGCTGACCGAGCTCGAAGGGGCTGATGATCGAGCCGACGAGCTGCAGGTCAGGCTCGAGACCGTGCGAGCCGGGCTGACGACCTGCGCGGGCGAGCTGAGCGTGGCGAGGCAGCACGCCGCGGTGGAGTTCGGAGCACGCGTCACCACAGAGCTCTCCCACCTGGCGATGGGCAAGGCCGTGGTGCAGGTGGGGCTGGGACGTCGTCCCGACCCCGAGGGGCTGTCCCTGGGGGAGGGCGCCGACCCGGTGCGGTTCAGCCGCCACGGGGTCGACGATGTGGAGATCCTCCTGGCGGCCAGTTCTGGGGCGCCCGCACGCAGCGTCGCCAAGACAGCCTCAGGGGGTGAGCTGTCAAGGGTCATGCTCGCGCTCGAGGTCGTCACCGGCAGCGCGGACGTTCCCACCTTCGTCTTCGACGAGGTGGACGCCGGCGTGGGGGGCAGGGCCGCCTTGGACGTGGGTGCGCGACTGGCCGCCCTGGCCACCTCGGCGCAGGTCATCGTGGTGACCCACCTGGCTCAGGTCGCGGCCTACGCGGACCAGCATCTCGTGGTGCGCCGGACCGATGACGGGCACGTCACGGCCAGCGGGGTGGTCGCGGTGAGCGGGCAGGAACGCCTGCGGGAGCTTGCCCGGATGATGGCCGGGGTGGAGGACTCCGAGGTGGCGATCGAGCATGCCAGGGAGCTTCTTTCGGTGACCATCAGGCACTGACTGGGTCACGAGTCAGCCCAGCCCTGCGTGTGCGCGGTGAGGCATGCTCTGCGCGTGGGACAATGAGCCGCGATGTCCCTTTCCCAGCGCTGGCGCCGACGCCCCCCTCGCGAACCCGATTTGTCCGGCATTGCGGGGACCGTTCGCGTTGACGCGCGCACCAAAGACCTGACAAAGCGGCTCAAACCCGGCGATATCGCGATCATTGACCATGCTGACATAGACAGGGTCAGCGCTGAGGCTCTGCTGGCCTGCAAGCCGGCGGCGGTGATCAACGCCGCGCTGTCGATCACCGGTCGCTACCCGAACATGGGGCCGGAGATTCTGATGGACGCCGCTGTGCCGTTGCTCGACGACGTCGGCAGTGACGTCATGCTCGCTCTGAAGGATGGGCAGTCCGCCCGCCTTGATGGCGACACCCTGTATGTCGGAGACGCGGTCGTCGCCAAGGGGATCCTGCTGGACCGTGAGCTCGTGGCAGCCGCGATGGTGGAGGCGCGGGCCGGGCTGGCCGTCCAGCTCGAGGCGTTCGCCGCCAACACCATGGAGTACCTCCGGCGCGAACGTGCGTTGTTGTTCGATGGTGTCGGGGTCCCTGACATCACCACGGTCCTGGAGGGTCGTCACGCCCTCGTGGTGGTCCGGGGCTACCACTACAAGGACGACCTGCAGACCCTGCGGCACTACATCCGCGAGTTCCGGCCGATCCTGATCGGCGTCGATGGTGGCGCCGATGCTCTGCTCGAGGCAGGGCACCGGCCCCACCTCATCGTCGGAGACATGGACTCGGTCTCGGATGCCACTTTGGCCTGTGGGGCCGAGATTGTGGTGCATGCCTACCGGGATGGCCGCGCGCCCGGGCTCGAGCGGGTCCGCAAGCTGGGTCTGGATCCGGTGGTCTTCCCCGCGACCGGCACCAGCGAGGACGTCGCCATGCTGCTGGCCGACGACAAGGGGGCGTCGCTGATCGTTGCCGTCGGCTCTCACGCCACCTTGGTCGAGTTCCTGGACAAGGGCCGTTCTGGCATGGCCAGCACGTTCCTGACCCGCCTGCGGATCGGTGGCAAGCTGGTGGACGCCAAGGGTGTCAGCCGGCTGTACCGTTCGCGAATCTCCAACCTCTCTCTGGCCGTCATGCTGTTCACCGGCCTGTTCGCACTCTTCGTCGCTTTGGCCGCCACTCCGGCCGGGACCGCCCTGCTCCAGCTGGTGGCCGCCCGGTGGGATGACGTGTGGTCCTGGATTGTGGGGCTCGTCACGTGATCGACTTTCGCTACTACCTGGTCTCTATCGTCTCGATCTTCATGGCACTCGCTGTCGGCATCGTCCTGGGGGCAGGACCGCTGAAGGGGGACATCGGCACCCGCCTGACCGAGCAGATGACGGCACTTCGTGCCGAGAAGACTCAGCTGCGCACCGACCTCGACGCCTCCAGACGGGATGCCGCCGCGCGTGACACCTATTCGCTGGCAGTCTCACCGGCGGCTATGAAGGGCCGTCTGGCCGGCAAGACTGTTGCTCTGGTCGTCGCGCCCGGGGTGGATGCGGACCTGGTCAAGAGCACCACTGCTTCGCTGATCGCCGCCAGCGCCAAGGTGGGTTCGACGATCACGCTGAATGATGGCTGGACCGACCCGACCAAGGCGACTCTGCGAAATACCGTGGCCAGCCCGTTCGCAGCCCTGGTCAAGGCTCCGGTGGGCACAAGCAGCCCGAACCAGCTGGCGGACACGGTGCTGGCACGCGCGATCCTGGCCGGCACGGACTATTCCACCGAACGCCTTCCCGTCGCAGCCGGTGCGGCGCTGGCCGGTCTGCAGGCAGGCGACCTCATCAAGGCGACGCCGGACCAGATCGTCCCGTCCTCCAGTGTCGTCTTCCTCGGTGGGCCGGTGAAGGGCTCTGCCAAGGCGGAGACCGAGGTGCGGCTGGCGGCATACGTCCAGCTTGCCCGGGTGCTTGATGCGAATGGGTCGGGGGTCGTGGTGGTGGCAAGGTCCAACGCCGCTGACCGGACCAGGTCCGCGGATCTGGTGGCTGCGGTGCGCAAGGACTCCGATGCCGCCAAGGTCATCTCGACAGTCGACGAGGCTGACCTTCCCATGGGACAGGGCACCCTCGTTCTGGCGCTGGGACAGCAGTACTCGGGCCTCACCGGGCAGTACGGCCTGGCCCCAGATGCGAAAGCGGTCGTGCCGGATCTCACGGCCAAGCAGTGATGACGGGCAGGGGTGTGGCTGCGCTGCTTGGCGCCTTCACCGCAGGGGCCCTTGGCACCGTCGCCGCTGCCCGGGCACTGATGAGCCGGCCGCCCGGGGGCGTCGAGCGGTGGACCCGGAAGAGCTTTGCGGGCCGCCCGGTGACCCTGTTCGAGGGACCTGCCTATGCGGTGGGCGCCGTGTCCGGGGCCCTGGCCGGTGGCGCCGGCGCCCCAGCCGTGGTCGCGGGCCTGGGCGCGGCGGCCTTTGGCGCCCTGGATGACCTCGCCGGTGACGGCTCGAGCAAGGGCCTGCGCGGGCATCTGGCCGCGGCCGGGCGCGGTGAGCTGACGACCGGGGTGATCAAGATCGTGGGCCTGGGTGCCTGCGGCCTGCTCGCTGCGCGGATGGTCGACAGGTCGGCCGGACGGACCGGGCTGACAGCCACGCTGGTGGGTGGGGCGGTCATCGCCGGCTCGGCCAACATCGCCAACCTGCTCGACCTGCGCCCCGGGCGGGCGCTCAAGGTTGTCCTGCTGGTCGCGGCTCCGATCGTCGCTGGTGGTGGCACGTCTTCTTCACCCAGCGCCACCGCCGCGTCCAGAGCCACCGCGGCTGCGGCAGCCGGTGCGGCGATGGCCGCCATGCCGGATGATCTGGCCGGCCGGAGCATGCTCGGTGACACCGGGGCCAACAGCGCCGGCGCCCTGCTCGGGACAGCGCTGGTGGCGCGCGCGGGGCCGGGTGGCCGGCTCGTCGCCCTGGCCGTGGTGACGGCGCTGACGCTCGCCTCCGAGAAGGTCAGCTTCACGAAGGTGATTGAGTCCACGCCAGGACTGCGGGAGCTCGACGCGCTGGGTCGGACGTCGCAACCTTCTCGGCCGTCGTTGTCGTCGCCGTCACCAGGGTCCCAGTGACGTGATGACTCGCCACGTCGCGACACCGGCCCGGGCCGGCAAGGCCGTGCCCGGGGTCCTTGCGGCCGCCGGCCTGATCGCGGTGGTCACCCTGGTCGCGAGGGTCTTCGGGTTCGGTCGCTGGCTGGTGTTCTCCCAGAGCGTGGGAACGACCTGTGTCGGCAGTGCCTATCAGGCCGCGAACCAGCTGCCGAACGTCGTCTTCGAGGTTGCTGCCGGTGGAGCGCTGGCCGCGGTGGTCGTGCCGATCATCGCCGGGCAGCTGGCGCGTCAGGATGATGCGAAGGCCGCGCGCACAGCCTCAGCCATGCTCACCTGGACCCTCGCGCTGCTGGTGCCGCTGTCCCTGCTGCTGGCTGTATCGGCCCGGCCCCTGTCGACGTTTCTGGTCGATGACCACAAGTGTGCGGCCTCCACGGATCTCACGGCGTCGATGCTCGTCGTCTTCTCTCCCCAGATCGCGTTGTATGGCGTCGGTATCGTCCTGGCCGGGGTGCTCCAGGCGCATCGACGCTTCCTCGGGGTCGTCCTTGCCCCGTTGCTCTCCAGCCTCGTGGTGATCGGGACGTACCTGCTGTTCGGGGTGCTGGCCCAGGGGAAGGGAGACGATCTTGCCGGGCTGCCGGCCCAGGCCTCCACGGCGCTCGCGGTCGGAACCACGCTCGGGGTGGCCGCGCTGAGCCTGCCCCTGCTCGTACCGGTGCACCGTGCCGGCATACGACTGCGTCCGGCCTGGACCTTCCCGGAGGGCGTGGCCCGGCGGGCGAGCGTGCTGGCCGGTGCCGGGCTGGTCGCCCTGGTCGCCCAGCAGGGCGCTGTCCTGGTGACCTTGTGGGTGTCCCAGCACCGCGGCGGCACAGGCACGCTGAACGTCTACCTGTATGTGCAGGCCGTCTACCTCCTTCCGTATGCCGTGCTGGCCGTCCCGGTCGCCATGTCCGCCATGCCAGCCCTGGCCACCGGCCTGGATCAGGCCACCATGGTCTCCGGGCTGGGTCAGGGAACCTTGGCCACCGCTCTGGTTCAGGCGGGCCCCGTCACGGGAGCCGGCCAGAGGACGCTCGCCCGTGCTCAGGCGACCCTTGCCGCGGCAGCGCGGGCCATCATGGTCGCGACGAGCGTGGGTGCCGCCGTGCTCTTCGCCATCGCCGTGCCCACCGGGGCGTTCTTCGCCGCCCTGGACGCCGGCCGGAACAGCCGTGCCGGTCAGCAGGCACTGGCAGCCCTGCCGGCCGCCCTGAGCGCCTTCGCTCCCGGACTGGTCGGTTTCGGTATGGCGGCCCTGCTCACCCGCGCCCTGTACGTCCAGGGCCGGCCCGCCGTGGCCGGCGCCCTGGTGGCCGTGGGCTGGTCCGTCGCAGCCATCGCGCCTCTGCTCGTGCTGCGCGATGACGCCGGACCGCGGAACACCCTGATCGCGTTGGGTCTCGCCAGCTCAGCGGGGATGACGCTTGCTGCCGTCGGGCTGTTCGTCGCGGTTCGCCGTGCTTGGGGTGCGTCGGCGTTTCGGGGGTTCGGGCGGAGCGCGGCTGTCGCCCTCGCCGCCGGGGTGATCTCGGCCCTCCTGGGCCGCGCTCTGGCGGCCGCTCTGGACCCCGCGGGACTCGTCGCTGGTGCTGTGGTCGCTGCGCTTGTGGCGGTTGTCGTCGCGATGCTGTGCGCCGTCTCGATCTGGTTCGGCGATCGGGACTCGGCCCGGCTGGTGCTGGCCCGGCTCCAGGGGCGGGCCCGTGAAGAGAAGGCAGCGACAGACGACACCGGGAGACCCACCAGATGAGAGTGGTCATGTTCCTCGGCCGCAGCACCGGTGGCATCGGCACCCATGTCGCACAGCTCAGCGCGGACCTGCGCGGGCATGGCGTGGACGTTCTGGTGGTGACCCACCCGCTCACGGCGGAGCATTTCGACCTCGGTCCGGTGCGACTGTGCTGGCCCGGGTCTGGCGGAGTCGTGCAGACGCTGCGTGACTTCAGCCTGCTGCGGCACCTGTTCTCCGGCAGTGACATCGTGCATGCGCACGGGCACCAGGCCGGGCTGCTGGCCACCCTGGCCACCCGGTCACTTCCCCGCCATCGAGCGTCGAGGCGCCGAGCGCCCAGGCTGGTGGTTTCCCAGCACAATGCGGTGCTGGCGGGCAGCGGGCGACAGCGTGCCAAACGGGCGACCCAGCGCTGGGTCGCCCGTCATGCGGATATGGTGTCCGGCGCGAGCAGTGACCTGGTCGGCCAGGCGCTGGCGTTCGGCGCGGTTCGCGCAGAGCTGGCCGAGGTACCCTCGCCCCGGGTCCCCGCGCTGCTCGCCCAGGAACCGGCCGACCAGGATGCCAGGGCCAGGATCCGGCGGCTCCTGTTGTCGTCGATCGTTGGGGTCCCGGGGGTCCCGATGGACCCTGAGGCGCCCCTGATCGTGACGATCTCGCGGATCGCGGCGCAGAAGAGTCTTCCCATGCTGGTGCGGGCAGCCTCCAAGGCTCGGCAGGCTGGCACCTGGGTGGTCCTGGGTGACGGAGACCGGCAGCTGCTTGACCAGCTGCGGCGGCAAGCGGGCGCGCTGGCGTCGCCGATCCATTTCGTGGGGGCGCGCGCCGAGGTCGATCAGTGGCTGCGTGCCGCGGAGGTGTTCGTCCTGCCCAGCGAGTGGGAAGCGCGGGCACTGGTCGTACAGGAGGCCATGGCGGCCGGAACGCCCGTGGTCGCCAGCGATGTCGGCGGCCTGCACGACCTGATCGCCGGGACCGGACTGCTGGTCCCGCCAGGAGACCCCGACGCGATCGCGTCGGCGACCGACCGCGTCCTGTCCGACCCCGCGCTGCGCGAGGATCTCGTCACCCGTGGCAGAGAAGCGGCCAAAGCACTGCCGGACGGTTCCGACACGGCTGCCAGGTGGCTGGAGTGGTACTCCCAGACCCTCCTGATGACGTAAAGTTAAGGCCCGTGGCGCAACTGACTAAGCACATCTTCGTGACCGGGGGCGTTGCCTCTTCGCTCGGCAAGGGCCTCACGGCTTCCAGCCTCGGACATCTCCTCCGCGCTCGCGGTCTCGATGTGACGATGCAGAAGCTGGACCCCTACCTCAACGTGGATCCCGGGACGATGAACCCGTTCCAGCACGGCGAGGTCTTCGTCACTGACGACGGAGCGGAGACGGACCTGGACATCGGCCACTACGAGCGATTCCTGGACGTCCCGTCGGTGGGACGCGCCAATGTCACCACGGGCCAGATCTACAGCCATGTGATCGCCAGGGAGCGGCGCGGGGAATATCTGGGCGACACCGTCCAGGTGATCCCGCACATCACCGACGAGATCAAGTCCCGGATGCGCGAGCAGGCCGACATCGCGGTCAAGGACCGCCCGGACATCATCATCACCGAGATCGGCGGCACCGTCGGTGACATCGAGGGGCTGCCGTTCCTCGAGGCGGCACGCCAGGTCCGTCATGACGTGGGCCGCGACAACGTCTTCTTCCTGCACATCTCGCTGGTCCCGTACCTGGCGCCCAGCGGTGAGCTGAAGACCAAGCCGACCCAGCACTCGGTGGCCGCGCTGCGGCAGGTCGGCATCCAGCCCGACGCCATCGTGCTGCGCGCCGACCGTGAGCTCCCGGACAGCGTCAAGCGCAAGATCTCGCTGATGTGCGACGTGGACACCGAGGCTTGCGTGGCCTGCGTCGACGCGCCGAGCATCTACGACATCCCACGGGTGCTGCACTCCGAGGGCCTGGACGCCTATGTCATCCGGCGCCTGGGTCTGCCGTTCCGCGACGTCGACTGGAGCGACTGGGACAAGCTGCTCCGCCGGGTGCACAACCCCGAGCACGCCGTCGAGATCGCCCTCGTGGGCAAGTACGTAGACCTGTCGGACGCCTATCTCTCGGTCACCGAGGCCATCCGCGCCGGTGGCTTCCACCACGATGCCAGGGTCTCGATCCGCTGGGTCGCCAGCGATGAGTGCGAGACCGACGCGGGCGCCCAGAAGGCGCTCGACGGCGTCGACGCGATCGTGGTGCCGGGCGGGTTCGGCGTCCGGGGCATCGAGGGCATGTTCGGGGCCCTGAAGTGGGCCCGGGTCAGGGGTGTGCCGACCCTGGGCATCTGCCTGGGGCTGCAGTGCATGGTGATCGAGTACGCCCGCAACGTCCTCGGGCTGGCCGACGCCTCCTCCAGCGAGTTCCACCCGGACACCACCCATCCGGTGATCGCCACCATGGAGGAGCAGAAGGCCTTCGTCGACGGCGCCGGGGACCTCGGGGGCACCATGCGGCTTGGGACCTACCCTGCCGTTCTGGCCGAGGGGTCGGTCATCGCCGGCGCCTACGGCTCCCGGCTGGCGAACGAGCGTCACCGACACCGCTACGAGGTCAGCAACGACTACCGGGACCAGCTCGAGAAGGCCGGGCTGCGCTTCTGCGGCACCTCGCCCGACGGCAGCCTCGTCGAGTTCGTCGAGCTGCCGGCCGACGTCCATCCGTACTACGTGGGCACTCAGGCCCACCCGGAGTTCCTGTCCCGTCCCACCCGCGCGCATCCGCTCTTCGCCGGGCTGGTCGGGGCCGCCATCGACGCACAGAAGGCCGCCCGTCTGGTTGAGGTCGAAAGGCCGCGGGACACCGAACCCGTTGCCGCCCCATGAGTCTGGAGGCCTTGGTCGTCCCGGGTGCTGACCTGACCGACCGGCTCGATCGGCTCCCGGTGCTGGACACCGAGGTCGTGTTCGAGGGCGCGGTCTGGGATGTCCGACGCGACACCGTTGACCTCGGCGACGCCGGACAGGTCCGGCGTGAGTATGTCGACCACCCCGGCGCTGTCTGCATCGTGGCCCTTCGGGAGTCCGGCGGCAGGGACCAGGTGCTCCTCATCCAGCAGTACCGCCACCCGGTCGGCGCGTTCGAGTGGGAGCTTCCCGCGGGTCTGCTGGACGTCGCGGGAGAGCCGCCGTGGGTGGGCGCGGCCCGCGAGCTCCACGAGGAGGCCGACCTGGCTGCCGGCACCTGGCATGTCCTGATCGACTACTACGGATCGCCCGGAGGCCTCTCCGAGGCGCTGCGGGTCTTCCTCGCCCGGGACCTTACCGGGGTACCCCGCGCGGAGCGCTTCACCCGCGAGGGCGAGGAACACGGTATGCCGGTCTGCTGGGTCGACCTGGACGAGGCCCACGAGGCCGTGCTGGCTGGTCGGGTGCACAATCCCGGTGCCGTGATCGGCATCCTGACAGCGCATGCGGCGCGGGCTCGCGACTGGGCCGCGCTGCGACCCCGCGATGCGCCCTGGCCGGAGCACCCGAGATACCGCTGACCACCCTTCCGTAGGATGTGGGTGCCTTCCTCGCTGACCCGGCGCTGGATCAGGCCCACCAGAGGAAACTGAGGACATCACCGTGCTTCGCACTCACGAGGCCGGCACCTTGCGCGCCGGCCACTCATCGCAGACCGTCACCCTGACCGGGTGGGTTGCCCGTCGGCGCGATCACGGCGGAGTGGCCTTCCTCGATCTGCGGGATGCGTCGGGGGTGGCGCAGGTCGTCGTTCGTGACGAGATCCTCGCCCAGGGCGACGCGCACGACCTGCGTAACGAGTACTGCGTCAAGGTGACCGGCGAGGTACGCCAGCGGCCCGAGGGCAACGCCAACCCCGACCTGCCCACCGGCGAGATCGAGGTGGTCGCCACCGATCTAGAGGTGCTGAGCCCGGCTGCCCCGCTGCCCTTCCAGATCGACGAGCGGGTCACCGTTGGTGAGGAGGCCCGCCTCAAGCACCGCTACCTCGACCTTCGCCGTCCCGGCCCCGCTGCGGCCATCAGGCTGCGCAGCAAGGTGAACCAGGCTGCCCGGGCTGTCCTGGCGGAGCGGGACTTCATCGAGATCGAGACGCCCACGCTGACCCGTTCGACCCCTGAGGGGGCCCGCGACTTCCTGGTGCCGGCCAGGCTGCGGCCCGGATCGTGGTACGCCCTTCCGCAGAGTCCGCAGCTCTTCAAGCAGCTGCTCATGGTCGCCGGGATGGAGCGCTACTACCAGATCGCCCGCTGCTATCGCGACGAGGACTTCCGGGCGGACCGGCAGCCGGAGTTCACCCAGCTAGACGTCGAGATGAGCTTCATCGACCAGGACGACATCATCGAGCTCGGTGAGGCGATCCTGACCTCGCTGTGGAAGCTGGTCGGCTACGAGATCCCCACGCCGTTGCTGCGGATGACGTACGCGGACGCCATGGCCCGCTACGGATCGGACAAGCCTGACCTGCGGTTCGGTCAGGAGCTCACCGACTGCACGGAGTACTTCGCGGACACCACCTTCCGGGTGTTCCAGGCCCAGTACGTCGGCGCCGTGGTGATGCCCGGCGGCGCGTCGCAGCCGCGCAAGCAGCTGGACGCCTGGCAGGAGTTCGCCAGGCAGCGCGGGGCGAAGGGACTGGCCTACGTCCTGGTCGGCGAGGACGGAGTGCTTGGTGGTCCGGTCGCCAAGAACCTGACCGAGTCTGAGCGCGAGGGGCTGGCCGGGCACGTCGGCGCCAACGAGGGTGACTGCGTCTTCTTCGCAGCGGGTGCGATCAAGACCTCCCGAGCCCTGCTGGGCGCGGCACGCTCGGAGATCGGCAGGCGCTGCGAGCTCATTGACGAGTCGGCGTGGTCCTTCCTGTGGGTGCTGGACGCTCCGTTGTTCGAGCCCACCAGTGAAGCCGTGGCCTCTGGTGACGTGGCGGTCGGCTCGGGCAAGTGGACTGCCGTGCACCACGCCTTCACCTCTCCCAAGCCCGAGTTCATGGACACTTTCGACACCGACCCGGGGTCCGCGCTGGCTTACGCCTACGACATCGTGTGCAACGGAAACGAGATCGGCGGAGGCTCGATCCGTATTCACCGCAAGGACGTCCAGGAGCGGGTCTTCGCGGTGATGGGCCTGGGCAAGGACGAGGCCCGGGAAAAGTTCGGCTTCCTGCTGGACGCTTTCGCCTTCGGAGCGCCGCCGCACGGCGGGATCGCGCTGGGCTGGGACCGCATCTGCTCGCTGCTCTCCGGGACTGACTCCATCCGCGACGTCATCGCCTTCCCTAAGTCCGGTGGCGGCTTTGACCCGCTGACCTCCGCGCCCGCGCCGATCACCGCTGCGCAGCGCAAGGAGGCCGGTGTCGACGCGGAGCCCGAGGGGGAGTCCGAAGGGCAGGACACCGGGGCCCCGGCATCCGGTGAGCGGAGGCAGAGAACTGAAACGTGAAGGACGTCGTGGCCGGCGCCGCGGGACACCCGCGATAGCGTGCCCACTGTGACCACCGGCGCCGCCGACGACCTCTTCGCCTCCTCATCACGTGACTCCTCGGCAGGCACTGAGGCCAGCGTGGCGTCGATGCCGCCGCTGGCAGTCAGGATGCGGCCGCGATCGCTGGACGAGTTCCGGGGGCAGAGCGACGTGCTGCGACCGGGAAGCCCGCTGCGGCGGCTGATCGAGGGTCACGCCGGTGCTGCCGGCCCCCTGTCGGCGATCATCTGGGGGCCGCCCGGCACCGGGAAGACGACCCTGGCGCACCTGGTGGCGAACACGGCCGGCCGCCGCTTCGTCGAGCTCTCCGCGGTCACGGCAGGGGTCAAGGACGTCAGGGCTGTCATGGAGGCGGCAGCCCGCGAGCGCGACATGTACGACCGGCAGACCGTCCTCTTCCTCGACGAGATCCACCGGTTCACCAAGGCGCAGCAGGATGCCCTGCTGCCGGGGGTGGAGAACCGCCTGGTCGTCCTGGTCGCGGCGACCACCGAGAACCCGTCCTTCAGCGTTATCGCCCCTCTGCTGTCCAGATCCATGCTGATCACCCTGGGGCTGTTGTCGGACGATGAGCTCGATGACGTTCTTGCCTGCGCCCTGGCCGAGGAGCGTGGGATGGCAGGGGTGTTCACGCTCGAACCGGACGCGAGGGCACACGTCATACGGATGGCGGGTGGAGATGCCCGCCGCGCGCTGACCTCGCTTGAAGCCGCTGCGGGGGTTGCCCTGGACGGACGGCCGGCCGGGCACCCGGGCGGAGCCGATGAGGAGCAGATCCCGATCACGCTGGCCGCCGTCGAGCAGGCGGTCGCCCATGCGGCGGTGCGTTACGACCGCGCCGGCGACCAGCACTATGACGTCGCGAGCGCTCTGATCAAGTCGATGCGCGGCAGTGATGTCGACGCCTCGCTGCACTATCTGGCGCGGATGCTCGAGGCGGGGGAGGACCCGCGGTTCATCGCCCGGCGGGTCGTCATCGCGGCCAGCGAGGACATCGGGATGGCTGATCCCACGGCGCTGCAGACGGCTGTTGCCGCGATGCACGCGGTGGCGCAGATCGGCATGCCGGAGGCGCGGATCATCCTGGCGCAGGCCGTGGTGCACAACGCGACGGCGCCCAAGTCGAACGCGAGCTACCTGGGGATCAACGAGGCGATCGCGGATATCAGGGCCGGCCGGGGCGGACCCGTGCCGGCGCACCTGCGGGGCAGCGGCTATGCCGGAGCGAACCGGCTCGGGCATGGTCAGGGGTACAGCTATCCCCATGACGATGTGGCGGGGGTGGTGGCCCAGCAGTACCTTCCCGACGATCTGCTGAACGCCGCCGACTACTACCGGCCCACCGACCGGGGGTTCGAGCAGACCCTTTCGACACGGTGGGCGTGGCTCCGGGCGCTGATCAGGGGGAGGGGAACCGGCTGACCCTGTCGCCGGGATCCCGTCGGTGCTGGTGGCGGGGTAGGGTTTTGGCTCCGGCCGTGATCAAGCGCCGTCCTGATCAACTCTCTGTTACGAGGTGAGCGTGTGAGTGTGGCACCAGTGTCCATCGGTGACATCGCGGGTGTGATTGCCGCGCTGGCCTTCGCCTTGCTGGTCCTTCGCCTGGGAAGCGTCATCGGTAAGGCCGGCAAGGTCCTGGACGAGACCCGGATCGGGGTGCGCGGGGTCTCCGAGCAGACCGTCCCGCTGCTCTCCCAGGTCACCGACACCGTTTCGTCCACCAACGAGCAGATCGTCCGGCTGGACACCATCACCGCCAACGTCTCGTCCATGAGCACGAACATCAACGCCCTCACGTCCCTGTTCGCGGCCACGCTGGGCTCACCGGTGGTCAAGGTGGCCGCCTTCACCTACGGCGTGCGCTCGGCCATGAACGGTACCGGCGCCGACAAGCGCAGGCGGTCGCCCCGCGGTCGCCGAAGGAAGGGCTGATTCGATGCGTCGGGTGTTCTGGGTTGCCCTCGGGGCCACTGTCGGTGTGCTGGTTGTCCGCAAGGTCACCAAGGCCGCGCAGGCCTACACCCCTTCGGGTATGGCCCAAGGGCTGTCGGGCGGGCTCTCGGACCTGGGTGAGGGTCTGCGGGAGATGGCTGACGCGGTCCGCGAGGGCATGGCCGAACGGGAGACCGAGCTGCGCTACGCCCTCGGCATGGACACCGGGACTCTTCCGGACGGGGACATGATGAGCCCCGAGCGGGCCCGTGCCCTGATCGAGGACCCCACGTCGCCGCGAGCTCGTTAGGGGTAATGCACCCCCGCTCCCGCCTTTGCCAGCCGGCAGGCCGTGCCTGATAGGGCAGGAACACGGCAAACCCGGCATACCCTTGGTGTTGGTCTGCCTGCTTCGGGCCAGCCCAGAGCGTGAGGAACACCACCGATGGAAACCGCCGAGATCAGACGACGTTGGCTTGCCTTCTTCGAGAGCAAAGGTCACATGGTCGTCCCCAGCGCCTCGTTGATATTCGACGACCCGAACCTCCTGTTCGTCGGTGCCGGCATGGTGCCGTTCGCGAAATACTTCGCGGGTCAGGAGACGGCGCCGTGGCAGCGGGCCACGAGCGTGCAGAAGTGCGTGCGCACCGGCGACATCGACGAGGTCGGCAAGACCAGCCGGCATCTCACCTTCTTCCAGATGAACGGCAACTTCTCCTTCGGCGACTACTTCAAGGCCGACGCGATCACGTTCGCCTGGGAGCTGCTGACGACCAGCCAGGACCAGGGCGGCTACGGCCTGGACGCGGAGAGGCTGTGGGCGACGGTCTACCTTGACGATGACGAGGCGGCCGAGCTCTGGGTCAAGCACTCCGGGATCCCCGCCGAGCGCATCGTCCGCCGCGGCATGGCCGACAACTTCTGGTCGATGGGTGTTCCCGGTCCGTGCGGGCCGTGCTCCGAGATCTTCTACGACCGTGGTCCCGAGTACGGGCAGGAGGGCGGTCCGGCTGTCGACGAGGACCGCTACATGGAGATCTGGAACCTCGTCTTCATGCAGAACGAGCGGGGGCAGGGCACCAGCAAGGACGACTACGAGATCCTGGGGAACCTCCCGGCCAAGAGCGTCGACACCGGCATGGGCCTGGAACGAATGGCCTCGGTTCTGCAGGGTGTCGACAACATCTACGAGATCGACGAGGTCTATCCAGTCCTGGCCAGGGCTGCAGAGCTGAGCGGCAAGCGGTATGGCGCCAACTCGTCGCACGACGCAGCGCACAGCCACCCCGACGACGTGCTTCTGCGGGTCGTGGCCGACCACATCAGGGCCTCGCTGATGCTCATCGGTGACGGTGTCACGCCAGGCAACGAAGGACGCGGCTATGTCCTGCGCCGGATGATGCGCCGCGCCGTTCGCTCGATGCGGTTGCTCGGGTTCGACCAGCCCTGCCTGCCCCATCTCCTCCCGGTGAGCATGGAGCGGATGAAGGCGTCCTATCCCTATCTGGAGACCGGCTTCTCCCGCATCTCGCAGATCGCCTACGCCGAGGAGGAGGCGTTTGCGCGCACCCTCGCGTCCGGCACGACGATCCTGGACACCGCTGTCGCCAAGGCCAAGGCCAAGGCAACGGCCCAGGCAGGCGTCCAGGGCACCCTGGCAGGCGACACGGTGTTCGCATTGCACGACACCTACGGCTTCCCGATCGAGCTGACGCTCGAGATGGCGGCGGAGCAGGGGATCCAGGTCGACGCGGACGGGTTCCGTCGCCTGATGAAGGAGCAGAGTGACCGGGCCAGGGCCGATGCCAGGTCCAAGAAGAGCGCGCATGGTGACACCTCTGTCTACCGTTCCGTCGCGGACGTGCTCGGTCACCCGGTGGAGTTCACCGGGTACGAGGAGACCGTCTCGGAGGCCACGGTCGCCGGCGTGCTCATCGATGGTGTCTCGCGCTCATCGGCCCAGGCCGGGGACGAGATCGAGCTGGTGCTCGATCGCACCCCCTTCTACGCCGAAGGTGGTGGCCAGCTGGCCGATGCCGGGCGGATCACCCTGGTCAACGGCGCCGTGATCGACGTTCGCGATGTCCAGTCGCCGATCAAGGGGCTCGTCGTCCATGGCGCAACGGTGGTCTCGGGCGAGGTGGTGCTGGGTGCGCAGGCCCAGGCTCTGGTGGACCTCGACCGCCGGAAGGCGATCTCACGGGCGCACACCGCCACGCACATGGTGCACAAGGCCATTCGTGAGGCGCTGGGCGATACCGCGACCCAGGCCGGCTCCGAGAACGCCCCCGGAAGGTTCCGGTTCGACTTCAACGCGTCCTCGGCGCTGCCGCCGTCGGTGCTGTCCGACGTGGAGGCCAGGGTCAACGCGGTGCTGATCGAGAACCTGCCGGTCCACGCCGAGGTGATGACCCAGGAAGAGGCGCGCGCCTCGGGGGCGATGGCCCTGTTTGGTGAGAAGTACGGCGAGGCCGTGCGAGTGGTATCCGTCGGCGACTGGGCCCGCGAGCTCTGTGGTGGCACCCACGCTCAGCGTTCGGGGCAGCTCGGGCTGGTCAAGCTGCTCGGCGAGGCGTCCATCGGCTCCGGCATACGGCGGGTTGAGGCGCTGGTCGGGACCGACGCCTACGACTTCCTGGCTCGTGAGCACGCGGTGGTCGGACAGCTCACCGAGGCGCTGAAGGTGCGTTCGGAGGAGCTCCCGGAGCGCATCGCCAGCATCCTGGGCAAGCTCAAGGACGCCGAGCGCGAGATCAACGCGATGCGTCAGCAGCAGGTTCTGGCGGGGTCGTCAGCCCTGGCGGCCGGTGCCAGCGACGTGTTCGGCGTGTGCTTCGTGAGACATGACACGGGCAGCGGCGTCGGTGCTGAAGATCTCCGGGGTCTGGCTCTTGACCTGAGATCAAAGCTCGGCGACGACCGTCCGTCCGTGGTGGTGGTGGCCGGGGTGGCCAAGGATCGGCCTGTGGTCATCATCGCCACCAACGACATGGCACGCCAGTGGGGCCTGCGGGCCGGAGACCTGGTGAAGGTCGCGGCGCAGGTGCTCGGCGGCGGCGGCGGAGGTAAGGCCGATCTGGCTCAGGGCGGGGGCGTCGACGTGACCAAGGTCGCCGACGCCCTGGCCAAGGTCGAGCACACAGTGGGCGAGCTCGTAACGGCAGGACGCTGAGCGATGCGTCCAGGGATCCGGTTGGGGGTGGACGTGGGCAGTGTCCGGGTCGGCCTCGCAGCCAGTGATCCCGGCGGTATTCTGGCTACTCCGGTCAAGACCCTCGATCGCGATCTGCAGTGCGAGGGTGACCAGGGCGCCATCGCGGAAGCAGTGCTCGAACGCGACGTGCTGGAAGTGGTCGTCGGGTTGCCGAGGTCGCTGTCCGGGCGTGAAGGTCCGGCCGCGGTGGGTGTCCGCAACTACGCCACCAGTCTTGCGGCGCGGATCTCGCCGACACCGGTCCGGCTGATCGATGAGCGCCTGACGACCATCGACGCCCACCGCAACCTGCGCGACAGCGGTGTGTCGGGGCGGGCCCGGCGTGCGGTGGTCGACCAGGCTGCCGCCGTGCTGATCCTGCAGGCCGCGCTGGACGCGGAGAAGTCCTCGGGGCTGCCACCGGGAGAGCTCGTGGCTGGCCGCAAACCTCGCAGACCTCGATCCCTCCGGACGAAGGCGGGGGGCTGCGAACGATGACGAAGCGCCATCTCAAAACGGCGATCTTCGGTGCGGCTGCCCGCGTTCCAGTCCCTGGACCGGTTCATGGGTCCGATCAGGAGGCTGGTGACCAGCCAGCTGAGGTGCTCACCCGGCGAGGCCAGAGGAGCCATCGGGAGGAACAGCATCGCGAGGAAGACCGTCTTCGCCGTCTTCAGCGTCGCAGGGTCAGGGGCGCCCGGCGGATGGTCGTGCTTCTCGTGGCCCTCGGCCTGGTCGTTGGCACCGGTGCCGTGGCGACCTCAGTTCTGTGGCCTGTTGTCACCAGCCTCACCGAGAGCAACGACTACACCGGGGAAGGCTCGGGCTCCGCGTCCATCGTGGTGCACGGAGGGGACAGCAGCCGGGCTATCGGGGCGGCTCTGGAGAAGTCTGGAGTGGTCAAGACCGCCAGGGCGTTTGGTGACGCAGCCGCCGTCAACCCCAGTTCCGGGTCCATCCAGCCGGGCACCTATGCCCTGCACACCAAGATGAGTGCGGCGTCGGCTCTGGCCATGCTTCTGAACCGGGTCAACCGCACGGTTCCGCGGGTCACCGTGCGTGAGGGCTTGTGGACCTCGGAGACCATTGTCGCGCTGGCTGCTGCCACTGGCCGACCTTTGGCTGACTACAGCCGAGCCCTGCAGAATCCAGTCCTGCTGGGGCTACCGGCCGGGGCCAAGGGCAATGCCGAGGGTTACCTGTTCCCCTCGACCTACGAGTTCGAGGTGGATGCGACCGCGGCCGAGCAGCTCCAGACGATGGTGGCGAAGTGCCTTGAGGAGCTGCGCAGGCTGGGCGTTGCTCCCGTCAACGCGCGGCGGGTGCTGACCATAGCGAGCATCGTGGAGGCCGAGACCCGAGCCAAGGCGGATGGCCCGAAGGTGGCGCGGGTCATCGAGAACCGTCTCGCCAAGCCGATGCTGTTGCAGCTGGACACCACCGTCGCCTTCATCTTCCGCAAACGAGGCAAGGCCGGCACGACCGACGCCGAGCGAGCGGCCAGGAACCTCTACAACACCTACCTGGTCCCGGGTCTGCCGCCGGGTCCCATCGACAGCCCCGGGGTGTCCGCCTTGCTGGCGGCGATCCATCCGGTGGCTGGGCCCTGGTTCTACTTCGTGGCGGTGAACCCCGACACGGGTGAGACCAGGTTTGCCGTCGACGCGGCCGGCCATGCGGCAAACGTGAAGCTGTTCCAGGCCTGGTGCTCCAAGAACCCGGTCCACTGTTGACCTCGCCGACCAGGCAGGCAGCTGTCCTGGGATCGCCGATCGGTCATTCCCTGTCTCCGGTGCTGCACCTCGCGGCCTACCGTGCTCTGGGCCTGAGCCAATGGTCCTATGGCGTGCACGAGGTGCGGGCACCCGCGCTGCGCACGTTCGTGGCCGGCCTCGGTCCCCATTGGGCGGGCCTGTCGCTGACTATGCCCCTGAAGGAGGTGGCGTTCGAGGTCGCGGACACGGTCTCGGACCTGGCTCGCGAGGTGGGTGCCATCAACACGCTGGTCCGACGGCCCGATGGCGGCTGGAGCGGCGACAACACCGACGTGTATGGCGTTGTGCAGGCTCTGCGCGAGGCCGGGGGAGCGCAGGTGGACAGCGCCCTGGTGCTCGGTTCCGGAGCGACGGCGCGGTCCGTTGTGGCGGCCCTGGCGGCGTTGGGCTGTACGAAGGTGACCTTTGCGGTGCGGTCGGTCGCGCGGCCGGAGACCCTGGAGCAAACCCGGCGGGCCGGACTCACCGCTGACGTCGTGGACCTCGGTCGGCTGGCCGAACTTCTGGGTGACATGCCAGTGGTCATCAGCACCCTGCCGGCCAATGCACTGAACGACATCGCATCGCCGGGCGGGCGGCTACCGGCGACCCTGCTGCGATCGGACCACCTGTTGCTGGATGTGGTCTACACCGGCTGGCCGACGCCACTGGCGAGATCCTTCCAGGCCGCGGGGGCGAGAGCGGTGCCCGGCCTGGAGATGCTGGTCCATCAGGCGGCGGAGCAGGTGCACCTGATGACTGGCCGGCGTCCACCTGTCGATCAGATGCGGGCCGCCGGGCTGGCTGCGATGAGGTCGCGATGATCCTCGGGCTCCCGGGTCAGGCTGCACCTTGGTGGGCGATCATTGCGCTGGGGCTTGCCGGGGCTGCGCTGGGCGTGCTGCTGTGCAGGGTGCTGGCCGGCGCGAGGTATCGCCAGCCGCAGGAGCGGGACCGAGCCCTGCCCCCGCATACCTGGTGGCTCGTGATCGCCGTGGCGCTGGCCTGGGCAAGCCTCGCGTTCCGGATTGGGGGCTACGCGCAGTGGTCGCTTGTGCCGGCATACCTCTTTCTGGGCGTCATCGGCGCGGCGCTCACCCTCATCGACCTGGATGTTCACCGGTTGCCAGATCTGATCGTGCTGCCGTCGTACCCGATCGTGTTCGTCCTGTTGCTGGTGCCCACGGTGGTGACCGGCCTGTGGGGTGCTTTGCTGCGGGCGGTGCTGGCCGGACTGGCGCTCTTCGGGGTGTATCTGGTGCTGGCCCTGGTCTCACCCGGCGGCGGCGGGCTCGGCTTCGGCGACGTGAAGCTGGCTGGTGTGCTGGGGCTGGCGCTCGGCTGGCTGGGCTGGGGGCCGGTCGTTGTCTCGGTTCTGGCAGCTTTTGTCACGGGCGGTGTCATCGCCCTGGCTCTGCTGCTGGCCCGACGCGCCACTCGCTCGTCGCACATCGCGTTCGGGCCCTCGATGATCTTGGGCGCGTGGGTTGCCCTGCTCTTTCCGGTCATGGCGATCACTGGCTGACCTGCTGACCACGTCCGTGCGTGCTCTGTGGCAGGATTTTGCCATGCTGCGTTGGTTGACTGCTGGCGAATCGCACGGCCCTGCCCTGATGGCCACCCTTGAAGGCCTGCCCGCCGGTGTCGAGGTCACCACCTCCGACATCGCCGCGGCCCTCGCCCGCCGACGTCTGGGCTTCGGCCGCGGGGCCAGGATGTCGTTTGAGCAGGACGCCGTGGAGTTCCTCGGCGGAGTGCGTCACGGCAGGACCATGGGGTCGCCGCTGGCGATTCGCATCGGGAACACCGAGTGGGCCAGGTGGGAGACGGTGATGAGCCCGGATCCGGTGGATGCCGAGGTCCTGGCCTCCTCAGATGATGTCGGCGCACCACAGGAGGCCGCGCGCAACAAGCCACTGACCCGTCCCCGTCCCGGCCACGCCGACCTGGTTGGCATGCAGAAGTACGGGTTCGACGACGCACGACCGATCCTGGAGCGGGCTTCCGCTCGCGAGACGGCGGCACGGGTCGCCCTGGGCGCCGTGGCCTCGGCCTTCCTGAGGCAGGCCTATGCGATCACGCTGGTCTCGCACACCGTGGCCATCGGCACCGCCGGGGTCAGCCCGGATGCCCGGCCGCCGACGCCGGCACAGGTCGAAGCACTGGATGCCGACCCCGTGCGCTCCCTGGATCCTGCGGGCTCGGCGGCTATGGTGGCCGAGGTGGAGGCGGCCAAGAAGGACGGGGACACGCTCGGCGGAGTGGTGGAGGTCCTCGCCTTCGGGCTGCCACCGGGCCTGGGATCCTACGTCCACTGGGATCGGCGACTGGACTCCCAGCTCGCTGCAGCACTGATGGGCATCCAGGCGATTAAGGGGGTGGAGATCGGCGATGGCTTCCTGACTGCAACCCGCCGCGGATCGGCCGCCCATGACGAGATCGACCGCGACGACGCGGGGGTGATCCGGCGACGCACCGGCCGGGCGGGCGGCACCGAGGGCGGCATGTCGACTGGTGACGCTCTGCGGGTTCGTGCCGCCATGAAGCCGATCAGCACGGTTCCCCGGGCTCTTGCCACCGTCGACCTCGCGACAGGGGAGGCCGCAACGGCCATCCACCAGCGTTCGGACGTCTGTGCCGTGCCCGCGGCCGGGGTCGTCGCCGAGGCGATGGTTGCCCTGGTGCTGGCTCAGGCCTGCGTGGAGAAGTTCGGCGGCGACAGCGTTGCGGAGACCTCAAGAAACCACCGCGGCTACCTGGATGCGATCCCGAAAGGGTTGCGCTCATGGTGAGAGGAGAGGATTTCGGGCCGGTGGGGGAGGTCAGGACTGGTGCGGCCGGCGCGGCTACGAGGGACACCGGGTCCGCTGCCGGCTCGTGCGTGGTGCTGATCGGCCCGCCCGGATCGGGCAAGACGACTGTCGGGCGGGTTTTGGCCGCGACGCTGGGCGTCGAGCTTCGCGACACGGACCAGGCGGTGGAGGAGCAGCAGGGACGGTCGATCTCGGACATCTTCATGGATGACGGGGAGCCGCGGTTCCGTGAGCTCGAAGCGGCTGAGGTCGCGAAGTCGCTCGCCTGCCATGTTGGGGTGCTGTCCGTCGGCGGAGGCGCTGTGATGGACCCTGCCTCGGCGGCGGGACTGGCCGGGCACCTCGTCGTCTTTCTCGACGTCGGGATTGCGGATGCTGCCAAGCGGGTGGGTTTCAACAGCAGCCGCCCGTTGCTGGTGGTCAACCCGCGGGCGCAGTGGACACGAATGATGGACCTGCGGCGCCCGACCTACGAGCGGCTTGCGACGTTCACCGTGCTCACCGCCGGCCGGACGCCGCAAGAGATCGCTGCCGAGATCGTGCACCTCCTGGAGTCCGGGCAGACTGGAGACAGACGTGAGTGACCCAACCCGTATCCGCGTTGGCCAGGGCAGCGACTCGGCCTACGACATCCTGATCGGATCAGGGATACTCGGGGAGCTCCCAGTCCTGCTTGGCGCTGGCGTCGAGCGGGTGCTCGTTATCCACCCCCGCGCGCTGCGGGCGGTCGGTGAGGCCTTGTGCGATGGCCTGGGGGCGCAGGGCTTTTCGGCGTTCGTCGCTGAAGTGCCTGACGGTGAGGAGGCCAAGTCGGCCGACACGGCGTCATTCCTGTGGGGAGTTCTGGGAAACTGCGGTCTGACCCGCACGGACGCCATCGTCGGCATCGGGGGTGGGACTGTGACGGATCTTGCCGGGTTCGTGGCGGCCACCTGGTTGCGAGGCGTGGCGGTGGTCCAGGTACCGACGACGCTGCTCGCCATGGTCGACGCCGCGATCGGTGGCAAGACCGGTATCAACACTGCGGAGGGCAAGAACCTCGTCGGTGCCTTTCATCCACCGGCCGGCGTTCTCTGCGACCTGGTGATGCTGGAGACCCTGCCTGTCGACGAGTGGGTGTCCGGGATGGCAGAGGTCATCAAGTGTGGTTTCATCGCGGACCCGGTGATCCTCGAGCTCGTGGAGGCACACCTGCAGAGCGTGAAACCCTGGCAGGGACCGGTCGTACGGGAGCTCATCGAGCGGTCGATCGCGGTCAAGGCCCGGGTGGTGACCGAGGACCTGAGGGAGTCGTCGCTTCGCGAGATCCTGAACTACGGCCACACGTTCGGTCACGCTGTCGAGCAGGTTGAAAGCTACTCCTGGCGCCATGGCGCGGCGGTCAGCGTGGGCATGGTCTACGTCGCCGAGCTGGCCAGACTTGCGGGCAGGCTGGATGGGGCTGTGGTGGATCGGCACCGGTCGATCCTGGCGAGCATGGGGCTTCCGACGAGCTACCCCGACGGCAGGTGGCCGGAGCTCTACGCCGCCATGAGGCGCGACAAGAAGAGCCGCGGCTCGCTGCTGCGTTTCGTGGTGCTCGACGCCCTCGCAGAACCAGGTCGGCTCGAAGGCCCGGACGAGTCGATGCTGCAGGCGGCGTATGCGCAGATCTGCCACGACTAGCGCCAGCAGCACGTGCCGAATGCAGGCACCGCCGAATACGGGCACAAAGACGGGGTTCCCGGTGCCTCGTAATCGCCGCTCGGGAGAGGGGTTAGGTGGCGACCTGAGTGTCGATGACACTTCGGATCTCGGCGAAGTGGCAGGCACTGGGGTGGTCCAGACCTTTGCGCACGATGAGCTCGGGCTCCTCCACGGCGCAGATGTCCTGTACCTTCCAGCAACGGGTACGGAACCGGCAACCGGACGGGGGGTTGGCCGGGCTCGGGACATCTCCTTGAAGCATGATCTGGTCGCGGTGACCACGCAGTGTCGGATCCGGCACCGGCACCGCGGACAGCAGGGCCTGCGTGTAGGGGTGTGAGGGCCGCTCGTAGATCTGCGCCTCGTCGCCGGTCTCCACGATCTTGCCGAGGTACATGACAGAGACGCGGTCACTGATGTGTCGCACGACTGACAGGTCATGGGCGATGAAGATGTAGGCCAGCCCGAACTCGTTCTGGAGCTTCTCGAAAAGGTTGATGACCTGGGCCTGGACGGAGACGTCAAGAGCTGAGACCGGCTCGTCACAGACGATGATCTCGGGGCGGAGGGCAAGCCCCCGGGCGATCCCGATGCGCTGCCGCTGGCCACCGGAGAACTGGTGCGGGTAGCGGTTGATGTGCTCGGGGTTGAGACCGACCACCTCCAGCAGCTCCTGCACCTGCTTGAGGCGGCTGCCCTTGGGCGCGACCTCCTTATGGATCTGGAACGGCTCGCCGACGATGTCACCGACCGTCATCCGCGGGTTCAGCGACGAGTACGGGTCCTGCAGCACGATCTGGATGTTGCGCCTGACCGCCTTGAACGCCTTGCCCGAAAGCTTGGCGATGTCTTCACCGTGGAAGAAGATCTGACCCTCTGTCGGGTCGTCGAGCCGCATCAGCAGCCGACCGGTGGTCGACTTGCCACAGCCGGACTCACCGACGATCCCGAGGGTCTCACCCTTGTACAGCTTGAAGTCGATGCCGTCGACTGCGCGTACCGCACCCACCTGCCTCTTGAACACGATGCCCTTGGTCAGGGGGAAGTGCTTGACGAGTCCTCGGACCTCAAGGACGGGCTCATCGGATCTGGAGGCTTCCATCGAGGACCTCCTTCCAGAAGTGGCAGGCGCTGCGACGGTCGCCCGGGACGACCTCAAGTGGCGGGGTCTTCTCGGAGCAGATGGACTGTGCGTACGGGCAGCGCGGGTGGAACGCGCAGCCGGCCGGGATGTCCGTCAGGTTGGGCGGGATGCCCTTGATCGTGTACAGCTCCTGGCCCTTCATGTCGACCCGGGGGATCGCGGCCAGGAGCCGCTCGGTGTAGGGGTGGGCGGGGTTGGAGTAGAGGTCGAGGGAACGCGCCTGCTCGATGAGGCGCCCGGCGTACATCACCGAGATCTTGTCGGCGACGTCAGCCACCACCCCCAGGTCGTGGGTGATCAGGATCAGCCCCATCTTGCTCTCAGCCTGCAGATCGGCGAGAAGCTGCATGACCTGCGCCTGCACCGTGACGTCCAGGGCGGTGGTGGGCTCGTCCGCGATGATGATGTCGGGGTCCAGGGACAGGGCGATGGCGATCATGATGCGCTGCCGCATGCCGCCGGAGAACTGGTGCGGGTAGTCGTTGACCCGCTGACGGGCGGCCGGGATGTGCACCCGGTCCATCAGCTCGATGGCCTTGGTCTTGGCGTCGGCCCGCGAGGCGCCACGGTGCACGCGGAACATCTCGCCGATCTGGTACCCGACGCTGTAGACGGGGTTCAGCGAGGACAACGCGTCCTGGAAGATCATCGCGATCTTCTCGCCGCGGTAACGACGTCGCTCCTTCTCCGGGAGGGCCTGAATGTCCACACCACGGAAACGGACGGATCCCTGGGTGACGAAGCCGGGCGGGGTGTCGAGGATGCCCATGATGGCCTGTGCAGTCACCGACTTTCCGGAGCCGGACTCGCCCAGAATGGCGAGGGTCTCACCTGGTAGCAGGTCAAAGGTGACGCCGGTGACGGCCTTGGCCACCCCGTCCCGGGTACGGAACTCCACATGCAGGTTCTCGACCTCGAGCACCGGAGCGTTGGGGTCGCCGTCGTGCGGACGGTTGTCGGCGGTCGTGTTGATCGTGTCCTGGCTCATGGAGTGGTCACCGAAGCTTCGGGTCGAGGGCGTCGCGGACCGCGTCGCCGAGCAGCATGAAGGCGAGCACGGTGATCGACAGCGCCACTGAGGGGTAGAGCAGCACGTGCGGGGCGGTTCGCAGCGACGCCTGGGCGTCGTTGATGTCCCCACCCCAGGAGACCGTGGACCCGGGAAGCCCGATGCCGAGGTAGGACAGCGTCGCCTCGAGCACGATGAACAGGCCGAGCGAGATGGTCGCGACGACGATGACCGGTGCGATGGCGTTGGGCAGGATGTGCCGAGCCAGGATCCGCATATCACTGGCGCCCAGTGCCCTGGCCGCCGTGACGAAGTCGGACTCTTTCACCGAGATCACCGACCCTCTCATGATGCGGGCCACGCTC
The DNA here is from genome assembly GCA_014377705.1 of Dermatophilaceae bacterium. Classification (GTDB taxonomy): domain Bacteria; phylum Actinomycetota; class Actinomycetes; order Actinomycetales; family Dermatophilaceae; genus UBA4719. Next base: position 28,229 of record JACMPC010000174.1, read on the forward strand.
GGCCAGCCAACCAGCATGATGGCGGCGACCACCGTCCAGATGTTGCGGAAGGGGAAGCCCGACAGGAAGACGATGGCGAAAAGCAGGATGGGGATGGCGAAGAACATGTCGGTGAGCCGGGACAGCAGTGAGCCCGCAGCCCCCCCGTAGAACCCGGCGATGGCTCCGATGAAGCCGCCGATGAGGACCACACCGCTGGTCACCAGGATGCCGACAGTCACCGACGCCCGTGCGCCGTAGATCACCCGGGCGTAGACGTCACAGCCCTGCCGGTCGAATCCGAACGGGTGCCCCGGGGCACGGCCGTTGTTGCCCATGATCAGGTCACAGCGCTTCGGGTCGGTGCTGGTGAACAGTGAGGGGAACACCGCCACGAGGATCAGGAACAGGATGAGCAACGCCGAGATGACGAAGGTGGGGTTGCGGCGCAAATCGTGCCAGGCGTCGGACCACAGGCTGCGGGGCTTTCCAAGGCTCTTCGACTCGGAGGAGGCACCCAGGGTCAGTGCGGCCGCGGAGGCGTCCTGCGACGGCATGACGGTCTTCGAGGAGGGGTCAGGCATATCGGATCCTCGGGTCGAGAACGGCGTAGAGGAGGTCTACGAGCAGGTTGAAGACGAGATAGACGATGACCAGGATGACCACGATCGACACGATGGTGGGCGCTTCACCTCGGTTGATCGCCTGGTAGAGCGTCCCGCCGACACCCTTGATGTTGAAGATCCGCTCGGTCACGATCGCACCGCCCATCAGGGCGCCGATGTCCGCGCCGAGGTACGTCACCACGGGGATCAGTGAGTTGCGCAGCAGGTGGACGGTGACGACCCGGCGGTGGGGAAGGCCCTTCGCCACGGCTGTGCGAACGTAGTCGGCGTGGATGTTCTCCACGACCGAGGTCCGGGTCAGCCGCATGATGTAGGCGAGCGACACTGTCCCCAGGACGATGGCGGGCAGCAGCAGCTCGTTCCAGGGAGCCTCACCACTGACAGTCGGCCTGAACCACCCGAGCTTGAGGCCCAGGAAGTACTGCATCAGGAAGCCGATGACGAAGATGGGGATGGAGATGATGAGCAACGTGCCCAGCAGGATGCTGCTGTCGAAGAACTTGCCCCGCCGCAGGCCGGCGACCAGGCCCAGCGGGACACCGATGAAGATCTCGATGATGAAAGCGAGCGTGGCGAGGCGGATGGTGATGGGGAAGGCATCACCCATGACGTCCAGGACTGGTCGACGGCTGAACGTCTCACCGAAGTCGAGGGTCAGGATGCCCTTCATGTACTCGAAGTACTGGACGTAGAGCGGTTCGCCGATGTGGAACTGCGCACGCAGCGCGTTTGCCGTAGACGGGTCGCATCCTCGTTCGCCACACATGACGGCCAGCGGGTCGCCGGGCATTCCCAGCACCAGGTAGAAGATGAGGAACGTGGCGCCGAAGAACACCGGGATCATCTGCAACAGACGCCGCAGGACGTAAGTGCCCACCCGGACCTCCTTGTCTCGAGTCGATGAAACAGATGATGTTTACCCCGGACGGGGCCACGCTGGCCTGCGCTGGCCCGACCACCCAGGGCCAGGATGACTTCAAACTTTACGACCTGATCCCGTTTTCGGAGCATCGGGGGGTCCCGCCGCACGACACTCCCGCATGGCGATCGCTCGCCATGCGGGAGCATCCGGTGCTGCTGGTGGCAGGTGGTTGCCCGCCCTCCACCATCGTGCTTACTACTTGGTGATCTCGGTGTAGATCGGCACACCGAAGATATCGAACTTCACGTTCTTGACCTTCTCGGAAAAGCCACCGGTGGTGTTGGAATACCACAGCGGGACGACAGGCATGTCCGTCACCAGGATCTTCTCAGCATCCTGGAAGAACTTGATGCTCGCCTCCGGGGACTTGGCCGCGTCGCCCTTCTTGAGCATGGCGTCGAAGGCCGGGTTGTCGTACTTTGCGTCGTTCGAGCCGGCGCCCTTGGCGTAGATCGGTGCCAGGAAGTTCTCCAGCGCCGGGTAGTCCATCTGCCACCCGGTGCGGAAGGCGGTCTTCATCGTGACCTTGGTGATCGGGTCACGCAGGGACTTGAAGTCCGGGTAGGACTTGCCGGAGCACGCGATGCCGATGGCGTTCTTGATGCTGTTGCAGGTGGCGTCGACCCACGCCTTATGTCCACCGTCGGCGTTGTAGGCGATCTCGAGCTTGCCGGGGAAGCCGCCGGCCTCGGCCAGCAGTGCCTTGGCCTTTGCCGGGTCGTACGTGCAGAACTCGCCGCAGATGTCCTTGGACCAGCCCTGCACGACCGGCGAGGAGAAGTCCGTGGCCGGAGTGCGGGTGCCCTGGAAGATCTTGTCGGTGATCGTCTTGCGGTCGATCGCCATGGAGATCGCCTGGCGAACCTTCTTGGAGTTGGCGGTCTTCCACTCAGGCTGGTAGAGCGGGAAGGCGAAGGACTGGAAGACGCCGGACGGCTGGTTGATCGCCCGGTCACCGAGGTCGGTCTTGAAGGTGGCCAGGGCGTTGTCCGGGATCGAGTCGAGGATGTCGAGGTTGTTGGCCTGCAGGTCGGTGTAGCCCGCGTTCGGGTCGGTGTAGACCTTGACGTCGACGCCGCCGTTCTTGGCCACGTGGGTCCCCTTGTAGCCGGGGTTCTTCTTCACCTTGATGTTGACGTTGTGCACCCACTTGCCGTCCAGCATGTACGAGCCGTTGCCGACCGGGGCCTCACCGAACGCCTTGATGTCCTTGTAGGCGGACTGGGGCAGCGGGTAAAACGCGGTGTAGCCGAGACGGAGCGGGAACGACGCCTGCGGACCGGCCAGCTTGACGGTGAAGGTGGACTCGTCGACGACGGCCAGGCCCTTCATGGTCTTGGCAGTGGGCTTGGCGCCCTCCGCGTCGGGATGGACCTCCTTGTAACCGTCGATGGGCTCGAAGAAGTAGGCGTTGAGCTGAGCGTTGGTGATCAGCGCACCGAAGTTCCAGGCGTCCACGAAGGACTTGGCGTTGACCGCCTCGCCGTTGGTGAACTTCCAGCCGGGCTTGAGCTTGATGGTGTAGCTCTGGGAGTCTGTGGTGTCGATCGACGCCGCGACCTGGTTGATCGTCTTGCCGGCACCGTCATAGCTGATCAGGCCCTCGTACAGCAGCCTCATGATGCGACCGCCACCGGTCTCATTGGTGTTGGCCGGCAGGAGAGGGTTCTGAGGTTCACTGCCGTAGGCAGTGATGATGGCCGCGCTGTTGGCCGCGGGGGTCGAGGCAGCCTTGTCGCTGCTTCCGCCACAAGCAGAGAGCACGAGAGCAAGGCACGCCGCGCCGGCGACGCCCGTCGCCCAGCGCGCACGGACTGTGTTGCCACGCATAGATCCTCCAAGGGATTCCAAGGTTTGTGCGTGCAGCATAGGCACGAACGGTGCGCCGCCGCAGCGCGAGGCCATGGCGTTACCGAAAGGTGTCATCTTCGTTATCAAACGGAGAGATTGCAGGTAAATGCAGTGACGAACGACGCCTCCGTAGAATGGGGAGATGACCGCGCAACTGGTGTACGTGCTCAACGGGCCAAACCTCAGCAGACTGGGCAGTCGCGAGCCCGAGATCTATGGCTCGCAGACCCTGGAGAACGTTGCGGACATCGTGTCGCGCGAGGCGGGGTCGCTCGGCCTGGCGGTGGACTTCCGCCAGACGAACGACGAGGCGGAGCTCATCGGCTGGATCCATGAGGCTGTCGACCGAGGCGCCGATGTCGTGCTCAACCCGGCTGCTTTCACCCACTACTCGTATGCCGTCCGGGACGCGTGTGCCCTGGTCGCCGGCGGCGGGGGGAAGCTGGTCGAGATCCACCTGTCGAACCCGGCCACCCGCGAGGAGTTCCGGCACACGTCCGTCATCGCAGGCGTCGCCACCGGCACGATCGCGGGGTTCGGCTCCGATTCGTACCTGCTGGCGCTGCGGGCCCTGGCCCGTTGAGCGGTCAGTGTGCTGGCTCCGCCGGCCCTTTGCGGCTTGCCGGATCGTGCATTCGGGAGCATTGCGTCCGGCCCGCTACGATGTTGTTCATCCCGCGTATCCCCCCACGGGGGCTTGCTGCATTCACGCTGCCTGCGGCGAAGCCAGCCAGCCACCCGTCATACGAAAGAGATGTCCCTCTTGGCCTCGACCAACGACCTCAAGAACGGCATGGTCCTCAACATCGGCAACCAGCTCTGGTCTGTCGTGGAGTTCCAGCATGTCAAGCCCGGCAAGGGCCCGGCCTTCGTGCGGACCAAGCTCAAGGCTGTGCTTTCCGGCAAGGTCGTCGACAAGACCTTCAACGCGGGGACGAAGGTCGAGACAGCCAATGTCGACAAGCGGACCATGCAGTACCTCTATAAGGATGGCGACGACTACGTCTTCATGGACGGTGACACGTTCGACCAGATGCACGTGTCCGACACCGTGGTGGGCGATGTCGCCACGTTCATGCTTGAGAACCAGGATGTGATGGTCGCCACTCATGACGGCGCCCCCCTGTATGTCGAGCTGCCCGCCTCTGTGGTTCTCGAGATCACCTACACCGAGCCCGGACTTCAGGGTGACCGCTCCACCGGCGGCACCAAACCGGCAACGCTGGAGACGGGCGCCGAGATCGCGGTCCCGCTGTTCATCGAGCAGGGCACCAGGATCAAGGTGGACACCCGTGACGGCTCCTACCTGGGCCGGGTCAACTGAGGTGTCCGCACGATCCAAGGCGCGCAAGCGGGCACTCGACCTCCTGTTCGAGGCCGAGCAGCGCGGGGTCAATGCAGACGCGCTGCTGACCGAGCGGCTGGCGAAGCCGGCGACCCAGCACGACCTCCATGAGTACACGGTCGAGATCGTCCGGGGCGTAGTGGACAAGTGGGTCCAGATCGACGAGCTTCTGGCGACGTACAGCCAGGGCTGGACGGTCGAGCGGATGCCCGCCGTGGACCGGGCCATCCTGCGCATCGGAGCCTGGGAGGTTGTCTTCAGCGATGAGATCCCGGACGGGGTCGCGATCTCGGAGGCGGTCGCCCTGGCAGCCTCGCTGTCGACTGACGACTCGCCCACCTTCGTCAACGGGTTGCTGGGCCGGCTCTCCGAGGTCAAACCCACTCTGGTGTGAGCGTCGGTGCCGTGAAGGGCCCCGCAGCAGGGTAGGCTCGCCAGCGACAAACATCCTTTAACGACCCGTCCGGTGAGGCGGGGAAGGAGGTTCGGCGCTGTGACGCCTCCAGAACCAGCTCCACCATCGAATGGCATCCCGGCAGATCATTCCGCCCGGGTCGTGATGAGCTCCGGTGATGTCTCCCGGGCACTGCGACGAGTGGCTCACGAGATCCTCGAGCGCAACAAGGGCGCCAGCGACCTGGTCGTCCTCGGGATCCCGACCCGCGGAGTTGCCCTGGCCGATCGCCTCGTCGCCGTGATGGCGGAGGTCGAGGGCCGTGACGTCCCCAGCGGCGCCCTCGACATCACGATGCATCGAGATGATCTGCGCCGTAACCCGATCAGGGCGATCGAGCACACCGTCATCCCGGCGCCCGGGATCGACGACAAGACGGTCGTGCTCGTGGACGACGTGCTCTTCTCCGGCCGAACGGTGCGCGCCGCGATGGACGCCCTCTCCGAGATCGGCCGTCCCCGGGCCGTCCGGCTGGCGGTGCTGGTCGATCGTGGCCACCGGGATCTGCCGATCCGGGCCGACTACGTGGGCAAGAACCTGCCGACCTCGCGAAGTGAGCGGGTGCAGGTGTGCCTGTCCGAACATGATGGTCTCGATGAGGTCCGGATCAGCGGAGGAGAACGGTGAAGCGTCACCTGCTATCGATGAACGACCTTGACAGGCAGGACATCCTGGCCATTCTTGACACTGCCGAGTCCATGCAGGACGTCCAGCGTCGCGAGGTCAAGAAGCTCCCGACCCTGAGGGGTCGGACTGTGGTGAACATGTTCTTCGAGGACTCCACCCGCACCCGGTCATCCTTCGAGATCGCCGGCAAGTGGCTCTCGGCCGACATGATCAACATCAGCGGCAAGGGGTCGTCCACCAGCAAGGGCGAGTCCCTGCGCGACACCGTCCGCACCGTTGCGGCCATGGGGGTCGACGGGTTCGTCATCCGGCACAGCGCCAGCGGTTCCGCCCAGCAGGTGTCCGAGTGGGTCGACGCGGTGGTCATCAACGCCGGCGACGGACTGCACGAGCACCCGACCCAGGCGCTGCTCGATGCCTACTCGATGCGACGGCGCCTCGGTGACCTCGCGGGGCTGCAGGTCGCCATGGTCGGTGACCTGACGCACTCCCGGGTATTCCGCTCGAACCTGATCTGCCTGAAGAGCCTGGGGGCCAGGGTCACCGTCGTGGCGCCGCCCACGCTGATGCCGGCCGGGGTCGACGCCTGGGCGGCGGCCGAGGGCTTCGACACGTCGTACGACCTTGACGCGGTGCTGCCGACGATGGACGCGGTGATGATGCTGCGGGTGCAGCGTGAGCGGATGAGCGGGGGCTTCTTCCCGACCGCCCGCGAGTACACGGTGGGCTACGGCCTGACCCGTGAGCGGCTCAGGGCGCTGCAGAAGCACACGGTGATCTGCCACCCCGGGCCGATGAACCGGGGCCTTGAGATTGCCGCCGATGCGGCTGACGCGGCGCAGTCACTGGTGCTCGACCAGGTCTCGGCCGGTGTCGCCGTCCGAATGTCTGTGCTGTACCACCTGTTCGCCGGCGAAGGGTCTCTCGCATGAGTCACGTCATGAACCTCCTGATCAAGGGAGCCGACCTGGTCGGCGCCGGCCGGCAGGACCTGCTGATCTCCGGCGGCCTGATCGCCGAGATCGGGACGCTGGACGCCGGCCCCGCCGGCGTCGACCAGACCATCGAGGCAGACGGTCTCATCGCGTTGCCTGGCCTGGTCGACCTGCACACCCACCTGCGTGAGCCGGGTCGTGAGGATGCCGAGACGATCGCCAGCGGTTCGGCTGCCGCCGCGATCGGCGGTTTCACCGCGATCCTGGCCATGGCCAACACGACTCCGGTCACGGACACGGCCGAGGCCGCTGAGCGGGTGCTCGACCTCGGCCGGCTGGCCGGTCTGGTCGATGTTCAGCCGGTCGGCGCGGTTACCAAGGGCCTGGCCGGCGAGGAGCTTGCCGAGCTGGGGCTGATGGCTCATTCGCGGGCGAACGTGCGCGTCTTCTCCGACGACGGCCACTGTGTGGCTGACGCGCGGGTGATGCGCCGGGTGCTGGAGTACGTGAGGGCCTTTGACGGCGTGGTGTCCCAGCACGCCCAGGACCCCAAGCTGGCAGACGGCCGCGCCTGCTGCCACGAGGGCGAGCTGTCCGGGCGCCTGGGGCTGCCGGGCTGGCCCGGGATCGCCGAGGAGATCATCGTCGCCCGCGACGTGATGCTGGCCCGGCATACCGGCTCGCGGGTGCACGTCGCGCACGTGTCCACGGCGGGGTCGGTCGAGGTGATCCGCTGGGCGAAGGCCCAGGGCATCGCCGTCACCGCCGAGGTCACCCCGCACCACCTCATGCTGACCACCGACCTCGTCACCGGCTACGACCCGACCTTCAAGGTCAACCCGCCGCTGCGCCCGATCGAGGACGTCGAGGCGCTGCGGGCCGCCCTGGCCGATGGCACGATCGACATCGTCGCGACCGACCACGCGCCGCACGCCCGCCACGACAAGGAGCACGCCTTCATCGACGCGTCCCCCGGGATGCTGGGTCTGGAGACGGCGCTGTCGGTCGTCAGCGATGTCATGGTCGGCTCCGGGCTGCTCGACTGGGCCGGGGTGGCGCAGGTGATGTCCGTGCGTCCCGCCCGGATCGCAGGTCTGTCCGGTCATGGCCGGCCGATCGCGGTGGGGGAGCCGGCCAACCTCACCCTGATCGACCCGGCGGCCACCGTCACCGTCGACCGGGAGGCGTCGGTGTCGTTGTCCCGCAACAACCCCTGGCACGGCCGCCGGCTCACCGGCGCGGTTCAGGCCACGGTCCTGCGCGGAGTTCCCACCGTCCTGAAGGGAGCGCTGGCTTGACCGGGGCGCTGACCCTCGCCTGGGTCGAGGGCACCTACCTCGGCACCACCACCGCTCTCTCCCGCCATGAGCATGTCGCCGTGGCGGGCCTGGGGGAGCGCGGGCGGGCAACCATGGTGGTGGACGACCGCACGATGCGCTGGGAACGACAAGGTTCCGATGTGTTTCGGGTTGCGGGCTCGCGTCTGCTGGGGGTGGGGATGGAAGGCAGCCTGGTCGAGACGCTCCTTGGCCGCGCGAAGAAGGTCCGGGTCGAGTGGACCACCGACCACACCGACCACACCGACCACAACGTGACCCGCTTCCAGCCGCGCGCCAGGGCGGACTCCGCAGCCCTGGTCTCAGCGGTGCAGCGGTTGATGGAGTTCGGACCCGCCACCGATGACTCGCCCACCACCCCGGACGGACCCCTGTGAACCCCTCCCTGCCAGTAACTGCAGAAACTGCAGCATCCACCCCGTCCGCACCTTCTCCGCAGCCGACGGGCGACCTCACGTTCAGGCATCGGGGGCCCGCGATCCTGGTCCTCGAGGATGGTCGCGCCTTTCGGGGCGACGTCTACGGTGCGGTCGGCCAGACCGTCGGCGAAGCCGTCTTCTCGACCGGGATGAGCGGCTACCAGGAGACGTTGACCGACCCGAGCTATCACCGCCAGGTGATCGTGATGACCGCGCCGCACATCGGCAACACCGGAGTCAATGACGAGGACAGCGAGTCTGCCCGCATCTGGGCCGCGGGCTACGTCGTGCGCGACCCCGCGATCCGGCCGTCGAGCTGGCGCGCCCGACGTTCCCTGGAGGCCGAGCTGGCCGGTGCGGGCGTCGTGGGTATAAGTGGCATCGACACCCGCGCCCTGACCCGGCACCTGCGCGAACGCGGCGCGATGCGGGTCGGCATCTTCTCCGGCACGCTCGTGGCCGAGTCACCGGACTCACTGCTGGAGCGCGTCCTGTCAGCGCCCCAGATGAGCGGCGCCGCGCTAGCCGGCGAGGTCACTACGGCGCGCTCGTATGTCGTGCCGGCAGTGGGGCGGAAGCGGTACACCGTGGCAGCGCTGGACCTGGGCATCAAGGCCCGGACCCCGGCGCACCTGGCCGAGCGAGGGATCGAGGTCCATGTGCTGCCTGCCACGTCCACCTTCGCGGACATCCAGGCGGTCGGCGCCGACGGCGTCTTCTTCTCCAACGGTCCCGGGGACCCGGCCACCGCCGACCACGAGGTCGCCCTGCTGCGTGAGGTCCTCACCGCGCGGATGCCGTTCTTCGGGATCTGCTTCGGCAACCAGCTCCTCGGCCGGGCGCTCGGCTTCGGCACCTACAAGCTCAAGTACGGCCACCGCGGCATCAACCAGCCGGTGCTGGACCGGCGTACCGGCACCGTGGAGGTCACGGCACAGAACCACGGCTTCGCCGTCGACGCTCCGCTGGAGGGCGAGACCGACACGGCATACGGCCGGGTCCGGGTCTCCCACATCGGGCTCAACGACAACGTGGTCGAAGGGCTGGAATGTGTTGACATTCCTGCCTTCTCGGTTCAGTACCACCCTGAGGCCGCCGCCGGCCCGCATGACTCCGAACACCTCTTCGACCGGTTCGTCGAGCTCATGTCAACTGCCAAAGGTCGTCCCTGATGCCCCGTCACACCGATCTCAACAGCATCCTGGTCATCGGGTCCGGGCCGATCGTCATCGGCCAGGCCTGCGAGTTCGACTACTCCGGAACCCAGGCCTGCCGGGTTCTGCGCGAGGAGGGGCTGCGGGTCATCCTGGTCAACTCCAACCCCGCCACGATCATGACCGACCCCGAGTTCGCCGACGCGACCTACGTCGAGCCGATCACCTCCGAGGTCATCGAGGCGATCATCGCCCAGGAGCGACCCGATGCGGTGCTCGCAACGTTGGGTGGGCAGACGGCCCTGAACGCGGCCATTGCCCTGCACGAGGCCGGAATCCTGGAGAAGTACGGCTGCCCGCTGATCGGTGCCAGCGTCGAGGCCATTCAGCTGGGTGAGGACCGCCATCTCTTCAAGGGCGTGGTCCAGCGATGTGGGGGCGAGACGGCCCGCAGCCACATCGCGCACACCATGGACGAATGCCTCGCCGCCGCACGGGATCTCGGCTATCCGGTGGTTGTTCGCCCGTCCTACACCATGGGCGGCCTAGGGTCGGGTTTCGCCGATGACGAGGCGGACCTTCGCCGGATGGCCGGTTCGGGCCTGCACGACTCGCCGACCACCGAGGTGCTCCTGGAGGAGTCCATCAAGGGCTGGAAGGAGTACGAGCTCGAGGTCATGCGGGACCGGGTCGACAACGTGGTGGTCGTCTGCTCCATCGAGAACCTCGACCCGATGGGGGTGCACACCGGTGACTCGATCACGGTGGCGCCGGCGCTGACCCTGACCGACCGCGAGTACCAGCGGCTAAGGGACCTGGCGATCGCCATCATCCGGGAGGTGGGGGTCGACACCGGCGGCTGCAACATCCAGTTCGCGGTCAACCCTGTTGACGGCCGCGTCATCGTCATCGAGATGAACCCGCGGGTCTCCCGGTCCTCGGCACTGGCCTCCAAGGCGACCGGGTTCCCGATCGCCAAGATCGCCGCGAAGCTGGCCATCGGGTACACCCTGGACGAGATCCCCAACGACATCACCAAGGTCACCCCGTCCAGCTTCGAGCCGGCCCTGGACTACATCGTGGTCAAGGTGCCGCGGTTCGCCTTTGAGAAGTTCCCGGCCGCGGACCCGACGCTGACCACGACGATGAAGAGCGTCGGCGAGGCCATGGCGTTCGGCCGGAACTTCACCGAGGCCCTGCAGAAGGCACTGCGTTCGCTGGAGCGCGCGGGTTCGAGCTTCCACTGGCGCAAGGGCGAGTCTCCGTCGAAGGAACAGGCGCGCGCCCTGCTGGAGCAGGCACAGATCCCGACCGAGGGCCGAGTCGTGCTGGTGCAGCAGGCTCTTCGCGGCGGGCTGTCGGTCGAGGTGGTGCACGAGGCCACCGGCATCGACCCGTGGTTCCTGGACCAGATATCCCTGCTGAACCAGGTTGCCACGTACGTGGCGACCAGCCCGCAGCTCACCCCCGAGGTGCTCCGGCTGGCCAAACGCCATGGGTTCTCCGACGCCCAGATCTCCGACCTTTCAGGTATGCCGGAGTCCGTCGTCCGCGGGGTTCGCCACGCCCTCGGTGTGCGCCCCGTCTACAAGACCGTCGACACCTGCGCCGCCGAGTTCGCGGCGCTGACGCCCTACCACTACTCGACCTACGACGAGGAGACCGAGGTGGCGCCGCGCCAGCGACCGGCGGTCATCATCCTGGGCTCCGGGCCGAACCGGATCGGGCAGGGCATCGAGTTCGACTACTCCTGTGTCCATGCGAGCTTTGCCCTGCGGGACCACGGTTTTGACACGGTCATGGTCAACTGCAATCCCGAGACGGTGTCCACCGACTACGACACCGCCAGCCGGCTCTACTTCGAGCCGCTGACCCTTGAGGATGTCCTGGAGGTGATCCACGCCGAGCGGGTGGCCGGGCCGGTGGCCGGCGTGATCGTTCAGCTCGGCGGGCAGACTCCGCTCGGTCTGGCCCAGGCGCTCAAGGACGAGGGAGTACCGATCGTGGGCACCACCCCGGAGTCGATCCACCTCGCCGAGGATCGCGGCGCCTTCTCCCGGGTGCTGGCCGAGGCCAGGCTGACCGCACCGCGACACGGCATGGTGTACAGCGGCGCGGAGGCCGTCGAGGTTGCCCGCGAGATCGGCTACCCCGTCCTGGTCCGTCCCTCGTATGTCCTCGGTGGACGTGGCATGGAGATCGTCTACGACGACACCACGCTGATCGGCTACGTCACCCGGGCCACCGAGACCGCCCCCGAGCACCCGGTGCTGATCGACAGGTTCCTCGACGACGCGATCGAGATCGACGTGGACGCGATCTACGACGGTCATGAGATGTACCTGGGCGGCATCATGGAGCACATCGAGGAGGCCGGTATTCACTCCGGCGACTCGGCCTGCGTGCTCCCGCCGGTAACTCTCGGCCGACAGGAGCTCGAACGGGTCCGTGAGGCAACGCTCAAGCTCGCCATGGGGATCGGCGTCCAGGGCCTGATGAACGTGCAGTTCGCCCTGGCCCAGGACATCCTCTACGTGCTTGAGGCCAACCCGCGGGCGAGCCGCACGATTCCGTTCGTGGCCAAGGCGACCGGCGTGCCGCTGGCCAAGGCCGCCGCGCGGGTGATGCTCGGTGCCACCATCGCCCAGCTCCGGGCTGAGGGGATCCTGCCGCCACAGGGGGACGGTGGCGCGATGCCGGCCCACGCACACGTCTCGGTCAAGGAGGCGGTGCTCCCCTTCAAACGGTTCCGAACCCGCGAGGGCCAGGTGGTCGACAGCCTGCTGGGCCCCGAGATGCGCTCGACCGGCGAGGTGATGGGCATCGACAGGGACTTCGGCGCGGCGTTTGCCAAGAGCCAGCTCGGTTTCGGTCCCGGCCTGCCCCGCACGGGGACGGTCTTCGTCTCCGTCGCCAACCGGGACAAGCGAGCCATGATCTTCCCGATTAAACGGCTGGCTGACCTCGGCTTTGACCTCATCGCCACCAGAGGCACCGCGGATGTGCTGCGGCGCAACGGGATCCATGCCTCCGTGGTGCGCAAGCGCAGTGAGGGCCAGGGTCCGCTGGGTGAGCCCACGATCGTCGAACGGATCGTGGGGGGCGAGGTGAAGATGGTCGTCAACACGCCCTCAGGCAGTGACGCCCGGGCCGACGGCTATGCGATCCGCGCGGCCACGACGAGCATGGACCGGCCGATCATCACCACGGTGCAGCAGCTCGGCGCCGCGGTGCAGGGCATCGAGTCACAGCTGACCGAGAAGGTGCGGGTCAAGACACTGCAGGACCATGCCCGAGACCTGGGCTTCTATGCCCGGACGGAAGACCCTGCGTGAACCCGGAGCCCCAGGAGCGCACCCCCCAGGTGACGGGCGAGCTGATCGCCAACCGCCGGGTCGGCGACTACCACCACCTGACTTTCGCGGCGCCCGGTGTGGTTGAGCGGGCCAGACCGGGTCAGTTCGTCGCGCTGGCGGTCGGTGGCGACACCTCGGCCAACCTGCTGCGCCGCTGTTTCTCGATCTACCGGGCTGAGGGCGGCACGGTGGACGTTGTCATCGCCGCACGCGGGCCGGGCACCCGGTGGCTGACCGACCTGAGCGCCCGCGATGAGGTCAACATCATCGGCCCGCTCGGGCGAGGCTTTCCGTTGCCCGCCGAGCCGGTGGCCTGTGTTCTGGTGGGCGGCGGCTACGGCAGCGCCCCGCTGTTCTGGCTGGCGGCCACGCTCCGGCAGCGCGGTTGCCACGTGGAGATGGTCCTCGGCGCGGCTACCCGGGACCGGCTCTTCGGTGTGGCGGAGGCACGTCGTTGCGCCGATGGGTTGATGGTGACCACTGACGACGGCTCGGAGGGTGTGCCGGGCTGGGTCTCCGATGTCCTGCCCGCCGTCATCGACCGAAGCAGTGCCGAGATCGTGTACGGCTGCGGGCCGATGGCAATGCTCAGGTCCGTCACCGAGGTGGCCGCGGCCCACGGCGCCGTCGCCCAGGTAGCGGTCGAGGAGTCCATGGCCTGTGGCATCGGCGTCTGCATGACCTGCGTGATGCCGGTGACCGGAGACGACGGGGTGACCAGGATGGTCCGTTGCTGCGTTGACGGCCCCGTCTTCCGCGGCGACCGGATTCGCTGGGAGGCGTTCGACCATGGGTGGTGCCGGGTTCCGCAAGACGCCCACGGCGCGATCACGAAGTCAGACGCCTCCGGCGCGGTCACGAAGCAGGGTGGAGCACAGTGAGCACAGTGAGCACAGTGAGCACAGGTCGCACAGGTGGCACAGTGAGCACAGCGAGCGCCGGTGCCATGATCGACATGAGTGTCGACCTGGCCGGGATGCGGCTGCCCAACCCGCTGATGACGGCCTCTGGCTGCGCGGCGAACGGCCGGGAGCTGCACCGGTTCTTCGACATCGCGCAGCTGGGCGCGTTCGTCACCAAGACCGTGATGGCGGATCCCCGATCGGGGCGCGGCACCCCGCGGATGGCCGAGACGCCCAGCGGGATGCTGAACTCGATCGGCCTGCAGGGACCGGGGATCAGAGACTTCGCCGCCGGCGACCTGGTCTGGCTCGAGTCGGTCGGGGCGCGAGTCCTCGTCTCCATCGCCGGGAACACCGCCGACGAGTATGCCGACGTGGCCGCAGCCCTGTGCCAGTCGCCGGCCTTCGACGCCGTCGTCGGCGTCGAGGTCAACATCTCCTGCCCCAACGTGGCGAACCGGGGCCTGGTCTTCGCGTGTGACCCGCTCTCGTCAGCGAGGGTCATCGCGCTGGTGCGCGAGAAGGTCCCGCCCGACGTCCCCATCTTCGCCAAGCTCAGTCCCGACGTGACCGACATCGTGGAGATCGCCGGCGCCTGCGTGAAGGCGGGCGCGGATGGGCTGACCATGATCAACACCTTGCTGGCCATGGTGATCGACACCGAGCTGTTGCGCCCCCAGGTCGCCGGGGTGACCGGTGGGCTGTCCGGACCGGGCATCCGGCCGGTCGCGGTACGCGCCATCTGGCAGGTGCGGGCAGCAATGCTCGGGGGACGTATCCCCACCGTTCCGATCATCGGCGTCGGGGGAGTGCGGACCGGCGACGATGCTCTCCAGCTCGTCGCTGCCGGCGCGAGCGCGATCCAGGTCGGAACCGCGACGTTCAATGACCCGAACGCACCGATGCGGGTCAAACGGGAGCTGGCAGCGGCGTTGCAGGCCAGGGGATTCGCCCGGTTCAATGATGTCGTGGGGATTGCGCACACACGACTGGACCGGAAGAGGCAGTGACATAGGTAGTGACATGAGTGCTGACATGAGTAGCGACAGCGGCATTGACAGAAGGGCTGACCCGAGGATGACCCGAGGATGACCCGAGGATGACCCCAGGCGCACCTCCCACCGCCACCCGGTCCTTCGGCGTCAGGCTTCGGGTCGCCATGGACGGCCTGGGCCCGCTCTGTGCCGGCATCGATCCTCATCCGGCGCTGCTGGCTCACTGGGGCCTGGACGACACGGCCCAGGGCCTGGAGGCGTTTGCGATGACCTGCGTCGAGGCCTTCGCCGGCACGGTGGCGAT
This sequence comes from Dermatophilaceae bacterium, assembly GCA_014377705.1. Lineage (GTDB taxonomy): Bacteria > Actinomycetota > Actinomycetes > Actinomycetales > Dermatophilaceae > UBA4719. Next base: position 43,435 of record JACMPC010000174.1, read on the forward strand.
CGTCAAGCCGCAGTCGGCCTTCTTCGAGCGCTTCGGCTCTGCTGGCGTGGCGGTGCTCGAGCGCACCCTGGCCGGCCTCCGTGAGGCAGGCACGCTGTCCCTGCTCGACGTCAAGCGGGGCGACATCGGCTCGACCATGACGGCGTACGCGCAGGCATATCTCGGGCCAGAGAGCACGCTGCGTGCTGACGCCATCACGGTCAGCCCGTTCCTCGGCTTCGAGTCCCTTCGTCCGGCACTGGATCTCGCAAACCAGAGCGGGCGTGGCGTGTTCGTCCTGGCGCTGACCTCGAACCCTGATGGCGCCCAGGTCCAGCACGCGATCAGGCAGGGCCGCACCGTGGCCGGCAGCGTCGCGGACGGCGTCACGCGGGAGAACCTGCGCGACCGTGAAACCGGGGTGCTCGGTAGCGTGGGCATGGTGGTCGGGGCCACCGTCGGCGATGCGGTCCGCCGTCTCGGACTTGACCTGTCTGCGGCCAACGCGCCCCTGCTCGCACCCGGGGTGGGAGCCCAGGGCGCGACCGCTGAAAACCTCCGCACGGTGTTCGGCGCGGCTCTGGGGAATGTCCTTGGCAGCAGCAGCCGTGAGATCCTCGGAGCTGGTCCTGACTGCGCCGCCCTGGAGGCAATGGCTCGGCATACAGCCCAGGAGCTGGCGAAGGTCTTGAACCCCTGAGGGCAGCAGGTTGCATGGCCCCGCCCGGACTCGCTAGGTTCGGGCAGCAAGGTCTACCGGTCGTGTGGCCGGATGAGAATGGCTTGATTCGATTTCGTAGGCATGAGGAGACTGACTGTGGCTCTACCCCAGCTCACCCCGGAGCAGCGTGCTGAGGCTCTCGCACAGTCGGCGGTCGCCCGCCGAGAGCGGGCGGCGGTCAAGAACCGGCTCAAGTACGCACAGGGATTGCTGTCCGAGGTGATCGCTGACGGCAAGATCAATGACATCGTCGGAAAGATGAAGGTCGCCGCGTTGCTGGAGTCGATGCCGGGTGTCGGACGGGTCCGGGCTCGCCAGATCATGGACGAGGTCGGCATCGCCGAGACCCGCCGCGTTCGGGGTCTGGGCAACAACCAGATTGCGGCGCTGATCGAGCGCTTCGAACAGGCCTGACCGGCAGTGGTGACCTGCTCCACCGGCGGGACATCGACGGGAAGCCGGCTGGTGGTCCTGGCCGGTCCCACCGCTGTGGGGAAGGGGACCGTTGCGGCCTATGTCCGTGACAACTTCCCTGAGGTGTGGCTGTCCGTCTCGATGACCACCCGGACTCCACGCCCGTGCGAGATCAACGGAGTTCATTACCATTTCATCGACGACGAGCAGTTCGAACGGATGCGCCAGGTGGGTGAGTTCCTGGAGTGGGCAGTCGTTCACGGGCGGGCCAAGTACGGCACGCCTCGGGCGCCGGTGCACGAGACGCTGGCCGCCGGGCGGATGGCGTTGCTGGAGATCGACCTGCAGGGTGCCCGCCAGGTGCGCGAGCAGATTCCGGACGCGCTGTTCGTCTTCCTTGCCCCTCCGAGCTGGGACGAGCTGGTCCGCCGGCTCGTCGGCCGCGGCACCGAGTCCGAGGATGAGAGAGACACTAGACTCGACACCGCCCGGCACGAGCTGGCGGCTCAGCCGGAGTTCGATGTCACCATCGTCAACGACAATGTTCAGCGGGCGAGTGAAGAACTCGTATCATTGATACGGGCGTGAAGCATTTTCGCGCGCCACAAACCGTTGCACTCATGTTTCACCAACGAATCGAGATTGACAGTGTCTGGAACGCAGGCTGCCCCCGAGGGCATCACCAACCCTCCGATAGACGACCTGCTCAAGGTGGCGGACTCCAAGTACGCCCTGGTCATCTACTCGGCCAAACGCGCTCGTCAGATCAACGCCTACTACTCTCAGCTCTCCGAGGGCCTGCTCGAGTACGTCGGCCCGCTCGTGGAGACCAAGGTCAACGAGAAGCCGATGTCCATCGCCCTTCGTGAGATCAACGAGGGTCTGCTGACCTCTCAGCCCACCGAGGGCTGAGCGAGTCCGCTGAAAGGCCAGGGTGCTCGCGGGTGACACCATGACAGGCGCGGCGACAGGCAAGCGGGTGATCCTCGGGGTCAGCGGCGGGATCGCCGCCTACAAGGCCTGCTCTCTGCTGCGACTTTTCACCGAGAGCGGGTATGACGTGACCGTCGTCCCCACGGCGGCCGCACTCAAGTTCGTCGGAGCACCCACCTGGGCTGCGCTGTCAGGCAAGCCCGTCTCAGCCGAGGTCTGGACCGACGTCCACGAGGTGCCGCACGTTCGCCTGGGTCGCCATGCCGACCTCGTCGTCGTGTCGCCGGCCACCGCAGACCTGATCGCCAGGGCCGCCCACGGGCTGGCCGACGACCTGCTGACCAACATCCTGCTCACCGCCCGATGTCCGGTGGTGCTCGCGCCAGCGATGCACACCGAGATGTGGCAGCACCCGGCCACCGTGGCCAATGTCGCCACGCTGCGCCACCGCGGTGTGCACGTCATCGACCCGGCCTCAGGCCGCCTCACCGGCACCGACACCGGCCCCGGTCGCCTCCCCGATCCCGAAGAGATCTACGCCGTATGCCGTGACCTCCTGTCTGCCTCTACCCCCGCGTCTTCCTGCCCCGAGACCACCGATTCAGGGTCGGAATCGACCCGCAACGGTGGTCTGAAGGCAACAAGCGCGGAGGGGGGGGCGGGGACGGGGACGGGGATGGCTGGGCTACGGGTTGTGGTGAGTGCGGGGGGTACTCGGGAGCCGTTGGATCCGGTGCGGTTCTTGGGGAACCGGTCTTCGGGCAAGCAGGGTTACGCGGTGGCTGCGGTGGCAGCGGGCCGCGGAGCGGAGGTGATCCTGGTCTCGGCCAACGTGGCGCTTCCGGTCCCCGACGGCGTGCGGCTGGTGCCGGTCCAGACCGCCATGGAGCTCGGTGAGGCGGTGGCCAAGGCGGCGCAGGACTGCGATGTCGTGGTGATGGCGGCCGCCGTGGCGGACTTCCGGCCGGCCCGCTACGCCGAGGTCAAGATCAAGAAGACACACGGCAGCCCGGCAGACCAGTCGGCCCCCACGATCGAGCTGGTCCGCAACCCCGACGTGCTGGTGGGGCTGGTGCGGGACAGGGGCTCCGTCAGGTCTCCGGTGATCGTGGGCTTCGCGGCCGAGACCGGCGATGGCGGGCACAGCGTTCTTGACCTGGCACGCGACAAGTTCAGGCGCAAGGGCTGTGATGTGCTTGTCGCCAACGAGGTCGGCGTCGACAAGACCTTCGGGCAGGACACGACGACCGTTCACATCCTGCGGCGCGGCGTGGACGCTGTCACCCAGGTGGGCCCGGCGTCCAAGGAGACCGTGGCCGCCACGCTATGGGACGTCATACAGGATCTCCTGTCCTCGGATAGTCTCTGACGCACTCGACAGTCAGCAGCCGCTGCAACCAAGGAGCATCCACGTGTCCGCACGCCTTTTCACGTCCGAGTCAGTCACCGAGGGTCACCCAGACAAGATCTGCGACCAGATCAGCGACGCCATCCTGGATGCCATGCTCGCCGAGGACAGGTCCAGCCGCGTGGCGGTGGAGACCATGGTCACCACGGGGCTGGTTCACGTCGCCGGTGAGGTGACCACGACCGGATATGTGGACATCCCGCGAATCGTGCGAGACACGGTCCTGCGGATTGGCTATGACTCCTCGACCAAGGGCTTCGACGGTGAGTCGTGCGGCGTCTCGGTCTCGATCGGCCAGCAGTCCCCGGACATCGCCCAGGGCGTCGACACGGCCTACGAGAACCGCACCGGTGGGGTGGACCCGATGGACAAGCAGGGCGCAGGTGACCAGGGACTGATGTTCGGCTATGCCTGCCAGGACACCGCCGAGCTGATGCCGCTTCCGATCCACCTCGCCCACCGCCTGGCTGAGCGGCTGTCGGCCGTGCGCAAGTCCGGCGAGGTCGCCTACCTTCGTCCCGACGGCAAGACCCAGGTCACCATCTCCTACGACGGCGAGAAGGCGGTCAAGCTTGACACCGTGGTGCTGTCGACCCAGCACGCCGGCGACATCTCGCTGCAGGGCCTGCTCGAACCGGACATCGCCAACCAGGTGATCAAGCCGGTCCTGGATGAGCTGGCGGCTTCCGGCACCGACCTGGACATCTCCGACTACCAGATGCTGATCAACCCGACGGGTCGTTTTGAGATCGGTGGCCCGATGGGTGACGCCGGGCTGACCGGCCGCAAGATCATCGTCGACACCTATGGCGGCATGGCCCGCCATGGCGGCGGCGCGTTCTCCGGCAAGGACCCGAGCAAGGTGGACCGTTCGGCGGCCTACGCCATGCGCTGGGTGGCCAAGAACATCGTGGCCGCGGGCCTGGCCACCCGCTGCGAGGTCCAGGTGGCGTACGCCATCGGCAAGGCTCACCCGGTCGGCCTGTATGTCGAGACCTTCAACACCGAGACCGTTGCGGCCTACAAGATCCAGAACGCGATCACCAAGGTGTTCGACCTGCGACCCGCCGCAATCATCGAGGACCTCGATCTGCTGCGCCCGATCTACACCCCGACCGCCGCCTACGGCCACTTCGGCCGCACCAGCGTCGAGGGCATCGAGAACGCCTTCACCTGGGAGCGTACCGACCGGGTCGAGCAGCTCCTGACCGCTGTCGTGGGCTGAGCTTCACCCGTCCCGCACGCATCATCCGCATCACCGGGCAGGCTCACTGCGGCCACGGTGACGGTGGACGTCGGGGCTATGCGGTAGACCTTGGGTCATGAACGAGGCGAGGACGGATGTGAGCGACCCGCTCTCGCTCGTGCGTGCCGTGGCATCGCCACGCGGGCGCTCCAGGGTGATGCCGTCGGTGCAGCAGTCCGCCGAGGTCGATCCGGTGGCCCGCGTCCTGGTGGATGTGGGGCTGTCTCATCTTGACCGCCCCTTCGAGTACTACGTGCCCGTCGCGATGGCCGACCTGGCTGTGCCGGGGGTGCGGGTAAAGGTGCGCTTCGCCGGTCAGGACGTCGACGGGTACATCCTCGCAAGGGCTGCGACGGCCGAGCACGTTGGCACGCTGGCACCGCTGCGCAAGGTGGTCAGTGCTGAAGCCGTTCTCACCCCGGCCGTGCTGGCCCTGGCGCGGGTGATCGCTGACCGCTATGCGGGGACTCTGGGTGACGTGGTCCGGCTGGCTGTTCCGCCCCGGCACGCCACGGCGGAGAAGAACCTGCCCATGGAAGCGCCGGCGGCGTCGGCGGGGGCCGGGGGTGGCCGGGACGCTGGGGCTGCATGGGCGGCGCCGGCGCCGGGGCCGTGGTCGAGCTACCCGGCCGGCACCTCCTTTCTGCGGCACCTGGCCGCCGGTGATACCCCCGCAGCCTCGTGGCTGGCCCTGCCAGGACAGCAGCGTGACCAGGACTGGCCCGCCGCGCTGGCCGTGGCAGCCGCCACGTCGCTGGCTGCCGGGCGTGGTGCCCTGATCGTGGTTCCCGACCACCGCGACGTCGATCGGGTCGACGCCGTACTGCTTCAGATGCTGGGGTCCGGCAGGCATGTACGGCTCACCGCGGGGCAGGGCCCGCAGGCGCGGTACACGGCCTGGTTGAAGGTGCTGCGAGGCCATGTGCGTTGCGTGGTGGGGACGCGGGCGGCGGTGTTCGCGCCGGTCCGCGACCTGGGCCTGGTCGCCTGGTGGGACGACGGCGACGACGTCCTGGTCGAACAGCGAGCGCCGTACCCCCACGTCCGCGAGGTCCTGCGCGCCCGCGCCCGGCTGGAGGGCGCCGCACTGCTGACCGGTGGCTTCACCCGGACCACGGCGGTTCAGCAATGGGTCGGGTCGGGTGAGGTCCGGTCGGTCTGCGCCGACCTGGCGAGCAGGCGGCTGGCCGCACCGCGGGTGGTCGTGGCCGGCGAGGGCACGGATGTCGAGCGCGATGGTGCGGCCGCCCATGCGCACCTGCCCCCGGCCGCGTGGCGGGCCGCCAAGAGCGCGCTGGAGCAGGGACCCGTGCTGATTCAGGTTCCGCGGCGGGGTTACCTGCCGTCGCTGTCCTGCCAGCACTGCCGTGAGCCGGCGCGTTGCGCGCGCTGTCACGGGCCGTTGGGCCTGACCGCCGCAGATGCGGTTCCGACGTGTCGGTGGTGCGGCACGGTCGCGCGGGCTTTTGAGTGCACAAGCTGTGGTGGCGTCGCGATGCGGTCGACGGTCGTGGGAGCGCGGCGCACTGCCGAAGAGCTCGGCCGCGCGTTCCCCGGGGTGCCGGTGCACACCTCGGGCGCCGGTGAGGTCCTGGCGTCCGTCCCGGCCAGACCGAGCCTGGTCATCGCCACGCCGGGCGCCGAGCCGGTTGCTGAGGACGGCTACGCCGCAACGCTGTTGCTCGATGCGTGGGCCTCCATGGATCGACCGACCCTTGATGCGTCCGAGGAGGCGCTGCGTCGATGGCTGGCGGCTGCCGCGCTGACCCGGGGCGCTGCCCGGGGCGGCGTGACGGTGCTCTGTGGGGCGCCGATGCACACGACGCTGCCGCTGGTCGAGGCCCTGGTGCGGTGGGACCCGGCATGGTTCGTCGCCCGTGAGCTCGCCGAGCGGGTCGAGCTCTCGCTGCCGCCGACGGTGCGGATGGCCCGGCTGGTCGGTCCCCGGGTCGCCGTCCAGCGCGCGGTCGAGGCGGCCGGGCTGGCCGACTCGGTCGAGCTGCTGGGCCCGTTGCCGTGGATCCCGGCCAGCCCGGCGGCCGGCGCCGGAACGGGTGCCGGCGACGACGGAGCTGCCCCTAAGATCCAGCTGCTGCTACGTGTGGCACTGGACGAGGGCCCGGCGCTGACGGCCGCGCTGACGCACATGAAGGCGATCCGCAGCGCCCGCAAGGAACGGGAGCCGGTGGCGGTGCGGGTTGACCCGGTCGACGGGCTCGGCTGACAGGTGCGCCCGATGGGCGTGCAGCCGACATCGGTAAAGTTGCGGCCATGACAGCAGTGTTCGACTCTCACAGCGCACCCGTGCCGGTTGAGGCCGTGGTCTTTGACCTTGGCAACGTCCTGATCAGCTGGGACCCGCATCCGGCGATTGCGCGGGGCGTGGGCAAGGAGGAGGCAACGCGATTCCTGGCCGATGAGGCTTTCGACTTCCACGCCTGGAACCTTCCTCAGGATGCCGGCCGGCCGTGGGATGTGGCTGAGGACGTGGCCATCGAGTCGCACCCTCACTGGGAGCGGGCCATCCGTGCCTATCGGGCGAACTTCGAGGAGTCGATGGTCGGCGCCATCCAGGACAGCGTCCAGATCCTGTATGACCTGCAGGCGGTCGGCATACCGCTGTACGCGCTGACCAACTGGTCCCGCGAGCTCTTCCCGATGGCCCGCAGCCGCTTCGCCTTCTTGGACGTGTTCGAGGACATCATCGTCTCGGGCGAGGAGGGCGTTGCCAAGCCGGACCCGAAGATCTTCGAGATCCTCCGTCAGCGGATCGGCCGCAGCCTTGACGGCTGCATCTTCATCGATGACAGCATGGCCAACATCGCGGCCGGGCGGGAGGCCGGCCTCAACGCCATCCTGTTCACCGACACCGGCCACCTGCGTGAGGATCTGTCGGTGCGTGGTCTACCGCTGTCTGCCGCATAGACTGGTCCCTTCCAGCACACCCGACGGCAAGGAACCACGCTCGTGTCGATTATGGACATCCGGATCTTTGGTGATCCCGTGCTGCGCACTCCCGCCATCGAGGTCGTCGACTTCGACAAGGAACTGCGTCAGTTGGTCAAGGACCTGACCGACACCATGGTGAACGCGCCGGGTGCAGGCCTGGCCGCCCCCCAGATCGGGGTCGGGTTGCGGGTCTTCACCTATCACGTCGATGACGAGCTGGGCCACCTGATCAACCCCAGTCTCGACCTGTCCTGCGAGATGCAGGACGGCGAAGAGGGCTGCCTGTCGTTCCCGGGTATCTTCTTCGACACTCCCCGGGCGCTGCGCCTGGTCGCCAAGGGCTTCAACCAGCACGGCGAGCCCGTCGTGCGTGAGGGCTCCGAGCTGCTGGCCCGGTGCATCCAGCACGAGACCGACCATCTGGACGGCATCCTGTTCATCGACCGGATGGACAAGGCGCAACGCAAGCTGGCCATGAAGGCGATCCGGGATGCGGAGTGGGCCGGCCAGGAGGCTCCCACCATCAAGGTCAGCCCGCACGCAGCTTTCGGCTTGGGTCGCTGACCGAGTGCGGCTCGTCTTTGCCGGTACGCCGGATGTTGCTGTCCCCAGCCTGGATGCCCTGTCCGGCTCATCCCATGTCGTGGTTGCCGTGCTGACCCGCCCCGATGCTCCCGCCGGCCGGGGTCGTTCCCTGGTGGCCTCGCCGGTAAAGGAACGGGCGCTGGAGCTGGGGCTGGAGGTTCTCACTCCCGACCGCCCCGGCGATCCGGAGTTTCAGGATCGGCTGCGCGTGCTGGCTCCCGACGCCTGCCCGATGGTCGCCTATGGCGCCCTGATCCCCGAGCCGGTGCTGGCCATCCCGGCCCACGGCTGGATCAACCTGCATTTTTCCCTCCTGCCCGCCTGGCGTGGGGCCGCCCCTGTCCAGCATGCGATCATGGCCGGCGACGAGGTGACCGGTGCCACGACCTTCATGGTCGAGCGGGGTCTGGACACGGGTCCGACGTTTAGCATGATGACCGAGACCATCAGAAACGGTGACACCTCCGGAGAGCTGCTGGGGCGGCTCGCCGAGGCCGGCGCGGGCCTGCTGGTGGCCACCCTTGACGCCCTCGAGGCCGGCGAGCTGAAGCCCGTCGCCCAGCCTGGCGAGGGAGTGTCACTGGCGCCGAAGATCAGCGTTCGGGACGCCAGAACTCGTTGGGGCACACCGGCGCTGGCCGTCGATCGGCACATTCGTGGTTGCACGCCCGCGCCTGGTGCCTGGACGACGTTCCGCGGCGAGCGACTCAAGATCCACCCGGTCACGCTCACCTTCAGCGCTGCCTCGACAGAGAGAGACTCTGTTGCCGCGTCCGACCTGGCGCCTTCCGACGCGTCCGGGGCCGCAGTCCTTGCCCCCGGTGAGGTCGCCGCAGCCAGGCGGGCGGTCCGGGTCGGGACTGGATCAGGTGCGGTGCTACTCGGTCTGGTCCAGCCTCAGGGCAAGAAACCCATGGCGGCAGCGGACTGGGCCAGGGGTGTCCGCATCGAGCCGGGAGAGAAGTTCACCGATGAGTGATGAGAGCGCGGGGCCGAACCGCGCGGATCAGCCGGGTGAGCCGCGACGCGACGCTTCGGGTGAGTCAAGGCGGGACGCCGCCGGTGAGTCGAGGCGGGACGCCGCCGGTCGGCAGCGTCCCGAACGCAAGCACGGCAATCTCGAGCGCTCGGTGACCCGGCCGGCTGAGAGGTCGCGCTCGACAGACCCGGCCCGGCTCGCGGCATACACCGTCCTTCGGGCAGTGGCTGATGGTGCCTACGCCAACCTCGAGTTGCCAAAAGAGCTGAGGGACAAGGGCATCCGGGGTCGTGACGCGGCCTTCGCCACCGAGCTCACCTACGGGGCCACGCGGCTGCGGGGGCTCTACGACCCGATCATCGCGTCTGCGGCCGGCCGGGCGGTGGACCGGATCGATGGCAATGTGCTCGACACGCTGCGGCTCGGCGCACACCAGCTCCTGGGGATGCGGGTCGCTGCGCACGCCGCCGTCGACCAGACCGTCGGGCTCGCCCGGCTGGTCAACGGCGCCAGCGCCGGCGGGTTCGTGAACGCAGTGATGCGCCGGATCAGCGAGAAGGACCTCGACACCTGGATCGGGCTGGTCGTCCCGACCGGCGACCTGATCGCCGCCCTGGCCACCCGGCACAGCCACCCCCAGTGGATCGTCCGGGCGCTGCGCGCCGCCCTGATCGGGCACGGGGCCTCAACCACGCACACCGTGGACGCCGACCTGGAGGCACTGCTGGTCAGCGACAACGCGGCGGCCAAGGTCTCCCTGGTGGCGCGTCCAGGACTGTGTGACGTCGACGAGCTGGGCTGGGCAGGTGCGGCGCCGTCCCTGTTGTCCAGGGTGGGGGCAGTCCTTGACTCGGGTGATCCTGGCTCGATCGAGGCGGTGCGATCCGGGCGGGCCGCAGTTCAGGACGAGGGTTCGCAGCTGGTTGCCCTGGCCCTGGCCTCGGCCGAGATCAGCACCGGCGTGGACCACGAGAAGTGGCTGGACCTGTGCGCAGGACCGGGAGGCAAAGCCGCGTTGCTGGCGACTCTCGGCGCCCAGCGCGGCGCGACCCTCTTTGCCAACGAGCTCAGCGAGCACCGCACCGACCTGGTGCGCCAGACCCTTGACGCGGCGCTGGACTCCGGCATCGAGGTGATGATCGGTACCGGCGACGGTCGCGAGATCGGCGAGGATGAGCCGCAGACCTACGACCGGGTGCTGCTCGACGCTCCCTGCACCGGGCTGGGCGCCCTGCGCCGCCGGCCCGAGGCCCGCTGGCGTCGGACGACCGCGGATATCGTCGAGCTCGGCAGCCTGCAGCGGGCGCTGCTCGTCTCCGCGATCGAGGCCACCAGACCTGGCGGGATCATTGGCTATGCGACCTGCAGCCCGCACCTGGCCGAGACCAGGTTCGTCGTCTCTGACGTCACCAAGAGGCGCCGCGATGTCGAGATCGTTGATGCCCGGGACCTGTTCGTGGACGCCGGTGGCCGCCCGATCGAGCACCTGGGCGAGGGGCCGTTCGTCCAGCTCTGGCCACACGTGCACGGCACCGACGCGATGTTCTTCTGCCTGATCCGGAAGACATAGCACCCGCTCAGGCCACGAGGTGACCACACCGCGATCGTCCGGGGTGGGCGGGCCGGCGAGGCGATGGAAGGTGTCGCCGGGCGGCTGGCGACGCTGCCCGATCCACGACGCGAGCTGAGGTACCCGCGGTCCAGCCGATCGGCATACGCATGAGGGACCGAGGTACGGCTCAGTCCTGGGGTCCACCTGCTGTCATCATGGGCGGGTGGCCTCCGTTCCGCTTCTGCCGATGTCCCCGCGCCAGCAGCTCCGCGCCGGGCGGCTCCCGCGCCGGCTCACCCAGCTGCTCGCCGGCCTGACCCTGTATGGCGTCTCGCTGGCCATGATGATCCGGGCGCACCTCGGGCTCGCGCCGTGGGATGTCTTTCACTATGGCGTGGCGGCGCACCTGCCGCTGAGCTTCGGAACGGTCACCATCCTCGTCGGGGTGGCGGTGCTCCTGTTGTGGATACCTCTGCGTCAGAGACCGGGACTGGGGACGGTGGCGAATGTGCTCGTCATCGGGCTGGTGACCGACGTTGCCCTCTCGATGCTCAGCACCCCGGGCGCACTGTGGCAACGGGCGGTCCTGCTGGCCGCTGGCATCGTGTTCAACGGCCTGGCGGGGGCGCTCTACATTGGCAGCCAGCTCGGACCGGGGCCGCGAGACGGGCTGATGACCGGGCTGGTGCGGCGGACCGGGCGCAGCGTCGGGCTGGTGCGAACCGTGATCGAGCTGACAGCCCTTGGCGTGGGCTGGCTGATGGGTGGGGTGGTCGGCGTCGGGACGGTGGCGTACGCCCTGGCGATCGGACCGGTCCTGCATGTCCTGCTGCCCCGGCTGACCATCCGGCTCGATGCGGCGACCGTCAACGGTCCTTCTGTCGATGCGGACCTGACGGGTCTGCCACCCGCGGCCTGAGATTAGGCTGAGTCCGTGCAGATCTCACCCAGCATCCTCGCCTGTGACTTCGCCAACCTCGAGAGCGAGCTCAACCGGATCGACAACGCCGACTGGGCTCACGTCGATGTGATGGATGCCCACTTCGTGCCCAACCTCACCCTCGGGCTGCCCGTGGTCGAGGCGCTGGCCCGGATCAGCCCGATCCCGCTGGACTGCCACCTGATGATCGACGACCCGGACCGGTGGGCACCGATGTACGCCGAGGCGGGTGCTTCGAGTGTCACTTTTCACATAGAGGCTGCGTGCGAGCCAGCCTCGCTGGCTCGCAACCTGCGTTCGCTCGGGGCGCGCGCCGGTATGGCGCTGAAGCCCGGCACGGCGTTGGCCCCCTATGCCGACCTGCTGCCTGGGCTGGACATGATCCTGATCATGACGGTCGAGCCGGGGTTCGGGGGTCAGTCGTTCATGGCGGATCAGATGTCCAAGGTGCGTGAAGCCCGTGAGGCCGTGGACAAGTGCGGTGGCGAGATCTGGGTTCAGGTCGACGGGGGAGTCTCAGCCACCACGATCGAGGCCTGTGCCGAGGCTGGGGCGGACGTGTTCGTGGCCGGCTCGGCGGTCTTCGGTGCGGAGGTTGCGGCGAGTGCGGTGGACCAGTTGCGTGAGCTCGCGGCACGGCATTCCCCGGCACGGGTGAGGTTTCCCCACCGGGCGTGACGCCGCCGCGTCGAGCTGCGCCCTGAAAACTGCCTGGGCTGGGCCGGGCGAACTGGGTCGACCTGGAGCTTGAGAGGGGTTTGAGGGGTCCTTGGCAGGCGCCCCCGTTCGCGGTGGCATACTGGAGGTACGTGCTCCGTGATCGGTGTAATTCCGAACCGGCGGTGAAAGTCCGCGACCCGGCCGCATCCAGCGGTCGGTGAACCAGGTGAAATTCCCGGGCCGACGGTGAAAGTCCGGATGAGAGGCAGCAAACAGCGACGCCCGTTTCATCGACCACTAGGCCGGTGGTGGGTCAGTCGTGGTGACTTCAGGTCATGGTGGCTTTGTAGACCGTCAGTGTGGTCCGGCATGTGTCTGGGCCGAACACGCCGGGCCTGCCATGACCTGTCGGCACCGTTCGCGCCCCGGAGCTCGCCCGAACAGGAGCCGAGTACGAGGGGCAGGACATGGCAGACCGAGAGGTCAGCACGCCAGTGCGTCAGCGCGACATCGCGCTGATGTCGCGAGCCATCGAGCTGGCCGCTCGCGGACCTCTTGGCGACCCCAACCCGCGGGTCGGCGCTGTCATCGTTGATTTGCGCGGCCTGGTGGTGGGCGAAGGTTTCCACCAGGGGGCCGGTACCCCTCACGCAGAGGTGATGGCGCTGAGCCAGGCAGGCCCGGCTGCTCGTGGCGGCACCGCGGTGGTCACTCTCGAACCGTGCGCGCACACCGGGCGGACCGGTCCCTGCGCTCAGGCGCTGATCAAGGCTGGAGTGGCCAGGGTCGTCTTCGCCCAGGCCGACCCCACCCCCACGGCAGGAGGTGGCGGGGCGATGCTGGAGGCCGCCGGCATCCGGACGACGTCGGGTGTCCTGACGCAGGACTCCGTCGCCCTCAACGAAGCCTGGGCCTTCTCGTTCGCGGCCGGTCGACCCAGGGTCACCTGGAAGTACGCGGCGACCCTTGACGGTCGCTCTGCGGCAGCCGACGGCAGCAGTCGATGGATCACCGGGCCGCAGGCCCGGGCGGACGTTCACCGGCTGCGCGCACAGTGTGGTGCGATCCTGGTCGGCACCGGGACCGTGATCAGAGACGACCCGGCGCTGACGGTGCGCGGGCCGGACGGATCCGCTGTCGGACGCCAGCCGCTGCGCGTGGTCATGGGTCTGCGGCCCCTCCCGGAGACCGCGCGGGTGCTCGATGGCGCGGTCCCTGCCCTGCACCTGCGCACCCGTGACCCGGCGCAGGTGCTGAAAGCCCTGGCCGACAGGCAGATCCGCCATGTCTGGCTGGAGGGCGGGCCCACCGTAGCCGCGGCTTTTCTCGGAGCAGGTCTGGTGGACGAGGTCATCGCCTACCTTGCCCCTGCTCTCCTCGGCGCCGGCGCACCGGCGGTGGGGGGCCTCGGCATACACGGCATCGACCAGGCGTTGCGTCTGACACCACATGAGGTCACCACCATCGGGCCTGACATCAGGATCCGCGCCAGCATCGCCACGGCCATCATCACCATCCCCACCGCCGCCGCCTGCGCCACTGCTACTACCTCCACCTCTAACACCACCAGAGAAGGACGTTGATGTTCACCGGAATTGTTGAGGAGCTCGGCGAGATCGTGGCCATCCAGCACGGCGCAGAGTCGGCGGTGGTCACGGTGCGCGGCCCGCTGGTGACCAGCGACGCCACACCCGGCGCGTCGATCGCGGTCAACGGCGTGTGCCTGACTGTGGTCGAGCAGGACGGGCCGACGTTCTCGGTCGACGTGATGGCAGAGACGCTGAACCGCAGCAGCCTTGGCAGCCTGCGAGCCGGCGCCCCGGTCAACCTCGAGCGCGCGATGGCTGCCAGCACCCGGTTCGGCGGCCACATCGTCCAGGGTCACGTCGACGGGACGGCCCAGATTCTGACGCGGCTGCCCGGCGACCGGTGGGAGGTCGTGCAGCTCACCCTGCCTCCGGGGCTGTCCCGGTACGTGGTGGAGAAGGGCTCGATCACCATCGACGGTGTGTCCCTGACCGTCTCGGCCATCACCGACGAGACCTTCTCGGTCTCGCTGATACCCACTACCCTGGAGCTGACGACGCTGGGGCAAAAGAGCGTCGGTGACCTCGTCAACCTCGAGGTGGACGTGATCGCCAAGTACGTCGAGCGACTGCTCACCCATGCGCCCGCGGAAGCGGAGCCCATCGCATGAGCATCATCGAGCGGGTGTTCGACGCGCAGCTGAGCATCTTCGGCCAGCCGATCCTGTGGCGCGAGATCGTCGGGAACGGCTTCGGCTTCGCCTCGGCGATCGGTGGGCTGAAGCGGCGGGTCTGGGCCTGGCCGGTCGGGATCATCGGCAACGTCCTGTTGTTCACCGTGTTCTTCGGCGTCGCGTTCGTGACACCGCAGAACCAGACGCTCTGGGGCCAGGCCGGGCGTCAGGTCTTCTTCGTCATCACCAGCGTCTACGGCTGGTGGCGGTGGAGCCGGATCCGCGCGCATCGCGCGTCCGGCGGCCCTGCCATCACCCCGCGTTGGGCCACGGCCAGGGAACGGCTGCAGTACCTGGGCGTCTGGGTCGGTGGCGTGGTCATCGTCCAGTGGGTCTTCGCGCAGATCGGGGCGGGCTGGCCGGCCCCTCGCTGGTACTACTGGTGCGATGCGTGGATCTTCATCGGCTCGATGATCGCGACCTACGCGATGGCCAGGGGCTGGAACGACTTCTGGCTGGCCTGGATCGCCGTTGACCTGGTCGGCGTTCCGCTGCTGATCCACTCGCACTTCTACCCCACCGCTTTCCTGTTCGCCGTCTACGGCGGGCTTGTCATCTATGGCTTCTTCGTCTGGCTCAGGGCCTCTCGTACCGAGTCACCCGATCGCGAACTGAGCGAGGTACCAGCATGAGCACAGTGCTCTCCACGATCGAGGAGGCTTTCGAGGCGCTCAGGGCGGGACTGCCGGTGCTGGTGACCGATGACGAGGACCGTGAGAACGAGGGCGACGTCATCCTGGCCGCGGCCACGGCCAGCACGGAGTGGATGGCCTGGACGATCCGGCATACCTCCGGCTACATCTGCGCGCCGATGTCGCAGGCTCGTGCGGTCCGTCTGGGGCTGCCGCAGATGGTGGCGGACAACCAGGACCCGCGTGGCACGGCATACACGGTGACCGTGGACGCTGCCGAGGGAGTCACCACCGGCATCAGCGCGGCGGACCGGGCCCATACGATTCGCCTTCTCGCGCAGGAGGACTCGATCGCCTCAGACTTCAACCGCCCGGGGCATGTCGTCCCGCTGCGGGCAAGGGAGGGTGGCGTCCTGGTCCGCGGCGGACACACCGAGGCTGCGGTCGACCTCTGTCGCCTGGCCGGGCTCGCGCCCGTGGGTGCGATCGGCGAGCTCGTCCACGACGACGGCTCGATGATGCGCCTCCCGGCTGTTCTGGAGCTGGGCGCCGAGCACCACCTGCCCGTGGTGACCATCGCGGCGCTGATCGCCTGGCGTCAGCGCAACGACCGGGTCGAGCGCCTGGCCGAGACCGAGCTGCCCACCGGGCACGGGGTATTCCGCGTGGTCGGCTACCGCGACGTGCTGACCGGTGACGAGCACCTGGCCCTGATCAGCCCCAGGGGGCTGCTGGGACGAGCGCCGTTGGCCCGGCTGCACTCCGAGTGCCTGACCGGTGACGTGTTCGGCTCGCAGCGGTGCGACTGCGGTGGTCAGCTGGAGCGATCCTTGGAGCGGGTCGCGGCAGAGGGTGGCGTGGTGGTCTACCTTCGCGGCCACGAGGGACGTGGGGTCGGCCTGCTCAGCAAGCTTCAGGCCTATGCGTTGCAAGACAGAGGATTTGACACCGTTGATGCCCAGACAGAGCTGGGACTGCCGATCGACTCGCGCGAGTACGCCTCCGGAGCGGCCATCCTGGCGGACCTCGACATGGCGTCGGTGCGACTGCTGACGAACAACCCGATGAAGGTCAACGCGATGCGCGACCACGGGATCGAGGTGGTGGCCGTCGAACGACTCAGCATGGTGCCGGGCGTGCACAACGAGGCCTACCTGCGCACCAAGCGCGACCGGATGGGTCACGACCTCATCCTTGACGAAAGTGACAAGGGGGCATCAGCATGAAGTCCGGTTCGCCAGATCTGCAGGTCGACGCCGGCGGTCTGAGGGTCGCCATCGTCGCGGCATCCTGGCACGCCACCGTGATGGACGGGCTGATCGACGGTGCGCGGCGTGGTCTGGCGGAGGCGGGCGCCGGGTCGGTCGAGCTGATCCGGGTGCCGGGCGCTTTTGAGCTGCCGGTTGCCTGTTCGGTCCTGGTGGCCTCGTATGACGCCGTGGTCGCCCTCGGTGTCGTGATCCGTGGTGGCACACCGCATTTCGACTACATCTGCCAGGCGGTGGCGATGGGCCTGACCGACATCAGCGTCCGGACCGGGGTGCCGGTCGGCTTTGGTGTCCTCACCTGTGACAACGAGCAGCAGGCACTCGACCGCGCGGGACTCGAGGGCTCCGGCGAGGACAAGGGCCATGAGGCAGCCCCCGCTGCGGTGGCGACCGTGGTTGCCCTGCGCGGCGTTGCGTCCGCAGCAGCCCGCACGTAGA
>JACMPC010000175.1 GCA_014377705.1 Dermatophilaceae bacterium
CGCCCTCGCGAGGAGGTCGAGGTGTTCCACGACGCTGAGGTCGGGGAAGAAGTCGAGATCGTCCATCACGACCGCGAGATCACGCCGGGTGGCCTCGGAGCGGTCGTCGACAGGGGCGCCGTTGAGCTCGACGGTGCCCGAGGTCGGGCGGTCGGCGCCGGCGATGCAGCGCAGGGCCGTGGACTTGCCGGACCCGTTGGGCCCGATCAACGCCAGTGCCCTGCCCGCCGCCACCTCGAGGTCGAGTCCGTTGATGATCTCGGTCTCGCCGAACCGGCGATGGAGTCCACGGACCCGGAGGAGCTTGTTCTTCGCCGGAGATGCCATGGATCACAACGTATCCGGCAGCTGACGTCTCCGGGTTGGGGCTGTCACTTTGTGTCTGGACTTGCGCGTGGCTGTTTGTGTCTGGCCTGCCCGCAGGCCATGGTGTGCACATGCGCTTTGCTGACCCGCAAGCCTGTCCGGACTGCAGGGGCGCCCTCAATGGCGACTCCATCTGTCCCCATTGTGGCCTCGACCTCGGTTCGCCCGAGGTGCGGCAGCTGTGGCAGCTTCTTCTGAACGCCGACGTGCTGCTTGCCGCGGCAGCGCGGATACCCAGGCCCCCGGCAGCAGGTACGACGCCCCCGGTCACTCCGACCGGACAAGCCGCTGCCGCCCCGCCGACCACGGCTCCTGCTCCGGCGCCCGCTCCGTTCATGCCTCCTGCTGCAGCCTTCGCGCCGGGCTTCGCGCCCTACCCCGCTCCTGCTGCGCCCGCCCCACGGCCGGAGCGGCGCTGGTCCGTCGGAACGATCCTCGTCACGTTGGGTGCGTTCGGCCTGATCGTGGCCGGCTTCATCTTTGTCACGGGCTCCTGGGGAGACCTCGGCCTCACCGCACGGACGCTGATCCTCGGCGGAGCGACCCTCGTCATCGCAGGCCTGGGCGCGTGGGTGACGATGCGGCCTTTGCGGGTGTCGGCCGAAGCGGTCTGGATGATCGTCCTTGCTCTGCTGACCCTCGACTTCTTTGCTGCCCGGCACGAGAACATGCTCGGGCTCGGCAACCTCGGTGTCGCGGGGGCGCTCCTGGTGTGGGGCGTCGGCCTCGTGGGCCTCGGCGTCGCCATCGTGCTGTGGGCTCGACGCTTCCTGGACGCCGATCTCGTGGCACCGTCGCTCGTCGGCGGCACGGGCCTCGCGATGGCTGCGATCGGCGCCGGTGGTATCGGCCACGACTGGGACCTGTCGTGGCGCACGTTGGTCGCCCTGCTGGCGTCGGGTGTCCTGGCACTGGCGACTCGTCCCGCCAAGATCCGGTTCCTGACCATCACGGCGCGCATCGTCGTGGCGGGCTTCTACCTGATGGCCTTCGTCGTCGCAGCGATCGAGCTCGTGGAAAACCCGAGCATGACCGAGCTTGTCAGCGGTCGCCACGGCCTCCCGATGCTGCTCATGGCTCTGGCGTCGGTGGTGGTTGCCGGTGTCGTGCACCAGGTGCGCATCCCGGCCGTGGCGTTCGCGGTTCTGGCTGTGACCCTGCTGGTCGTCACGCCCGCCGCGGAGGACAACCACCCCGAGGGCTGGTGGCTCGCCGTGGCAGCCCTCGCGGCCGTGCTCGTCATGGGCGCGGCGCGCGGCACCGACGACTGGGTCAAGGGTGTTCGGGCGGGTGCAGTGCCTGTGGTGGCCGCCTTCCTCCTGGTGCAGGTCGGACTGGTCGGCGACCTCCTCAATGCGGTGGGGTTCGCACTGGACCACATCTGGGACGGCGCTTGGGACGACCGACTGACCGCGGACGTCGCCGCAGACGTGCAGGTGTGGGTCGTGGCGATCATGCTGCTGGCGCTCCTCGTCGTCGCGTGGTTCCTGCCCCGCTGGCCCGAGCTCTCGTCGCTTCGCCCGCACGCGACAGCGATCTTCGCCATCGCGGCTTCCATGGGTGTTGCTGTGGGTGTCGTGGCTGCACAGTTGCCACTCTGGGCCGGCGTGGCGACGTTGCTCGTCGTCGCTGCTGCGCTTGTCGCAGTGGGTCCGGCATCCGAACGGTTCGCGGGCGACGGAGCCACTGCGGACCGCTCCGACGCCGATCATCCTCCACGATCGCTGGTGCTCGTGGGCGCGGTCGCCGCTGTGGTGGTCCTGGTCGCCT
This sequence comes from Dermatophilaceae bacterium, assembly GCA_014377705.1. Taxonomy (GTDB): domain Bacteria; phylum Actinomycetota; class Actinomycetes; order Actinomycetales; family Dermatophilaceae; genus UBA4719. The sequence continues at coordinate 2,137 of JACMPC010000175.1, forward strand.
CGGCGCTGGCGGCATCCAGCCACGGGGTCGCTGCGCCGACGTGGCTGGTCGGCGCCGCGCTGATGGGTGGCCTGACGCTCACCGCCGGACCACCAGAGCTGCGCATGACCTACTCAGCCGGCGCGGGCGCGCTGGGCGTTGCCGGGATCGGTGCAACGGTCGCGTTGTTCGACCCGCCCGACCAGGTGGTGGCCCTCGTGGTTCTGGTGGCGGGCCTGGCGCTAATGGCCACCGCAGGATTGTTGCTGCGTGAGCACGTGACCCGCCTTCCGCTCGAGATCGTGGGGGCCCTGGCGGCATTCGGTGCGTTGTTCGGTGATGCCTCGAGCTCAGAGCTGGCATTTCGCTGGACCATCGCGGGTGTGGCCGTGATCGCGCTCGGCCCCGCGGTGACCGATCGCCGCTGGTACGTCTGGCCGGGCATCGGAGCGATGGTCGTGGCCTACGTGCTGCTCATCATCAGCAGCGGTTTCTCCTTCGTGGAGGCCTACACGTTGCCGCTGGGAGCCGCCGCCCTCGCGCTCGGCCTCTACCGCGTCCTGCGCGACCAGGAGACCAGCACCTGGCTCTACCTCGGACCGGGGCTGGCGCTCTGTCTCCTGCCGAGCGTCCCGCAGGCACTCGCCGACCCGACCGATCTGCGCGCACTGCTCCTGGGCGCCGCATCCCTCGTCGCCCTGGTGGCCGGGGTGCGACTCGGGTGGCAGGCGCCCTTCCTTTCCGGCGTCACGCTCCTGACCCTCCTGGTCCTGTTCAACATCGGGCCCTACGCGAATGCTGCTCCGCGTGTCGTGATCATCGCCCTGGTCGGCGCGATCTCGCTCGGCATCGGCATCACATGGGAGGATCGCGTCCGGGATGGACGCAAGATCGTGGGCTACGTACGCTCGATGCGATAAGGGGGGCCCGATGGAGGCAACAGATCCGGCACATCTTGATCCGGCACATCTCGACGACGCGGACATGGAGCCCGCGCCGGTGCGCCGGCTGCGCCGCGAGGCCCTGGGTCAGGACGTTTTGCTGTTCTGCGGTGCGTTCACCGTCGGCGCACTGCTCTACGCCGCGGTCAGGGCGGTCCATGCTGCGTCCACCGGCGCACCCGGCGGGGACGACTTCTGGTCCATCAGTCTGTCCGACAACCTGGTCCTCAGCGGGCTGGTTGCCGGTGAGCTCTTCCTGATCTGGAACAACGGCTGGCGCCAAGGGTTACGGGGCCACAGCATCGGCAAGCACCGGGTGGGCCTGGCAGTGGTCGATGTGGTCGACGGCACTCCCACCGGTCGGGTCCGCGGGCTCCTGCGCGGCGTCCTGACGGCGGTGCTGCTCGACCTCGCGGCGGCCGCCGTCCCGATCGGACTCCCCACCGTGCTGCGGCGGCTCACCCCTGACAGCTGGCACGTCGGGGGAGCGGCCTAC
>JACMPC010000176.1 GCA_014377705.1 Dermatophilaceae bacterium
CAGCTTGGCTTCTATCTGGACCAGACCGGGTGCACCGGCTGCAAGGCCTGCCAGATCGCCTGCAAGGACAAGAACGACCTCCCGGTCGGCATCAGCTGGCGGCGCGTGGCGGAGTACTCCGGTGGCGGCTGGTCGCAGGACGAGTCCCAGGGCACCTTCAAACCCAACGTGTTCACCTACTACACGTCGGTGGCGTGCAACCACTGCGAGGACCCGATCTGCATTAGGGTGTGCCCGACCCAGGCCATGCACAAGGGCGACGACGGCATCGTCTCCGTCGATGCAAGCGTCTGCATCGGATGCCGCTACTGCGAGTGGGCATGCCCTTACGGCGCGCCGCAGTTCAGCGCGGAGAAGGGTGTGATGACCAAGTGCAACTTCTGCCAGGACTTCCTGGCTGAGGGCCGTGAACCCGCCTGCGTGGCCGCCTGCCCGTCCAGAGTCCTCGACTTCGGGGAGATCGACGAGCTGCGCAAGAAGCACGGTGACACGGCTGACATCGAGCCCCTGCCGGACCCCAGCATCACTAAACCCAACCTCGTGATCACCCCGCACAAGGACGCCCAAAGGTCTGGCAATGGCCACGGCGCACTCGCAAACCCGAACGAGGTATGAGTCATGTTGCGTGAGCTCCCCCTGGTCATCTTTACCCTCATCGCCCAGATGTCGGTCGGGTCCTTCGTCGTCCTCGGCCTCATCCACCTGTTCGGGGGACGGGCCGGCCGGGACGTCATCGACAAGGTGAGCGACCCTGCCCTCTATGCGATCGGGCCGATCCTCGTCGTCGGTCTGCTCGCGTCGATGATGCACCTGGGGACGCCGATCCGGGCGATCAACGCGCTGCGGCACCTTGACTCGAGCTGGCTCAGCCGGGAGATCCTTTTCGGATTGCTGTTCGCCGCCATCGGCGGCGCCTTCGCCTTCACCCAGTGGTTCAAGTGGCTCACCCCACGCTTGCGCCAGGCCCTCGCCGGGCTCGCCGCGGTGGTCGGGCTCTCACTGATCTGGTCCATGACGATGGTGTACCTGTTGCCGACCGTCCCCGCCTGGGACTCGTGGGCGACCCCTGCCCGGTTCTTCGCGACGACCTTCCTTCTCGGTTCCCTAGCCGTCGGCGCGGCTCTTGTCATCACCGCCGACGTGCGCCGTCGTCGTGGTGCCGCCGCCGACGAAGCTTCGGACCAGGTGATCATGTCCTCGCTGCGTGGGATCACCATTGGGGCCATTGCCATGCTGGGTATCGAGTTCGTCGTCCTGCCCCTGTACCTGGGTCAGCTCGCCACCGACGGGTCCGCGGCTGCCACCGGGTCCGTCAACGCCCTGGTCACCACCTATGGCGCCTATGCCGTGGCCCAACTCGTGCTGGTCTTCCTCGGGGTCGCGCTGCTCGGGGTCTTCCTGAGCCGGCTCGCCAAACGGTTCAGCACCGCTCGGGTGCTTGCCATTGCCCCTGTGGCCGCATTCGTCCTCGTGTTCACCGGAGAGATCATCGGTCGGATGCTCTTCTACGCGAGCTACGCTCGGGTAGGACTGTGACGGTGCAGCCTCCTGACGGGTCGGCTTCCAGGGTGGCGGAGGTGCTCGACTCGTATGCCGGTGCGTGCGCCTTGCTGTCCCGGCTGTTCCTTGAGCCCGTCGACCAGTCCCTGATCAGCGCGCTTCGCGACGATCCCGTTCTGGCCAACTGGCCGCTGGAGGCAGACGCGGACACGGTTCGCGGTCTCGAGGCTCTGCTGGTCGGAGCGACGGCACCGGTGGATGTGCTCCTGGTCGACCATCGAGACTTGTTCGAGGGGCCTGACCATGTGCTGGCCTGCCCCTACGAGTCGGTCTATCTCAGCGACGAGCATCTCACCTTCGAAGCGCAGACCCTCGACGTCCGGGCGTTCTACAACCGCTTCGGCCTTCAGGCGCCTTCGGTCGGCAAGGAACCGGACGACCACATCGGCCTAGAGCTGTCCTTCATCTCCCACCTCTGCGTGCTGGGGCTGGACGCGATCGACGCGTCTGACGCCGACGCCGAGACCGCGATAATCGCCTCCATCGGGGACTTCCTTCAGCAGCACCTGCTCCGCTGGGCGGACGACTGTCTCGACCGGGTCGTCGAGCACGCCACGACCGATTTCTACCGCGGCCTCGGGCACCTGGCGCGAGGAACAGTCCGCCAACTGCAGGCGACGTTCCAGGCGCCATGACCGCAGTTGTGGACACCCGACCGCTACGGCACTGGCTGCACAGCGCCAATAGTCCGCACCTGGTCATCTGCTGCGGCGAGCACCCGGACCCCGCGACGTGGTCGCGCGCGGTCTGCACCGCGGTCTGCACCGGTGGCCCTGGGGACGCGGGTGACGCTGGTGTCTCAGGCTCCGGACAGGCTGTGGTCCAGCTGTCGACCTGTCTTGGGGCGCTGACCCCGGCGGTACTGCTGGAGCTTGTCGCCGGTGGTGCGTCCGGGGTGACCGTGGCTCTCGACGGATGTGCCAACCCCGTCGACACTGAAGCGGTTGTCAATCGGGCTGGCACCTTCGTGTCGGCGCTGGGTCGCCCGCAGCACATCAACGTTGCCAAGGTATTGCCCACGGAACGCAAGCACGGTGCGGCCTGGCCGATCCTGGGCGAGACTGCGGTGCCGGTGTCCCGCAGGACACTGTTCGGACGTCCCGACGGCCTGGACCTGGCTGAACCGAGCGAGCACCCGACGCAACGTCTGGCCGCGGTGCTGCGCGAGCTGGTCGGGGGAGACCGCTCTGGCACCGAGCTGGACCACGTACCGACCGGGATCCCGAGGCTGTTGGCGACCCGGTGCGCGGGCAGCGGGGTCTGCGCGCGCACCTGTCCCGGCGACGCGTTGATTGTGACCCGGATCGTGCTGGCCGAAGCCAGCTCCGATCAGGACGCGATCGCCCAGTTCCACCTGGCGTTCGACCCGGCGAGATGCACCGGCTGCGGGCAGTGTCTCGAGATCTGTCCCGAGTCCGCCCTCGAACAATCCGGGGAACATGTCTGGTCGTCACTCATGGCACAGGAGCGAGTCGACCTGCGTGCGGGGCTCACACGCCGATGTGCTCGCTGCGGCGTCGGCCACGGCCGATCCGGAGACCTGTGCGCCGTGTGCGCCTTCCGGGCCGCGAATCCTTTCGGGTCCACGATGCCGCCTGGCGCGCCTCACGGAGTTGATCGGGGGCGGCAGCCAGGGCGATGACCGAACACGGGCCGCGCGCCGCTCACCCCGTAGGGTCCATTCCATCCATCACCCCATTCGAACAGCCAGCTGGGGCCCAGATCACGTTGAAACGTCGGCTAGCCGCCTGACTCATTTCTTGAGATGTACTGCTGGAGTTTGGCGTGTTGTCAGGACCGAAAAGAGACAACTTGACCGACCTCTAATCGAAGGTCCTTCACCTCGGCCACCTCGACGGTCGTTCCTTCGCGGACACCTGTTGACCGGGTGTGGGCCGATTCCCCAATCTGGCCGGCGGCCCAACAGGCCCTGCCGCGCGTGATGAGGTCGATCGCCAAGCGCCCGCTTTCGTGCTGTGGGGTTGCTACTCGGACGTATCGCACTCGGTCAATCGGGATGTCCTGACGGATCTCGCTTTGCTCAAGGAATACGTTCGTTTTGGCCGTAATGATGCGGCGATTCGTGACGGCGACCAGTGTCTTTGCCGCCGCCTTGTCCCTCGCTGCCGCCAGCTTCCCCTTCGCTACCCCGAGGATCGCGCCAATTTGTCCGAAGGCTTCGAGCTGGTCGGGAAAGCCGAGGACGCGAAGGGTCTCATCGTCCTCGAGAAACCATCGCAGGATGCGAAGGTACGGCTCGAGATCCAGCGATTTGGGTGCGCAGACGAAGTCCGGAGCCTCGAGCGGTGGGGCTGGCGGATGGAGGGCATCGGCAAGAGGCTCGATCGCCGCTAGGAGAAGGGCGGAGGTTTGGCGGGCTGCCTTCGAGTCCTTCCGCTTCCCCGTCAGTGGCAGTGTGTCGCGGCCCGGGAGCTCGGCGGTGATTCGCAGCTCCCGCGTAAGCGAGTCGACCAGGCTCGTCGTCTCGGCGAGAGCGGAGTCGAGCTCCTTGCGGGTGTCGCGCGCAATGGCGTCGACGAGCCGGGCCTCGCCGGCGTCTTCGGGTCCAGCGGCTCTCGCCCGCGCGGCGTGGAGCGCCTGATATCCGGTCCATGCCTTGACGGAGGACAGGAGGGCATTGGCGTCGAAGAGGATCGCCTCGGCGTTCGTCTCGAGATACTCACGGCGACCATGTGTGTCGAGCTGATGTATCTGCCGGACGTGATCGCCGACGTTCAGTCGGTACTGGTCACGCTGCTTATTAAGGTCAGCCCTTCTGCTCGCCACGGTGTCCCACAGGGACGTCGGGACCGATCCGACCTCTCGCGCCTGGTCAACTGCGCGATCGACGGTGGCGACGAGCCCCGTCAG
>JACMPC010000177.1 GCA_014377705.1 Dermatophilaceae bacterium
AACATGCGAGTGGACCTGGCGAGGTGCGGATTCCGCAGCGGGACGGAACCAAAGCGGGGGCTCAAGCGACTAACCCGCGCCGTGGAGGTGCTATGTCATTTCGTCCCCTCAACACACCCATGTCAATAGCCGTCTGTGCGATGGCAGTTGCGCTAGCAGGCTGCGGTTCTCAGGCAACAGACCCGGTGCGTTTCAATAAGGTGATAGTGATCTCCAGCGACGGCACCAGCATTCAGCTGTTGGCTGACATGTGCCAGGGGCAGCCCTACAAGACGGTGGTGAAGGAATCCGCCGACGTCGTGAACATCCAACTGCTTGGCACCGGGAAAGATGGCGACACTTCTCTCAGCTGCGCAGACCTTGTCGAGGTTCGACTCCCCTCGCCTCTGTCATCCCGACGAGTGCACGACGCGACTGCTGGCGCAGACGTCCCCGTGCAAGGTTCCCTCCAACAACCCCCAGCATCGAAATAGCGCAACGGAAGCATGCCGCGGTGGGTGACCCCGAGTGTCCGCTTGTAGCCGCGATGGGCGTGGGTTCCTGGCCGGAGACCGATCGGCTTACGCGCGGCTACGCGCGAGTCGGATGCGCCAGATCAGCGGCGGATTCGGAACGGACGTCACCAGCTGTGGCCTGCCGGGACGGGTGTCATCAGTTCGTTCAGCGCTGAGGTGAGGCGTCAGTTCAGGGGACGAACCCCCTCAGGCAGAGCCCCGCCGGCGAAGAGGTCGCTGCTGAGATCCTGCAGGGCCGTCAGCGCGGCCCGCTGGGTCCACGGACCGAAGGACAACCGCGCCACCCCGAGCCGCTGGAGTTCGGACGAAGGCACAGAGCCCGGCACGCCGATTAGGCTTACCTTGCGCTCCCCGATCCCGACAACCAGGCGCCGGACGGTGGGGACGTCGAGTTTCCCCGGGACGAACACGCACGCCGCGCCTGCATCAAGGAAAGCCCGGCCACGCTCGATCGCTTCGGCCAGGACCGCCTCGGGGTCGCGCTCACCGGCTTTGAGGAACGCGTCGGTGCGCGCGTTCAGGACGAAGGTGACTCCCTCCGCGTCAGCGGCGTTGACTGCTGCGCTGACCGCTGCCACAGACTCGTCCAGTGGCCGCATCGCATCCTCGAGGTTCGCCCCGATCGCTCCCACACCGATAGCCCGGCGCACCGTGTCGGCCACGTCGCCGTAACCCGACTCAAGGTCCGCACTGACCGGGATGTCGACGGCTGCGACGATGCGGCCGATGGCGTCAATCATCAGGTCCAGTGGGATCTGTTCACCGTCGGGGTAGCCATAGGACGCGGCAATCGAGTGACTGGCGGTGGCTAGGGCGCGGCACCCTGGAGTCTCCGCGACGACCTTGGCGCTGACGGCATCCCAGACGTTGACCAACACCAACAGCTCGGGGTCGGTGTGCAGCTTCAGGAATGTGGCGACTTTGTCCGAGAGAGTCATGCAGGCGACAGTACGCGAGGATGACAAGTCTTATGGTCGCGATTTGTGCGAATGCTCTTTGCGGCAGCGGTCGGGCCTGGATGTCCGGTCGGGGCTCTTGCGGACGATGTTCGTCCCGTATGTGAGACCTTTGCGAACATTGACGTCCTTCGGCTCGGGTCTCTAGTTTTCGTCGCCGTGGAAGGATCCTCACCCGGACATGAACGCGAACCGAACGCGGCATCATGCGGCGCTTGCTTTGCCTTCGGAGGGTGACTGCCTGCCGGAGAGTCCTGGTTGGGCTTTCACGCCCGTGCGGATGGTGATGCCACGCGGTCCCTGGCCGCGGACATACGAAAGGCAAGCGGGCGGACGGCGTGGTTCATGGTGCCAGTGGCGTTGGGCTGATGATCGTGATGCCGTTGCCGGGCTGTTGATCGAAGGCGGCGAGTTTCGCGGGTGCCTCGGAGAGATCTATTCGGTGTTGGACGAGACGTTGGGGGCTGAGGGTGCCCGCCGTGATCTCGGCCAGCATTGTCGGGTAGTCGTGGGCTGCCATCCCGTGACTACCCACGATTTCAAGCTCCGCGGCGATGACAGCGACCATGGGCACAGGCGGCGCGTCGTGGCCGCCCAGCATCAGTCCGACCTGGACGTGGCGACCTCGCTTGCGCAGGCTGCGGATCGAGTTCTGGCATGTTTCGATGCTGCCGAGTGCGTCGATGGATACCGCAGCGCCGCCGCCCGTGAGGTCACGTACGGCATTCACGACGTCGGCGTGCCTGGGGTCGAGCGTGGCGGTTGCCCCCAAGGTCCCGGCCAGTTCCAGCGCAGTCGGTGAGATGTCAACGGCGATGATCTGTGCGCCGCGGGCTGCGGCGATCATCACGGCGGACAGCCCGACGCCGCCGCAGCCGTGAACGACCACCCAGTCGCCGCGTTGGACCCGGCCATGGTGGACCACAGCTCGGTAGGCGGTGGCGAAACGGCAGCCAAGACTGGCCGCGGTCTCGAAGGCCATGTCGTCCGGCACCCGAACGAGGTTGACCTGTGCATGATCGATGGCCACAAGTTCTGCGAACGATCCCCAGTGGGTGAACCCGGGTTGGAACTGTCTGTCGCACACCTGATGCTCGCCCCGTCGGCAGGTCTCGCACTGGCCGCACGCGCAGACGAACGGAGCCGTGACCCGGTTACCGGGGTGCCATCCCGGTACCCGCGAGCCGACCTCGGCGATCACGCCGGCGAACTCGTGGCCAGGGACGTGTGGGAGTCGGATATCCGGGTCGTGCCCCATCCATCCGTGCCAGTCACTTCGGCACAGACCAGTGGCTGCCACTTCAATGACAACACCGGTTTCGGGACAAGCGGGGTCATCTACGGTGACTACTTCGGGCAGTTGTTGGAAAGCCTCGTAAAGCACTGCACGCATTGCAGATCTCCTCGTTAGATGTGCCGTGGCGTCACGGACGTTCCAATGATCGACAACCTCCTCGGCCGGATGATGACGAAACCCGCCGGGTCATCACTGTGAACTCCGAGTATGCGGTGGCCAGGGCGGGGTCGAACCGCCGAGCCTTCGATTCTGAGGAGAAAGTCAAGCCTCCGTGTCCGTAGCCCGATGGTCCTCCGGTGCTCAGGCGATGCTGGCCCTCTCGCGGAGACTGTCGATGGCGAGCTTGGCCTCTCCGACGCTGACACCGGTTGCCTCGCAGTACATCTGGGCTGCCTTGATCTCGTGACCGGCTCTCACCTGGTCCTCTATGCCTGCCAGCAGGGGATCAGACCACATGTCGTCGCCGCCGGCCTCTGGAACGCCTGGGATCTGAGTGAGGTTGCGTCGATGGAAGGTGTTGCGGATGGACAGCTTCTTGGAGTACTCGAGGGATCCGTAGCGGAAGAGGTGGACAGCCAGGCGAAGCGTGATGAACCCGAAGATGAACAGCTCTGAGATCACAAGAACTGACTGGACGGAGCTGAGGGATCCGAAGCCGTTGCGGAGCATCGCGGAGACGGGTGCGGTGTACGGGAAGTACGTGAAGACCTGCACGATCGGCGCGCTGGGGTCACAACGGCGACCATGATCCACGGCACCATGCCGCGCGACAGGGTCGACGTCATGGACGTGAGCACGCGGCTGTCGCAGACCGACGCCGTGGACGTGTCTGCCTACCTGCTGTCAAGGAGCCACCCCTACAACGAACGCTT
>JACMPC010000178.1 GCA_014377705.1 Dermatophilaceae bacterium
CGCTGGGGTCATTCCTGCGTTCTTTTACGTTCGGGCACGTCCGCCAACTCGACGCCGTCGCGTCGAGGTTTCTGCTGAACCTCGCGACCACCACACCACTGCTCGGCGACCACACTGCCGACGAGAACATCGCAGATCAATCCATGGTGTTTGTTGATGTTGATGACACGATCATCGAGGTCCACGGCCACGCCAAACAGGGCTCCGGGTTCGGGTACTACGGCGTCCGCGGCCTCAACGCCCTGATCGGCACAGTCTCCGGTTCAGCCTTCGCGCCGGTGATCGCGGCCAGTCGCCTGCGCAAAGGCTCGACCGGTTCACCACGCGGGGCAGCCCGGTTGGTCGCTGACACGTTGGCGACCGTCGCCCGCACAGAACTGTCCGGCAGACCGGTTCCTGGTCCGCGCCGACAGTGCGTTCTACGGCCATGGGACCGTCAGCGCAACGCGCAAAGCTGGCGCGGAGGTGTCGATCACCGCCCGAATGGACCCCGCGATCAAACGTGCCATCGCCTCCATCAGCGCTGATGCGTGGACCAAGATCCAGTACACCAACGCAATCCTCGACGAAGCGACCGGCCAATGGGTGTCGGTTGCTGAGGTCGCTGAGATTCCGTTCACCGCGTTCACGTCACGCAAGAAGTCCGAGCAGATCGCCGGCCGGTTGGTGGTCCGCCGGATCCCGGACCTCGCACCCACAGCAGCCCCCGGACAAGGGACCCTGTTCGACCATTGGCGGTTCCACGCCTTCTTCACCACCACCGATCACGAGGTGTTGGACACGGTGGCAGCGGACAAGACCCACCGTCAGCACGCGATCATCGAGCAGTCCCACGCTGACCTCAAGAACGGGCCCCTCGCGCACCTGCCATCAGGGGTGTTCAACGCCAATGCCGCCTGGCTGATCCTGGCCGTCATCGCATTCAACCTCGTGCGAGCGGCCGGCACGATCTGCGGCGGCGAACACGCCCGCGCGACCACCAACACCCTGCGCCGAAAGATCATCACCGTCCCCGCACGGATCGCGTGCTCCGCACGCAAACACCTCCTTCACCTCCCCGCCGACTGGCCATGGGAGAACGCCTGGACTGCACTGTTCGCCAGAGCACTCAGCCCACCAACCGCCGTCTCCACCTGACCACCCAGCCCCAACGGCGCAACCAGAGAACCCACGTGGACGACACTGACAACGAGGTCAGCCCTACAGCCACGCCCATATGCCGTCAACGACTTCTTGACGAACTCAACCCCGCATCACCACACTAAACAATCTGCTGACTTTTCGAAGGTCGAAACTGCTCAGTTTTCGAGCGTCACCGACACGGTGCCCGCGTAGCGTTTCGGCGTAGTCCTCGATCCGCGCGGCAGCAGCTTCCGAAGCACGTAGCGCGTTGATCCCAAGAAGGTAAGCAAGCGCTCCGTGATGAATGGTGATGGTCTGGGCGACCTGAAGGAATCGGATCAGCTCCAGCCGATCCAGACCCTGAGTCCGAGACTCATCGCTGTAGATCTTGGGCATTCTGGCGTACACGGCGGGATCGGAGACGATGAGGCCGTCGATATGCGCGAATCGGAAGAACCCACGCACGGCATGCATCGAGGTGACACCGCGCGCTGGCAACTGGGGCGTCGACGTAGAGATCCTCAACCTCGGCGACGGCCACTTCCGCCTGTCCGGCCGTTCGGCATCGTTGCCTTCAGGCGTGGGGAGCGCCCGCCGGCACGACACCGTGCTGCTCGACGTACCAACTGACGTAGGCCTGCACGGCCGTCGGCAGCGTCATGAAGATGCGGTCGTCGCCGACGCGGTCCATAAACCCGGACTTCTGCAGGTCGTTCCGCAGCTCCTGCTTGACCCGGGCCAGTGCAAGGACAACTCCTTGGGCAGCAAGACTCTCGCGCAGTTCCTCGAGCATGTCGATCGCCGTGATGTCCACCTGCACGATGGCCTCGGCGTTGAGCAGGAACCACTCAGTCGGCGTGTCCACGACGTCGATCGAGCTGAGCGCTCGACGTTTGAAGTCCTCCACATTGGCGAAGAACAGCGGAGAGTCGTAGCGGTAGACCACGAGCCCCTGGACCGACTTCGCCTCCGGGTAGTCATCAATGTCGTGCATCCCCGACACTCCGGGCACGTAGCCAAGGATCCCGTCGTGGGGTCGCGCCACACGGCGGAGCAGGTCAAGGACCGAGAGCCCGATCGCGAGCAGCACACCGTAGAGAACATCGAGAGCCAGCACTCCGACCGTCGTGGCGAACGCGAGGAACAGCTCGCTTCGACGGAAGCGCGCAATCCTCCGGAGCTCCGTCACGTCGACGAGGCGGATGGCCGCGTACACCACGATTGCTCCCAGAGCAGCGGCAGGGAAAACGGCAAGAACCGGTCGGAAGAACAGCACCGTCACCACAACCGTTACCAGGGCGACCAACGAGTACAGCTGGCTGCGGCTGCCGAGCGAGTCGCCGATCGCCGTGCGGCTGCCGCTACTGCTGACCGGGAATCCCTGCATGACACCGGAGGCAAGGTTCGCCGCACCCAGCGCAAACAACTCCTGGTTGTTGTCGATCTCGTACCCGTTGCGCGTCCCGAAGGTGCGGGCCGTGAGGATGTTGTCCGAGTACGCCACGATCGCTACCCCGATCGCAGGCAGCAACAACGATGCGACGTCGCTGCCCGAGACGTTGGGCACCGATGGGATCGGAAGCCCGGCTTGAATGTCACCGACGACAGCGATCCCGTAGGTCTCTAAATCGAAAAGCGCAACCGTCGCAGCCGCCAGAAGCATCCCGATCAGCGGCACTGGAGCTCGCGGAAATCGTCCACTGCCAACCAGGAGGAACACGAGTACGGCTGTCGCGAGCGCCAGCGTGGGCCCGTGCACCTCACCGAGATTGGTGACAACATCCTTCACCTGCCCGACAAACGAGTCCGCTCGAACGTCGATCCCAGTCAGCTTGCCGAACTGACCGGCGACCATTATTACGGCGATGCCCGCCATGTACCCAACCAGCACGGGCTTGGACAGCAGGCCGGCGAGAAAGCCGAGACGCCCGAACCTGCCGAGGATGCACACCCCGCCGACCACGAAGCACAGAGCCGCTGCGAGTGCGGCGTAACGGTCCGGGTCACCCGCGGCGATCGATCCCACCACGGCCGCGGTCATCAAAGCTGTCGTGGACTCCGGACCCACCGACAACTGCCGGGACGAACCCAGCACGGCGTAGACGAGAAGCGGACCAACAATCGCCCAGAGACCCACGACCGCCGGCAGTCCCGCGACCTCCGCATAGGCCATCACCTGCGGGATGAGGTACGCCGCGACCGTGACGCCGGCCAGCACGTCGTACCGAAGCCACGAGCGCTTGTAGCTGCAAAGCCGGGCCAAACTAGGCATCAGCCGAGTCAGGTCCGGTCGAGCCACCCCACCACACTACCCGTCAACCGAGTCCACCCAGCGCCGATCCTGGCCGACCAGCTCAGCACGACAGGTAGGTGGGCAGCGAC
>JACMPC010000179.1 GCA_014377705.1 Dermatophilaceae bacterium
CCCTGAGCAGTCATCGACACGAACGTGCTGTCCGTGATGGTCAGCAGCACCAGCCCGGCCCCCAGCAGAAGCCAGGGCAGGCGTTGCTCGGGCGGTGCTCGCATGGCGAGTACCAGCACGACCGAGGCCACCCCGATGTCCGCTATCGGGTATGCCAGCCCGACGAGGCGGGTGAGGCCGGTGTCGCCTGACTCGTAGACCGAGCCGAGCACGGTGGACCCGCTCACGAACAGGACCGACCCGGCGATGACAGCGGCGTCGAGCAGCTCGCGCAGCCGGGATGCCCGGCGCCACGACGATCGGGCGAACAGCATCAGGGCCGCCACCGCCGGCACGGCGTATCCGACGAACCCGATGTCGGCCAGTGAGGGGAAGGGGTGGACATGACCACGGGTCAGCCCGTACCAGGTCCACAGGGCGATCGCGGTCGCCCAGATGCCGAGTGCCGATGCCAGCGCGGCCCATGCCAGGCGGTCGGGTCCGCCTCGTCTCGCGGCCTTCATGCAGCCGGCCACCGCGAGCAGGGCCGCGGCCACCTGGGCCAGGTCGCCGAACGTCTGGGCCAGCCCGCTGCGAGGCTGGCTGACAACGACGATCGCCAAGCCGAGCACTGCGGCGAGGAGGACCCCGCCAATGAGCCACTGATGGGGCCGCCGCATCTGCACAGCACGTGGGAGATCTACTGCGGACGTGCGGGCCATCTTCGCGATCTCCTTTGCTCTTGACCGTCGTTGAGGTCGCTGCTGCGAGGCATGTCAACGTCCAGGGATCCGACGCCAGACGGGTGTGTGATGGTGGTGCTCAGTGTCGGCATCTCACATATGGCGCCTTGCTCGTCAACGATTCCACCCTGCGGCGCGGAGCGCCTCGCTACATGGAAACGCGCAAAGAAATGTACGAATGGCCCCCCAGGGCTCATCCAATCGCCGCGCAGCCCGGGAAGGGGAGGAATAGATTGCATGGTGTGGAAAATGGGCTCAACCTGCGAGCTGACTGCGAGAGCTGTCTTGCGTTGTGCTGTGTCGTGCCGGCGTTCTCGGCCTCGGCGGACTTCGCGATCAACAAACCAGCCGGGCAGCCGTGCCCCAACCTGCGACCGGACTCTCGCTGCGGCATACACACCAGCCTTCGAGAGCGGGGGTTCCGGGGCTGCACCGTGTATGACTGCTTCGGCGCCGGGCAGCAGGTCTCTCAGGTGACCTTCGCCGGACAGGACTGGCGGGGTGCACCACGAACCGCGAAGCAGATGTGCGAGGTGTCTCCGGTCATGCGGGACCTGCATGAGCTCCTCTGGTATCTGGGCGAAGCCCTCACGATCACGGCGGCCCGGTCACTGCACGGTGGGCTCAGCCGGGCCGTTGGAGCGACCGAACGTCTCACCGGGCAGAGCCCGGAAGCTCTCCTGGAGCTGGACACCGCAGCACATCGGGCAGGGGTCAACGATTTACTGCTGGCGGCCAGCGAGCTTGCCCGGGCAGGGTTCGCGCACCGGAAGAACCACCGGGGGGACGATCTCATCGGGGCCGATCTCAGCGGAGCCGACCTGCGGGGGGCCAGCCTGCGAGGGGCCTATCTCATCGGGGCCGACCTGCGAGATGCTGACCTGAGAATGACCGACGTCATCGGCGCTGACTTCAGGGACGCTGATATCAGAGGTACCGACCTCACCGGCGCCATCTATCTCATCCAGTCCCAGCTGGATGCGGCTAGGGGCGACTCGAGCACCACGGTGCCGCCGTCGTTGACCTGCCCTGTCCATTGGTCGGATCAGGACTGAGACTGCGCGGGGACCAGCCTGTCGCAGCAGCTGATGAGCCGGCGGCGCAGCACCGCCGCGCGCGCTGCGAAGTCGCGGGTTCGGTGAAGAACCGGAAAGCATCGAAGTGGCCAGGAAGGTGCTGGGATCCATGGCGGCGATCCCCTCGGCATACCGGTAGAACTTCCACCCGGCACGCTCACAGGCACCTTCCAGCGCGAACCCGAGGCCGGGATGCCACCGTCGGCATTGCGCCGGGCTGAGCCTGTAGTAGGAGAAGAGTGGGTTCTCGATCGGGTGTCTGCGCGGGTTCTGCCACCTGCCCCGGTGGGCGGCGGTGGCAGCGTCGACCCGGGCGTGGTGCCTGGCTTCGAGCCGGCGCCACTGGTGCTGGCTCGGCCGGTCAGTCATGGTCGACAAGAGTGCTCGGGGTGCCGCCGGATAGGCTCGGTCCGTGCGCATCGCGAGATACACCCTTGGTGAGGACCCGACCTACGGCATCGTGCAGGGCGATCCTGGCGAGCAGTGGATCGCCGAGATCCAGGGCGACCCGCTCCACCAGCCGATCGTCTTCACCGGCAACCGGGTCCTGCTTGAGGACGCCCGGCTGCTGGCGCCGGTGATTCCCCGCAGCAAGGTGATCGGCATCGGCAAGAACTACGCCGCGCACGCCGCCGAGATGGGTGGCGAGGCTCCCACAGAGCCGTTGGTGTTCCTCATCCCCAACACCGCCGTGGTCGGACCGGGGGACCCGGTGGTGATGCCCCGCCAGAGCAGCGAGGTTCACTACGAGGGGGAGCTCGCCGTGGTCATCAGCCGGATGTGCAAGAACGTCCCGGTCGAGCGGGTCGGCGACGTCATCTTCGGCTACACCTGCGCCAACGACGTGACTGCCCGTGACCTGCAGAAGTCCGACGGGCAGTGGGCCAGGGCCAAGGGCTTCGACTCGTTCTGCCCGCTCGGGCCGTGGATCGAGACCGACCTCGACACCGGAGACCTCTCGATCGTCACTCGCCGCGACGGCGAGATCGTCCAGGACGGCAGGACGTCCGACATGATCCACACCGTGGCCGCCCTGGTCGCCTACGTGTCGCAGGCTTTCACCCTGCTGCCGGGCGATGTCATTCTCACCGGCACTCCGGCCGGCGTGGGGCCTGTCGTCCACGGCCAGCGGGTCGAGGTTGAGATCGAGGGCATCGGGATCCTGTCGAACCCGTTCCTGCGTCGAGACTGACCGCCTCCCGAGCCCCGTTCGCACCGCTCTAGAATTGGGCCATCATGAGCGCATCAAGCACCTCCCGTCCGGTTCGTCTCCGCGTTGCACCCTCGCCGACCGGCGACCCGCACGTCGGCACGGCATACGTCTCCCTCTTCGACCTGGCCTTTGCCCGCCAGCAGGGCGGCACGTTCATCCTGCGCATCGAGGACACCGACCAAGCTCGCTTCCGTGAGGACAGCGAGCAGCAGATCTTCGACACGCTGCACTGGCTGGGCCTGAACTGGGACGAGGGCCCCGACATCGGCGGACCGTTCGCCCCCTACCGCCAGTCGGAGCGACTGGACCGGTACACCCCGTATGTCGACCGGCTGCTGGCCAGCGGGCACGCCTACCACTGCTGGTGCTCCACCGAGCGTCTCTCGCAGATGAGGGAGGCGCAGCAGAAGTCCAAGCAGCCGACCGGCTACGACCGGCTCTGCTACGGCAAGACCCGTGAAGAGCGAGCCGCGCTGCCGGGCTTCTCGGAGGTCCCGGTCGTGCGGATGCTGATCCCGGCCGATCTGGACACCCGGTTCACGGACCTGATCCGGGGCGAGCTCAACGCCCCGCACCCCGATGACCAGGTCATCGTCAAGGCGGACGGCTTCCCGACGTACCACCTGGCGGTAGTCGTCGACGACCACGAGATGGGGATCACCCACGTCGTGCGCGGGGAGGAGTGGATCAGCTCCACCCCCAAACACGTCCTGCTCTACCAGTGGCTCGGGCTCGAGCTGCCCGCGTTCGCCCACATGCCGCTGCTGCGCAACGTCGACAAGTCCAAGATCAGCAAGCGCAAGAACCCGGCGGCCCGGCTGACCTGGTTCCGTGAGCAGGGGTACCTGCCCGAGGCGCTGGTGAACTTCCTTGCCCTGCTGGCGTATCCGCCGAAGGAGGACGGGCGCGAGGTGATGACCTTCGAGGAGTTCGTCGCCGACTTCGACTGGAGCAAGGTCAACCCGGTCGGCCCGATCTTCGACCTCGACAAGCTCGGGTGGCTCAACGGCCACTACATCCGGTCGCTGGACTCCGGCGAGCTGGCGCGACGGATCGTCGGTCACCTCAGCCTGACCGGCGTGCTCGGCCCCGAGCCGACGGCAGAGCAGGTCGCCGTGATCACGGTTGCCACGCCACTGGTCCAGGAGCGCATGCAGCTGCTGTCCGAGGCTGAGGGGATGCTCACGTTCCTGCTCGTCTCCGATGACGAGCTGGTCGTGGCAGACGATGCCAGGACTCAGCTCAAGGGTGACCCGGCGGCAGTGCTGGACGTGGCGATTCCGGCGCTCGAGGAGCTGCCGCACTGGGTTGCCGGCGATATCGAGGCCGCTCTTCGCTCGGCTCTGGTGAATGGTCTGGGTATCAAGGCGAAGTTCGCCTTCACCCCGCTGCGGGTCGCGGTGACCGGCCGCCGGATCTCCCCGCCTCTGTTCGAGTCCATGGAGATCCTGGGGCGCGAGTCCTCACTGGCCCGGCTGCGGTCCCTGCGAGCCACTTTCTGAACGCCCGGAAGCCGGAGCTGGAGCGGACGTTGGTGACCAGGGCGAATTCTTCCTCCGATTCACCGCGGGCGAGCTGACCTGCTCCGAGATGCGGGAGGCGCGCGTCGCCGATCTGCTGGAGTTGCTCTCGCCTGGCGGTTGTCTTTGCCGTCGTGGCGATTCGGGACACCCTCACCAGGAACGCGCCCGGGCTCACGACATACCCGTGGTCACTTCCGGTGCCTTTTCCAGCCCTCCTGGCGGGCGGCTGACGCCATGGCAGCCCGGGGTGGCCTCCGGTCGCTGTTGGCCTGCGCCGAGGCCCGACAGGCCGTACCTTGGCACATGAACAGAACGGATTTGGGACCGGGCGATCAGGCCGGTAGGGTTCATCCTCGGGTCATCATCCGAGCGCCGTGAGGTAAACGGAAGTGATACCCCTTGGGGTATGGTGTAATTGGCAGCACGACTGATTCTGGTTCAGTTAGTCTAGGTTCGAGTCCTTGTACCCCAGCGTGAAGATCGCCCCGAACCATTGGGAATGGGGCGCGATTCGGAGATTGCCACCGTTACCGGTATGGTTTCCTCCGCTGCTGAGGGTCGTTGATCTTCGGCAGCACAAGCTAGGGCCCCGTTGTGTAGTGGCCTAGCACGCCGCCCTCTCAAGGCGGTAGCACGGGTTCGAATCCCGTCGGGGCTACACCTCCAATCCCCCTGGTTTCCAGGGGGATTGGTCATTTCTCAGCTCATCGACATCGGGATGATGTCGGCCCGGGTACACATCGGGTACACAACAGTGCGAGCCGCCGCGTCCAGACGGTCGGCGACCTCGTCCAGCTGGTCGGGGAACAGGTGTCCATACAGGTCGAGCGTCATGATCGCGGACTTGTGCCCGAGCATCTGCTGGACGACCTTCACGTTCGCCCCCGACGCGATCGCCAGCGAGGCCGCGGTGTGGCGTAGCGCGTGTGGATGCAGGCCCTCGAGGCCCAGCGAGGCGGCCGTCTCGGTCAGGACCGTGCGCTGGAACCCCTGAGCCCGCAGCGCGCCGCCCTTCAGAGCGGTGAACACCAGCGCCCCGGGCTCGCGGCCGGCGACGTGCGCGGCCAGGTCATCGATCAGGAAGCGGGGGATCGGCACCTCCCGGCGCTCGTGACCCTTCGGTGTTCCCCACGTCTGCACACCCCGCACCAGCGTCACCGACTCGGCGATCGTCGCTCGCCGGCGCATCAGGTCCAGGCGCCCGACCCGCAGCGCTGCCATCTCGCCGAACCGCACGCCCGTGTAGGCGAGGAAGAGCACCACAAGCCTGTGCGGCCCGCAGGCCTCAGCGAGCTCGTGCACCTGCTCGTGGGACAGGTACATGCGCTCGGCGGCGTTGACGCGGGGCAGGGAAACGCCCGCGGCCGGGTTGCGCACCAGCCGGTCGTCCTTGACCGCCATCGCGAGCACCAGCGACAGGACCCTGTGCACCTTGCGGGTCGTCGCTGCCGATCTCGATGCCGCCACCTCAGAGACCCACGTCTGAACGGCGCTGTGCGAGATGTCCGCCAGCCTGGTCGTGCCCCAGCGTGGGTCGATGTGCTCGCGCAGGATGCCGGCGTAACGCTCACGGGTCGACGGCTTCAAGTGCGTCTGGCCGTCGAGCCAGCGCTTCGCCCAGATCCCGACCGTCAGCCGGGAAGCCGCAGGGTCGATGTAGGAGCCGGTCAGCTTGGCCGACTCGACCGTCGCCAGGAATCGCTCTGCATCGACCTTGCGGTCGAACGTCTTTGTCCGCTGCGCGCCGGCCGGGTCGCGGTACCGCATGTACCACCGCACCTGCCCACTGCGCGTGCGCTTCTCGATGCTTGCCATGTGTGAGCACCTTTCTGCCTCCAAGGCAGGCTACGTCCCGGTGGTGACGTTGCCCACGTGTCGTGTTCTGCTGGGTTATCCCTGTTCGCTGGCTGCTGCGGCGGCGTCTGAAGCATCGGCCTGTGCGTCTATCCAGGCCCGTAGGTCGCCGGCTCGGTAGACGACTCGTCGGCCGAGGCGGAAGCTGCGGGGGCCGGTGCCGAGGTGGCGCCAGTAACGCAGGGTGGCGAGGGGTGCGCGGACGATCGCGGCGACCTCGCTGATGGTGAGCAGTTCGTCGCCGGCGGGCGGTGGGTCGTTGGGGTGGCTCTGGTGGGTCATCGTGTGCTCCTTCGTGATGTGGCTGGTTACCCCTGTAAGTGCGGTTCGGCCCCCTTGGTGGACATCTGGCGTTGCCTTCCTGGTTGTCGTCGGCCATCGCTGACCCTGTGCCGTACTCCCTAAGGACGAAAATGTGGGTTAGCGACCAGATCCAAGGGAATCGTTACGTAATCGTTACTTTGGGTTTAGCGGCTGATCCCGCGCCCGGGCTTGGGTGCGTAGGAAGCCGCGGATCGTTCGTGCTGACGCCCGCTTGTCGCAGACGGTGCGACGTCTGGGCCGCCAATGGCCGTGCGCTCTTCCTGAGCCAACGCTTGACGGTCGCTTGCCCAGCGTTCGCGTTCGGTCTGGATGCGCTCTGGTGGCAGCGAGCGGATCGCGGGTTCGGCCAGTGCCGCGCGGACCCGCCCCTGGGCGGCGCGCACCTGGTCGGTGAGGTCGGCGACGTCCAGCTCGGCCTCTGCGAGGTGGCCGGCGGGATCGGGCAGCCAGGCGAGGTTGCCGTGGTCGTCGAGTTCGGCGGGGTAGCTGGTGCGCGTTTTGTCGTAGACGTCCAGGGCTCGGGCTGCTGTGTGGCGCGCGGCGTGGGCCGCGGCTTGGGCGGGTGCGTGGTCGGGGTGGGCACCTTCAGCGACTTTGTGGGCGTAGGCGCTGATGGTCTCGGTCAGGTTGGGGCTGTCGTGGCCACCGGCGAGGACCGCGAGCTGGTCGGTGTCGGTCGGCAGGGATGCCACGATCGGGCGCCACTGCTGGGCCCACGCGTGGAGGTGGTCGCTGGCGCGGCGGACGGCGCCGCGGTGTTGCCCGATCCGGCCGGTGCCTGCAGCAATGGTCTGTGCGGCTGCTCTTGCTGCCGGGCGGCTGGCGTCCCACTCCTGGCGCAGCCGGCCAGCCAGCTGGAACGTATCGGCGCCAACGACTGCTTCCAGCTGGCCGGCGTGTTCGCGCGCCTGGGTGGCGTGGCCGCGTGCCTGCTCGTACGTCGCGCGCCCGGCGGCGACCTGCGCGTCATGTTGGGCGCGCAGGGGCACGACCTCGACGAGCTGGTCGCATTCACGTCGGGCGGCCGTGAGGTCCTGGGCCAGGGTGTGTTCTTGGGTCCAGGCGTCCCGAAGGTCGGAAAGGGCCGCGCCAAGTGGGCGGTGGGCGGCGTAGGGGGCGGCTTCCTGGGCGGCGAGCCGGGCGGCGTGGGCCGGGCCGAGGTCGGCGCGGTCCCGGTTGAAGACCTCGATCCACTGCTTCCGGGCCTCCTGCGGTGTGTCGGCGACCAGGTGGGCGGTGTTGTGGTCCCGGCCCCGGGTCATCGCGACATAGGCGCCGGCTGCGCCGGTGTGTTCCCCCACGACCAGGTGCGCGGCGCCGGTGGTGGCGCCCTGGGCGCCATAGACGGTGGAGGCGTAGGCGAGCTCGACATGGTCACGGACGTAAGCGGCGGGCAGAACCCGCTGGCCACGGCTTCCGACAACAACCACGCCGCCGTCGATCAGCACGCCGGTTACGGTCCAGGTGTCACGGTTAGCAACGTCAGCGTCGCGGTCGTTGCGCCGGGTCGCGATCTGGTCTCCGACCCCGATCCGTTCCCCCGCCCA
>JACMPC010000180.1 GCA_014377705.1 Dermatophilaceae bacterium
GATGGCCTCCGCGTCTGGGTCACCCTCGATGCTCAGCTCACCGCCGGTGGCCTCGAGCAGGTAGTGGTGGACGATCTTGTGGACCCTCGTGCCCGACGCTGAGAACCAGTAGTCGATGGTGCCCAGCGGGGCCAGGATGCGGCCGGTGATCCCCGTCTCCTCAGCCACCTCACGCACGGCGGTCTGCTCGAGAGTCTCGTTGCTCTCCAGGTGACCCTTGGGCAGGCACCACTCGACCCGACCGGCCCGGTTGCGGCGCGCGATCACCGGGACGCGGGCCACCCCGTCGTGAACATCCACGATCACGCCCCCCGCGGACACCTCCTCGACCTCCGGCAGCCGGTGTGGCAGCTGGGTCGGTTTGGGGGGGCAGGAGGTCATTGGTCAACTGTAGCCAGCGTTGGCGGTGGCTCCGGCCAAGCCCGTGAATGGACTGCAACGCCGGTATGCGCGGCGGCGTCACCTACGCTTGGCTCTCGTGGCTGCCTCCGACCTGACCAGTGCCCTCCTGCGTGAGGCGGTGCGCCGCCTGGCCCCGGTCCTGCCGCTGCTGACCGAGCTGGGCTCCAGGTTCGTCGTCGCCGGTCATGAGATCGCCCTCGTGGGCGGCCCGGTGCGTGACGCCTTCCTGGGGCGGGTGTCCCCGGACCTGGACCTGACCACGTCCGCGACACCCGACCAGACCCAGGCGATCCTGGCCGGCTGGGCTGACAACCACTGGGACGTGGGCCGGGCCTTCGGCACCATCGGCGCCCGCAAGGGGACGCACGTCATCGAGGTCACCACCTATCGGGCGGACGCCTATGACCGGGTCAGCCGCAAGCCCGTGGTCGCCTTCGGCGACAACCTGATGGACGACCTGGTCCGGCGTGACTTCGCGATCAACGCCATGGCGATGCGGCTGCCCTCGCTGGAGTTCGTCGACCCCCATGACGGGCTTGCCGATCTGGAGCTTCGGATCCTGCGCACCCCCGGCACCCCGGAGCTGTCCTTCGGTGACGACCCGCTGCGGATGATGCGGGCGGCACGCTTCGTGTCCCAGCTGGGTTTCACGGCCTCACCCGAGGTGGTCGTGGCGATGACCGAGATGGCGTCGTCGCTGGGGATCGTCTCGGCGGAGCGGGTCCGCCAGGAGTTCGTCAAGCTCATCATGGGCTCCGCCCCGCGTCAGGGTCTGGCGCTCTTCGTCGATACGGGTCTGGCCGGACACGTGCTGCCCGAGCTGCCGGCACTGAAGCTCGAGATCGACGAGCACCACCGGCACAAGGACGTCTACGAGCACTCCCTGATCGTGCTCGAGCAGGCCATCGCTATGGAGGGCCCTGCCGACGGTCCGGCCTCATCCGTCCCGGGGCCGGACCTGATCTTGCGCCTGGCCGCCTTGCTGCACGACATCGGCAAGCCCGCGACGCGGCGCTTCGAGGTCGACGGTGGCGGTGTGAGCTTCCACCATCACGAGGTGGTCGGAGCCAAGCTGGCAGCTCGCCGGATGAGAGCGATGCGCTTTGACAAGGACACGATCAAGGCCGTGTCCCGTCTCGTCGAGCTGCACCTGCGCTTCCACGGCTACGGCGACGGGGAGTGGACCGACTCTGCCGTACGCCGCTATGTCACCGACGCCGGGCCGCTGCTACCACGGCTGAACCGGCTGACCCGTTCGGACTGCACCACCCGTAACGTTCGCAAGGCGCGCGCCCTGTCCCGCATCTACGACGACCTCGAGGTCCGGATCTCCGCCCTGATGGCCCAGGAGCAGCTCGACGCCGTGCGACCCGAGCTGGACGGCAACGAGATCGCGCAGATTCTGGGCATCCCGCCGGGTCC
Organism: Dermatophilaceae bacterium; assembly: GCA_014377705.1. GTDB lineage: Bacteria > Actinomycetota > Actinomycetes > Actinomycetales > Dermatophilaceae > UBA4719. Next base: position 1,825 of record JACMPC010000180.1, read on the forward strand.
GGTGCTGGGCCGCGCATACAAGCACCTGCTTGCCGTGCGGATGGACCAGGGTCCCATCGGCCGCGAGGCAGCGGTCGAGGCCCTGCGGGCCTGGTGGACGCAGCAGCCCGAGCCCGACAGCACGACCTGAGGCCCTGCCGCGCGGCGGTGGACCGTTGCCTGTGCATAACTCGTCGGGGGTCCGGCACATCCATGCGAACATTTCGGGGTGATCGATGCCACGGTGAAGGTCCTGTTCTGCGGTGAGGAGTTTCCCGTGGCGACGGGTCGGCAGCTGACGATCGGGCGCTGTGGCGACGTCGAGATCGACGACAACCCGTACCTGCACCGCACGTTCCTGGTGATTCTTGAGCAGGGCGGCCTGTGGTGGTTGTCCAACGTCGGGTCCACCCTGACCGCGACAGTCGCTGATGACAGCGGGTTGCTGCAGACGTGGCTCGCGCCGGGGGCCAGGATCCCGCTGGCGGGGGACCGGACCCTGGTCTGGTTCACCGCCGGGCCGACCACCTATGACTTCGAGATTCTCGTGTCTGATCCCGCGTTCGCCCCGGTGGCGGTGGATCCATTCGAGCAGGGCCACTTCGGTGAGATGACCGTCGGGCGGGTGTCATTCACGCCCGACCAGAAGCTGCTCATGGTCGCCCTGTGCGAGGGCTCGCTGTCCCGCAGCAGGCCCGGCACCAGCCGGATCCCGTCCTCGGCCGCCGCAGCAGAGCGGATCGGCTGGACCCTGACCCGGTTCAACCGCAAGCTGGACAATGTCTGCCAGAAGCTGGCCGACGCGGGCACCAGGGGACTGCACGGGGGGATCGGCGCCCTTGCGAGCAACCGCAAGGCCGCTCTGGTCGAGCACGCGCTGTCCACCCAGCTGGTCACCGCCGGCGACCTGGTTCTCCTGGACGCCCGGCCCACCAGATGAAGCTGAAGTTCGCTCTCGAGTCCAGTGGTCAGGACCGCCGGGATCTGGTCGCCACGATCGACTCCGCCACGACGATCGGCGACCTGGCCGCCTACCTTGCGTGCGCAGATCCCGATCAGTCCGCGGGTGGTGTGGCGTCCACTCCGGGACCGGCAGGACTCGCCGGAGCGGTTCCGGCGGGCGAGGTCGGATACACCCTGTCGCTGGCCGACCAGAACCACCGGGCGATCGACCCCCGGCTGACCGTCCCTGAGAGCGGCTTGCGATCTGGGGTCGCGGTGGCCGTCACCCGCCGCAGCGAGGCCGTGGTCGGCCGTCCCGCTGCAGTGGCCACGATTGTGGCGGGTCCGGACGCCGGCAGGGAGTTCGCTCTCTGGAGGGGCACGGCATACCTCGGTCGGGGGCGTGGTGCCGAGATCCGGCTGAGCGACTCCTCGGTCTCGCGCCGCCATGCCAAGCTGGTCATCGCCGGCTCCCTGGAGGTCTCAGCGGCCCCACTCGTGGAGGTCGTGGACCTCGGCTCGGCCAACGGGATCTCGGTCGGCGGCGCCGAGGTGCCACGCGCGGTCCTGCAGGCGGGCGACCGGGTCAGGCTCGGTGACACCGAGGTCGAGGTGCGGCTGACCGAGACTGCCTCCGGCGGCGGCGGGTACGTCGCGGGCTCGGCGTCCGTGGCCTTCACCAGGTCGCCGCGCCTCGCCCCGCTGTTCGAGGGCCGCACCTTCGAGCTGCCGGGACTGCCCGAGCGCCCCAAACCGTCGCGGATGCCGTGGCTGGCGATGATGTTTCCGGCCTTCATGGGGATGGGCATGTTCGCCTTCACCCAGAGCCCCTACTCGCTGATGTTCGTGCTCATGTCGCCGATGATGATGCTCGGCAACCACGTCGAGCAGCGCCGGGGTGGCAAGAAGGACTTCGAGAGCCAGATGCGGGACTTCCGCGAGGACGTCGAGATCGTGGCCACCGGTATCCGCGGGTCTCTCGAGGTCGAGGCCGAACAGCGTCGCCGGGAGAACCCGTCCAGCACCGAGTGCGGGCAGGGCGCCCGCCGGCTCACTCCACTGCTGTGGACCCGCAGGGGTGACATGCCGGGTTTCCTTCAGCTTCGGCTTGGGCTTGGGACGCTGCCGTCGCGCAGCTCCATGACCATGCCACCGGTCGGCCGGTCCACCGCGCAGGCGTGGGCCGAGCTGGCCGCCGCGGTCGAGGGGCTGTCTCTCGTCACCGACGTCCCGGTCGTCGTCGACCCGCTGAGCATGGGCGCGATCGGAGTCTCGGGCGCGCGCGAGGTGGCGCTTCCGGCGGCC
>JACMPC010000181.1 GCA_014377705.1 Dermatophilaceae bacterium
CCCACAAGCCGGGCGTCGCGGAGTTCATGAATGACTGGACCTTCGACTTCGCGGCCCGCACGCCCGACGCGCTGCGGTCGGCCACGTTCTACCCCGAGCCCGAGGCGGCGACCTACGTGCCAGAGCTCCTCGAGCAGGGCGTCGAGGTGTTCAAGGTCCACGTGCAGGTCGGCAACTTCGCGCCCAACGCCCCGCTGCTCGAGCCGGTCTGGGAGGCACTGGCGTCGAGCGGCACCCCGATCGTGCTCCACGCAGGCTCCGGTCCTGCGCCCGGCGCGCACACCGGGCCAGCCGGGGTCGCCGACGTACTGTCGCGGCACCCCGATCTCGCCCTGGTCATCGCGCATCTCGGCATGCCCGAGTATTCGGAGTTCCTCGATCTTGCCGACCGGTTCCAGAACGTACGCCTCGACACCACGATGGCGTTCGTCGACTTCTGGGACGCACCCGTGCCAGACGGCATCGGCCCTCGTTTGCTCGCGCTGCAGGACAAGATCCTGTTCGGTACCGACTTTCCCAACATCCCCTACGTCTACGCCCACCAGGTCGAGGCCCTCGAACGGCTCGGTCTTGGTGACGACTGGATGCGCAGCGTCCTCTGGCGCAACGGGGCTGCACTCTTCGGCGTCGAGTCGTGAGCATCCACTGGTGAGCTTGCAGCCGTGAGGTTGGCCAGCGCGCAGGGCAGATGGCTCCTTGCTGCGATGATCCTCGGCACCGGCATGGCGTTCCTCGACGGCTCGATCGTCAACCTGGCGCTGCCGGCCATGAACGAGGATCTTGCCCCCGGAGCGGCCGGGGTCCAGTGGATCGTCAACGCCTACACGCTGACACTGGCGGCGTTGATTCTTGTCGGTGGCTCGCTGGGCGACAGGCTCGGCCGACGGAAGGTGTATGTCGCCGGGGTGGCCGGATTCGCGACAGCCTCCGTGCTGTGCGCGGTGGCGCCGAACATCGAGACGCTGGTGGTCGCTCGTGGGCTCCAGGGGGTCGGGGCGGCGCTGCTGACGCCCGGCAGCCTCGCGATCATCTCGGCATCGTTCGTGCCCGAGGACCGCGGCCCCGCGATCGGCATGTGGTCGGGACTGGCCGGGGTGACCACGGCGATCGGCCCGTTGCTGGGGGGCTGGCTCGTCGACACCGCGGGCTGGCGCTCGATCTTCTGGATCAACGTCCCACTGGCGGCCATCGTGATCTGGCTGTCCCTCAAGCACGTGCCCGAGACCAAGGGGCAGCAGGACCGACTCGACCTCGAGGGAGCAGCGCTCACGGCTGCCGGGCTGGCGTCCTTGACCTACGGGCTCGTCGAGAAGTCGTGGCTGTGGTCGATCGTGGGACTGGTCCTGATGGTGGTGTTCGTGATCCAGCAGAAGGTGACGCCCCAAGCGCTGGTACCGCTGAGCCTGTTCGCCGACCGGGTGTTCACCGCCGCCAACATCTGCACCTTCGCGATCTACGGGGCGCTCTCGACGGCGATCTTCCTGCTCGTCCAGCAGCTCCAGTACGTCGCGGGGTTCTCACCGCTGGAGGCGGGCCTTGCCACGATCCCGATGACGATCCTGATGCTGCTGTTCTCGTCCAGGGCCGGTGGCCTCGCCGCGCGTATCGGCCCACGGTGGCCCATGACGTTCGGTCCGCTGATCGCGGCGGCCGGTCTGCTGCTGATGCTTCGCATCGGTGAGGGGGCGAGTTTTGTGACCGACGTCCTGCCGGCGACGATCGTCTTCGGCATCGGCATGACGACACTGGTGGCACCACTGACGACGGCCGTGCTGGCCGCCGCTCCTTCCTTGCAGACCGGCATCGCGTCGGGCATCAACAACGCGGTTGCACGCACGGCGTCCCTGCTCGCCATCGCGGCGATCCCGCCGATCGCCGGCATCACGGGCAAGGACTTCGCTGATCCGGCGGTGTTCGGACCCGGCTTTCACACCGGCATCCTCATCTCGGCCGGCATGCTCATCGTGGCCAGCATCTTCGCGGTTGCGCTGATCCATGGACGATCGGTCAGCCCGGAGGTGCTGCAGCAGGAATGATCTACTCGTCGCTGTCGTTGGACAGAGTAGGATGAAGCCGTTGTACCGTCTCGATGGTGCGGCAGTTGACAACTCAAGAGGGGCTGATCGGTTTCGACTAAGGTCGTTCGATTCAGGTGAAGCGGGTAGAGGATCCAGGGTTATCTCTTTAACGATCTCTGGAAACCAACAAGTGCCGATTCA
>JACMPC010000182.1 GCA_014377705.1 Dermatophilaceae bacterium
ACGAAACACGTAAGCGCGCCATCGAGCTGCGCGAGAACCTCACAAGCGTCTTGATTCGGGGTGGCAGCTTCGCAGACATCGGCATCGAGCCCGAACGAGCGAACGGTGTCCCCATCACGGTGCTCGGCGCCAATGACGAACTGCTCGCGGGGCCCGCTGTGGACGCCTCTGAGGTTGGCAGGTCCACCTTCGTCGACACCGCCACCCAGTCACCGCGCCGGCTTCATACCGCCGCCGGCGAGGGAGTAGCGGTGCCGGTCCTGCTGCGCAGCGGGTACATCGGTTGCCTCGTGACGTTTGCGCCCACCACCCTGGACGACGAGGCTGCGCGGTTGCTGACCATCGGGGCAATATCGATCTCGCTGGTCGCTGTGTCCGAGCGCTCAGTGGCCGAGGCCGAGTTGCGCACCCGCGGCGAGTTCGTCAACGCGTTGCTCGCGCCCGACGCCGATGAGGCGAGTATCCGGCGGCGCGCGCGGTCATCTGGCATCGACATCGATGCGGTCTCGCTGGTGGTGGTGCTGGACCCAGGCAGCGGCGACCCTCGAGGGGCCGCCCAGCTGGCCGCGCGTCTGTCGGGCGAACTGCGCGGATGGTCCGCAGACCATGCCGACCACGTCGTCGTCCTGGCCCCGGGAACGTCTGCCGTCGAGTTCAAGGAACGCATCACGCGGCTCAGCGGGGGGTCGTTGCCGTGCGCTGTCGGCATTGCGACCTGCGCGGGCGGCAGCCGAGAAGTGCGTCTGTCGCACGAGGTTGCCCGTCAGACAGCCACCGTGCTGCATGCCCTCGGGCGGCGTGGCGACTGCGTCGAGGCCAGCGAGCTGGGGGTCTACCGCTCCCTGTTCAGCCAGGCCGGGCGCAACGAGATCACGTCGTTCATCGACTTGACGATTGGCCCGGTGCTGACTCACGATGTCGAGCGTCAGCGCGACCTTGCTCGGACCCTGTCGGTCTACCTTGAGCAGTCCCAGCACCACGCCCGTACGTGCAGCATCCTGCACATCCACGCCAACACCCTCTATCAACGACTCAGACGGGCTACCCAATTGATGGGTCCCCGGTGGAAGGACCCCGAGCACAGCCTCGAGGTCCAACTGGCTCTTCGTCTCCACGGCCTGATGCAACAGCTGGCAACCACCGCAACTCGCCCTTGATCGCATCGATACTCCGGAACTCACCGCGAAACCGGGTGCCGACATTCACGTCTCCAGCGACCTCCGAGGTGGAGAAAGCCTCTACAACTTGGGTATTTGAAGGTACCTGCAGCCCTTTCAGGTGTGATGTGCACCACCTAGCGTGCTGAGGGGCGGACAACCGTCCCGGGAGAACAGAGGAGATCCATGGTGGCCGTCGCCCCGAAGAACGATGAAGACCAGCAAGCGCTACAGGCCCGCACCGTACGCAAGGTCGCGCTACGCCTCATCCCATTTTTGGGAGTGCTCTACTTCATCAATTACCTGGATCGCACCAACATCGGGTTCGCCAAGCTGACAATGAGTGACGACCTGCAACTGACCGAGACCATGTTCGGACTTGCTTCCGGGTTGTTCTTCATCGGCTACCTCTTCTTCGAGGTGCCCAGCAACCTGGCACTGCACCGCTTCGGTGCCCGGCGCTGGATCGCCCGGATCATGGTCAGCTGGGGCATCGTCGCCTCCCTGATGGCTTTGGCGAACTCGGCCCAGTCGCTCTTCATCCTGCGGGTGCTGCTCGGGATCGCCGAGGCCGGTTTCTTCCCAGGCATCCTGCTCTACCTCACGTTCTGGTTCCCTCGGAAGGAGCGAGTGCGGCTGATCGGCTGGTTCCTGGTCGCGATCCCTGCGTCGTCTGCCCTCGGGTCGCCGATTTCGAGCGCGATCCTGCAGTACGGCGACGGGTTGATGGGTCTTGAGGGCTGGCGACTGATGTTCCTGCTGGAGGGCCTGCCGGCAATCGCGCTCGGTGTGGTTACCTGGTTCTACCTTCCGGACCGTCCTGCAGACGCCTCCTGGCTGGAAAAGGACGAGCGCGACTGGCTCACCGACACCATTGAAGCGGAGGAACGCGAGGTCGAGGCCCGGCACGGGTCCGCCTCGGCGCTGCGGTCTCTGGCGAATCCCCGGGTGATCTGCCTCGGTCTGGTCTACTTCGGCATCGTCTACGGGCTGTACGCGCTGAGCTTCTTCTTGCCGACCATCGTGGCCGGCTTCTCCCAGCAGTTCGGCACCACGTTCTCACTCGTCCAGACCGGGCTGATCGTCTCCGTCCCCTTCGTCATCGGTGCCGTGGCGATGGTTTTCTGGAGCAAACACTCCGACCGCACCGAGGAGCGCGTCTGGCACGTGGCACTGCCGGCGCTGCTGGCCGGGGTGTCCATCCCGGTGGCGCTCTACCTCGGCTCGCCGTTCGCAGTGATGATCGCGGTGACGCTGACCTCGATCGGGATCTTCTGCGCACTGCCGGTTTTCTGGTATCTCCCCTCGGTGTTCCTCACCGGCGCCGGCGCGGCGGCAGGCATCGCGCTCATCAACTCGCTGGGCAACACGTCCGGCTTCGCCGCCCCCTACATCACCGGGCGATTGGCCGACCTCACCGGCAACTTCGAGGCGGGGATGTGGGTGGTCAGCGCCGTCGTGCTCCTCGCCGCCGTCGGCGTCGTGGTCTTGAAGGGTGCGCCGCCGGAGCGGACAAACGCCACCCCGGGCCGGGCCGAGTCGGTCAATCATCCTTCGGCCTGACCGGGACCGTCCGTCCGGCGCGTGGTCAGACACCGCGGAGGTTGACCCGGGTCGACCACCTCTGTCAGGCAGGTTGCCCGGCGAGGGTGGGTTGGATCTTGCTCACGCTGGAGCTGTCTGAATTGCCGTCAGGTTCATGATGGCAATTCGCCAAAACTCCGGATCGCGCCTCGCAGAGGGCAATGTCGACCGACGAGACGGTGCGGCCGCTGTCCGGGACGTGCTGTCCCACCGCACGGTTGACGCGAGAGAGGCTTGAACACTGATGTCTCGACCGTCGAGGAATGAGACCCGTCGGTTGGTCAAGGTCGATTCGTCTTCCACTTCTGCTGAGCACCGACCCGAAGTGGGACCGACGAGCTCCGCCAGTCAGGAGTCTCTGTGCTGGTGGCGGCGCCGACAGAGGCAGCCAATCGCGGTGGATTGACGCGAGCATGCGTGGCCGCGGGACGGGAGCCCGCAACGCCGGTCAGTGTCCGCAGGGAGGTCTCGGTGGCTGGGCTCCGGTTTCGGCAGATGGAGCGGACGCGAGGATTTGAACCTCGACTCATTCCCTGGAAGGGAAGCGTGCTGCGACTACACCACGTCCGCGAAGCCAGCCCCTGTCGAACCTGACAAGTACCAAGTATGAACCACCTTCAGGACTATCCGCGCGGCAGGTGCGACTCCTGGACCTCAGGACTTCGCACACATGAAGCGTCGAGATCGCGGTGGAATTACCCGACTCTCGAGCCGTACGAATCGTGTGACACACAGATCTACCGTCGGGACGATGCGTACGCCAACGAGGGCATGACGCGATGTGAGCCCCGTATCACGGGGAGTCCCTTGTGGTTCGATCACTCGCAAATCGGATGCGACAGCAGTTACTTGCCGGAACTACTCGCGGGCATGCTGTGGTCGTCCAGAGATCGGGTTGCGAAGAGCCACCAGCCGTCTTCGTCGGCCGTCACGGAGTAGGTGTCGCCGCAGTAGTCGACCCGAATGCGTGCCTTCGGCGCGCTGCGCCCGTATGCCGTCACCATGCGGGGCGACCAAGACGTACCCGAGTCTCCTCGGCCGCCGCTGCTGCTTGCAGCGATCCAATCGCCATCTGGTCCGTGGCGGTACTCGTCCAAGTCGATGGATGTGCCGTCGCCGTTGGGGTCAATGAGCACGGCCGCCGAGCCTTAGTTAACGCATATTGCTCGCACGAAGGCATAGCGCGGATCCCACCCACCGGAGCGGATCGCGTGTTCGTCCGTCATCTCCTCCACTGCGCCATGGTGTCACGTGTCGATGCGCCCGCTAGACATCGACTTCGTCCCACATGAGCCCACGGGCCCCACGTTGTCGAGTCCGTACGGAGACCCAACACCAAAGAGACCGACAATCCTGGGACGGTCGGCGTTGTCCGTCGATGCACGACGACCAACACTTACGCGGTGAAATGATGCGGGCCGCTCCTATGATTCGTCAAGCCTTTTTGGGGCCGCTTTCGAGTAGGTGGAACAGGTCGCGGGCGATGTAGCGGGAGAGGCGGCGTTTGATCTCGCGTCCGGTCTTGCCCTCGGTGGTGCGGCGGGCCACGTTAGTCCTTGGTCGGGTCGTCGTAGCGGATGCGGGACTGGACGATGATGTGCAGGGCTCGGTTGCGTTGGCGGTCGCCGTAGCGGTTGAGGCGGTAGCGGTCGGTCACCTGGCCGCTGTTGGCTGGGATCGGCGCAACGCCAGCGAGCATCGCGAACGCGGCCTCGGAGTGGATCCGGCCGGGGTGGGACCAAGCGCAGAGCACGGTGGCGGCCACGATCGCCCCGACACCGAACTCCTCCAGCAGGTCAGGTCGCCAAGACTTGATGATGGTCCGGATGGCTTTCTCGTGCTCTTTTGCCTCGGTGTTCAACGCACCGAAGCGACGCGCCAGGGACCGCAACGCCAGCACGGTGGTAGTGGTCTCCACGTCCCAGTCGGAGTGCAGTCGCAGGCTGGCGGCGGTGGCGAGCATCCCGGGTAGTTTCTGGCCGCGGAAGCGGGCCCGGATGGGTTCGGGTGCAGCGATCACGAGGCTGAAGACTTGTAGCTGGGCTTCGGTGGCGGCGTGGACAGCGGAGCGGCGAGCCGCCAAAAGTACCGACAACGCTTGGCGTTCCCCACCGGCGCGCGGGGTGCCGAGCCGGGCCGGGCGAGTGCTTCACGTGCTGCGCGGATCGCATCCA
>JACMPC010000183.1 GCA_014377705.1 Dermatophilaceae bacterium
ATCAGGCCCAGGTTGCCCTCCTGGATCAGGTCCAGGAAAAGCATGCCGCGGCCGGTGTAACGCTTGGCCAGCGAGACCACGAGTCGGAGGTTTGCCTCGAGCAGGTGGTTCTTCGCGTTCTTGCCGTCCTGGGAGATCCACCACAGCTCGCGCTTGAGCTTCATGTCCATCTTGCCGCCGGCGTTGAGCTTCTCCTCGCCAAACAGTCCGGCCTCGATGCGCTTGGCCAGCTCGACCTCCTGCTCCGCGTTCAGCAGGGCAACCTTGCCGATCTGCTTGAGATAGTCCTTGACCGGGTCAGCTGTGGCACCCGCTGTCACGACCTGCTGCGCGGGCGCGTCGTCCTCATCGTCGTCACGCATGACGAAACCCTTGGTCTCGTCCACCTCCTCATCGGCCTTGGCCTTGGCTTTGGCCTCGTCGGCCTCGTCCTTGCCTTCGTCGTCCACAACGTGGCCACCTGCGGCCGCGGAGTCGCTGTCGCCACGCTTGCCGACAGCCTTCTTTGCGGCTCTCTTGGCCCCGGCCTTGCGGGGACGCGACTTGGCCGCCTCTGCCTCGGGCACAGCATCGGTAGCAGTGTTGTCCGCACCAGCGGAAGCGTGCTTGTCGGGGAGGGCCTTGTCCGGCTCAGTGACGGCCTTCGCCGCGGTCTTCTTCGCCGCGGTCTTTGCTGTGGCGGGCTTGGCCGCGGCCTTTTTCGCCGTGGCGGACTTCGCCGGCTCGGCGGTGGTCTTCTGCGCCGCCGTCTTCTGCGCCGCCGTCTTCTTCGCCGCAGTCTTCTTCACTGCCGCCCTCTTGGTGGCGGTTGCGGTTGCCGTGGCCCGGGAGGCAGCGGCTGCCACAGCCCTGTGCGCGGTCGCCTCATCAAGGGTCACATGGATCCCCTGATGGTCGAGCGACCGAAGAACGGCCTTCATCCGCTTGGGACTGATCTCAGCCTGCACCAACGCCACTCGCAGCTGCTCGCTGTCGACCGAACCGTGAGTTGTCCCGATATGCACCAGCTCCTGGAGAGCGGGGTGGGCGAACTCTGCTGGAACCTTGGTGGATGAAACTGTCGCAGACACGGATGGAACATTAGACACAGTCGACACCGACTACCTTTCGTCGCGAGGCCATTGCAACGCGTGGGGCCAATCGCGGCGCAGAAGCGCGAACGATGACCAGTGGGGCGGGAGAAGTTAGCGGAGACCGGGTCCGGCGGGAGGATTCCCGGTCGTGCTGAAGACCATTGTAAAACGTCTCACGACATGCTACCGCTTCGGCTCCCCAAGAGGGGGTTCCGGCGCACGGTCGTGTCAAGCTCGCGGACCTTGGGTTTTGGTACTTTCAGCGCGCCCCACATGTGTGGAGATCAGGTACGGGATTTTCATGACGCCAGGGTCAACGCGGAATCCGTGCTAACACTTCCCAGACCAGCCCGAGCCTGGTCCGGACCAGTCGAGCCCGGTCTGGACCAGTCGGGCCCGGTGGCACCCGCCTGTCAGTCGTTGACTCCCGCTTTGACCGCAAGCACAGGGCACGACGCATCCAGCAGGATGCGTTGGGCGTTGGAGCCCAAGATCAGCTTGCCGACCGGAGTTCGTCGGCGCAAACCGATGACGATGAAGTCAGCGTTGACCTCGTTGGCCACCTCGATCAAATCCTGTGACGGGTCGTTGCCACGAACGAGCTGGCGCACCTCGTGCTCTACGCCCGCCTCGTCAAGGTGATTCTCGACGGAGAGCAGCTCGGCCTCGAATCTGCGGGCCTCATCTGCGTCAAAGTCCTTGCCACCGCGGCTGGAGTTGATCACGATCAGCTTGGTTCGCCGCAACAGGGACTCCTCAGAAGCCCGGCGCAATGCAGAACGGCCTTCTTTGGTTGGCACATAACCCACAACAACAGACACCCAGAAACCTCCTTGTTGACCACACGCGGCCACACTGCCACGGACGGCAAGGCTACCCGATTATCCACCTCGGGGCCTCAGCCCCCGAGTCCGCCCGACAACGATTGACGCACGATCTTGCCGACCTGTTCGATCTCGATGAGGAACCCGTCGTGACCGTGGTCCGAGCTGATCAGGTGGACTGGGCCCGAGCTGGCGCTGGCCTGCGTCATCTCATCGGACAACCGTGGCGGATAGAGCCGGTCGGAGTCGACGGCCACGACCACCAGATCGGCCGTGATGCGTTCCAGAGCCGCCCGTACGCCACCACGTCCCCGACCAACATCGTGGGAGCTCATCGACTCGGTCAGGACCACGTAGGAGTTGGCGTCGAACCGGGCCGCGAGCGAGTCTGCATGATGGTCGAGGTAGCTCTCCACCGCGTAGCGACCACTCCCGCCAAGAGGCTGCTCGCCAGGCTGGGCCGCCCGACCGAAGCGGGCATCAAGCTCCGGCTCACTGCGGTAGGTCACATGCGCGATCCGGCGGGCCAGACCCAGACCGAGGTCGGGGCCCCGTGGGCGCGTGTAGTAGTCACCCCCGGCAAAGTCGGGGTCCTGCCGAATGGCAAGCAGCTGCGGCTGACACCAGGCGATCTGCTCGGCGGACGCGTAGGCGGAGCTGGCCAGCACCATGCACCGCCGAACGCGCTCGGGGTAAGTCACAGCCCACTCCAGCGCCCGCATGCCGCCCATGGAGCCTCCGAGCACGGCAGCCCAGACGGAGATCCCCAGCCGCTCTGCCAGCGCAGCCTCGGCGGCCACCTGGTCACGCACGGTGACGAACGGGAACCTGCTCCCCCATGGACGCCCGTCCGGTGCCGGAGAGGACGGGCCGGTGGTGCCCTGGCAGCCGCCGATGACATTGCTCGCCACGACAAACCAGTGGTCAGTGTCCAGAGGGGCGCCGGGACCGATCAAACCGTCCCACCAACCGGGTGTCGGATGCCCTGGACCCGCGGCACCCGTGACATGGCTGTCACCGGTGAGGGCGTGCTCGACCATGATCGCGTTGGTGCGCGCCGGGTTGAGGCTCCCCCACGTCTCGTAGGCGATACGCACCTGCGGCAGTGCTCCGCCGGCCTCGAACCTCAGGCTGCCGATATCCACACTGTGCCGCAAACCCTGAGGGGACCCCTCACGCCAGGCTCCGGTCGGCCAGGAGACCGACCCTTCATCGGGCTGGGGCTGGTTCTGGGTCAAGGGATTCACAGCTCGCACTCGGTGACGTCTCGCGGTAACGGTCACGATGGGCTCCAGAAGATCTGGGCCCGCCGTCTGCTCGGGCCCGCGCTTGCCGGCTTCTGTTCGAGCCGACCGGGTCGTCACCCGGGGCACCCCGCCGCGGAGGAGGGTTGCCGCCCAGCAAGCCGGGGCTCTGTGCTGGGACTCATCACCTGTCCCTAACTATACGGATCAGACGCTCTGCCGGGGAAGCCTTGTCCATCTTCTGAACAGCCTCCGCAAGCACAGACAGGCGATCAGGCGGACGCTCGCTCGGGCCGGATGGCCAGGTCAACCATTCGCTCCAGGAGCTGGGCCAGACGGTATTCTGGTTCGACCCTGAGTGCTCGATCAAGGGCGATCCGGGTCAGCGCACCATCTCCGCGCCACCAGGAGAAGGACGCGAGCACGGTCAGGGTCGGCACCGCCCACGCGTCCGGCAGTGCGGCGCTGAGCTCACACAGCCGCCGCTCGAGCCGTTGCAGTCTGATGACCTGCTCCATGCCACCGGCGCCTTCCAGGTCCCCACGGACCCGCGGTTCCGCCAGCACCCGGGTCATCTGGGCGGACAGAAACGGGTCGATCAGGTCCAGGGACAGGGTGCCCGGGCACAGCCAGGCGATAAGCCCGTCGCGCAGGTCCACATCGGTCAGCGACGCCGCAAGCATGGCCAGATCCTGTGGTGGCAGCTCCCGGATCGGCTCGGCATCATCCTCGCAGCAGAGAACGCGGGACCAGACTGCGAGCTCGCTCGCGCGGAAGTCATGAAGCTCACGCTCCGCAGCCACCGGCCCGCACTCCGCAGCCACCGGCCCGCGCTCTGCTATCACCGGCTCCTGCTGCCCTGCGGGTAGGCCGGCCGGCCCGGTGCCCGTGGCCTCGTGTCGCAGCCGTCGCCACTCCTGCGCCAGACGGGAGATCGCCCGGCCCGGCTGCGGCCTGTTCGGCTCCACCAGATCAGCCAGAGCCGAGCGGTCCGGCAACGGACAGATCTCACGTCCGACGAACTCCGCGACCGCCGGAACCTCGCTCGGTGCCGGCAATGGCAGACCCTCGGGCGGGCAGCAGCTCTGGACACAGTCCAGGTCGAACCACCGGCCATCCCGCACGACCATACGGTCGGCAACCTTGATGCCATAGGCGCGGCAGGCGTCGTCCATCTCATCGAGCATCGCTCGGCTCTGGCCCTCGATCTCCTCGAATCCTATGAGCAGCACGGACTCGGGTGCGTCCTGAAAAAGTGGCACCATCATGGCGTCGACGGCATCACCCACGTGCTCAGATGGGGGAAGGTCAATGCGCTGGACCAAGCCAACCCGGTTGCTGCGCGAGCCCCGCAGGCTCACCGCCACCAGACACTGACAGGGGTGGAAGCCGAGCTGGTAGGGCAACACGGTCAGCACGTCGGCGGGACCGTTGAGGCGGATTGTTGTCGTCATGGGACGACTCTGGTGGCCACAGGGCCGTGATGGCTGGCCGCCGCCTACGCCTGTGGACAGTGGGAACAGCGGGCGTACCCATGTGCACGGAAACGCTGACCCCTGTGCACGAGAACGTGCGGGTCGATCCAGGATTGGACGGGGCTGCGATCGGGCCGCTCAGATCACGCAGCTCACACCACGACGTGCCCACGCACGGTGCGAGCGCGATCGACTTCCCAGCCCAGGAACGACTCGGTCTCGTTGATCAGCGACGCGGCGATCCAGCTGATCACGACGGCGTCATCTGCGAGCCCCAGGAAGGGCAGGACGATCTCGGGAAGCAGGTCGACGGGCGAGATGACGTACAGCAGGGCGGCCGCAAGGCCGACGAGGCGAGCGCGCGACGTCCCGGCATACTCTCCTCTGATGGTTGCCCAGACCAGTCGGGGCAAGGCGGCAAGGCGGGCTCCCACGCCCGGGGTGCCGGGGCGGGTCGCCGTGCGGAACGCGGTGACCAGTGAGCGGAATACGCTCCAGCGCACCGCCTTTGCGGTAGCCATGTCTGCTCCCTCCAGAAGGAAGACCAGTCTCTCAGATAGTCGTTCCCTCTTTCAATGGGAACCCGCGGGGCCGACAGGACCGCCGAGCGAACCTCGGGCCGGCGAATGTCATGACCGCGGGTTGAGGCGATGCCGGCCACCCTCTGCGCAGAGCTGAACGGACTGTCAGAAATCTCTGCCAGCATCCTCCTGTTGGCTGACGGACTTGCCTGCGAGCATGGCATCATGCTTCTGGCCGATGTGGTGCGGACCTCGACGCAGGTCTCCGGAACAAGGTCGCGCCTCGCGAAGGTGTCACTGATCGGCGATCTGCTGCTTCAGTGCGCTCGCCAGGTGGTCGATGGCACGACCCCCGCAGAGGAGATCGGGCTGGCCACCTGGTATCTCTCCGGCACCCTGCGTCAGCGCCGCACCGGCATCGAGCTGTCATCGTTGCACCGGTCTACATCGTCCCCGTCGGCCTTGTCCGACCTGGCACCATCTGACACGAGCACGGTGACGCTGTCCGAGCTGGACGCCGTGATGCAGCAGGCCAGTGAGCTAGGCGGCGCCGGTTCCTCGGCAGTGCGCCAAGACCTGTTCCTGGGCCTGGTCGCCAGACTGACCGCGCCGGAGCGAGAGCTCATCCTGGGCCTGCTGCGCGGCGGGCTGCGCCAGGGAGCACTGGAGTCGGTGGTCATGACAGCGGTGGCCGGCGCCGGTGGAGTGGCTGTCGACGGGGTACGCCGGGCCGTCGCCACGCGGGGAGAACTCGCCGTCGTCGCGCAGGCCCTGCTGCTGGACGGCCCGGGGGCGCTCGATCTCTTCCGCCTTTCGGTCGGCCAGGGCGTCAGCCCGATGCTGGCCAGCTCGGCCAAGACCGTCGCCGACGCCCTGGCCAAGACCGGACCGGCCGGCGTGGAGTGGAAGCTCGATGGGATTCGGGCCCAGATCCACAAACGGGGCAACGAGATCCACGTCCTGACCCGGTCCCTGGAGGACATCACCGATCGCGTTCCCGAGGTGGTCGAGCTGATCTCGTCCCTGCCGGTAAACAGCGCGATCTTCGATGGCGAGCTGATCGCCCTGAACCAGGACCGTCGGCCCAAACCTTTTCAGCAGACCGGGTCCCGCACCGCAAGCCGTGTTGATCCTGAGGTGGGCCGGGAGCGGACTCCGCTGACGGCATACCTGTTTGACGTCCTGCACCTGGACGGAACCGACCTGATCGACGAGCCCGCCAACGTCCGCCGGGGCGTCCTGGAGGGGGCTGTGCCCCTGCTCCACCTCACCCCCAGGCTCCGTGTCGACGACGTCACCCAGCCGGCCCAGGTCGAGGCGGCCACGGCGTTCGCCGCCGATGCCGTGGCGCGGGGGCATGAGGGCGTGGTGGTCAAGGCGGAAAACGCCGGATACGAGATGGGACGCCGCGGGGCGGGTTGGGTCAAGGTCAAGCCCGTGCACACCCTCGACCTGGTCATCCTGGCTGTCGAGCGCGGCAACGGTCGTCGCAGCGGATGGCTGAGCAACATCCACCTGGGCGCACGGGACCCTGCGGGGCGGTTCGGCCCTGCGGGTGGGTTCGTCATGCTGGGCAAGACGTTCAAGGGGCTGACCGACGAGATGCTGCGCTGGCAGAGCGCCGAACTGCCGCGGCACGCAACAGGGGCCGCCGACGGGTACGTCCTGCGGCTGCGCCCGGAAGTGGTGGTGGAGATCGCCTTCGACGGCGTGCAGACCTCACCTCGCTATCCGTCCGGACTGGCGTTGCGCTTTGCCCGGGTGGTCCGGCACCGGCCGGACAAGACAGCGAACGAATCGGACAGCATCGAGATGGTAGAGGCCCTGAACGAGAGGTGACCATTCGCGTGGTGGCGCAGATCACAACCCGCGCGTGCGGCGCGGCAGCGGAGGGCGTAGGTTTTCTGCCAACCCAATAGCTCCATCGGGAGGTCCCCATGTCTACCGTCACGGCTCCAGAGCAAACAGGGCGGAAGATGACGCCCCAGTCCATGGTGATCTGGGGGGGGGTCGCGGTTGTCGGGGCGGTCTGCTGGGCGGTGCTGGCCCTCTCCCGGGGCGAGGAGGTCTCGGCCCTGTGGATCCTGTTCGCCGCGCTGTCGTCATACGCCATCGCCTACCGGTTCTACGCCCGGTTCATCGCCTACAAGGTGCTCGGCGTCGACAACACCCGGGCCACGCCGGCCGAAAGACTCCAGAACGGCGCCGACTTTGACGTGACCGACCGCAGGGTGCTGTTCGGGCACCACTTCGCGGCCATCGCCGGCGCCGGTCCGCTCGTCGGTCCGGTCCTGGCCGCCCAGATGGGGTACCTACCCGGCACGATCTGGATCATCGTCGGCGTCATCTTCGCCGGCGCGGTCCAGGACGTGGTGGTGCTTTTCTTCTCCATGCGCCGCAACGGCAAGAGCCTCGGCCAGATGATCCGGGAGGAGATCGGCACCGTCGGTGGTGTCGCCGCGCTGATCGCGGTCTTCTCGATCATGATCATCCTGCTCGCGGTGCTCGCGCTCGTCGTGGTCAACGCGCTCGCCGAGTCACCCTGGGGCGTCTTCTCGATCGGCCTCACGATTCCGATCGCCTTGTTCATGGGGTTCTACCTGCGTTACCTGCGGCCAGGTCGCGTCATGGAGGTCACCGGGATCGGTGTCGCTCTGTTGCTGGCAGCCATCATCGGCGGCAACTGGGTCGGCCAGATGGGTCTGGCTGATGCGCTGACTCTGTCCCCGAACAACCTGGTCTTCGCTCTGGTCATCTACGGTTTCGTGGCCTCGATCCTGCCAGTGTGGATGCTGCTGGCCCCTCGTGACTACCTGTCCACGTTCATGAAGATCGGCGTCATCGCGCTCCTCGCGATCGGCCTGGTCATTGCCAGACCAGCGCTCCAGAGCGAGGCGGTCACGGACTTCGCGCTCAACGGCACCGGTCCCGTGTTCGCCGGAAAGCTGTTCCCGTTCGTGTTCATCACGATCGCCTGCGGCGCGTTGTCCGGATTCCATGCGCTGATCGCCTCGGGCACCACGCCCAAGATGATCGGCAAGGAGAGCCAGGTCCGGATGATCGGGTATGGCGGAATGCTGATGGAGTCGTTCGTCGCGATCAGCGCCCTGATCGCCGCCTCCGTCATCGACCAGGGGCTCTACTTCGCGATCAACAGTCCCGCGGGCGCCACGGGTGGCACGGCGGCCAAGGCTGCGGCATTCGTCAGCAACCTCGGCTTCACGATCAGCCCAGACGTCCTCACCGCCGCCGCGCAGTCCATCCAGGAGACCACCCTGATCTCGCGCACCGGTGGCGCACCCACCCTCGCCTTCGGGATCTCGCTGATCTTCACGAAGGCGTTCGGCGGGGGCCTGGCCGCGTTCTGGTACCACTTCGCGATCATGTTCGAGGCGTTGTTCATCCTCACCGCCGTCGACGCGGGAACGCGGGTCGGCCGCTTCATGTTGCAGGACACGATCGGCAACGTCTGGCCCAAGTACGGCGACATCTCCTGGAAGCCGGCCTCCTGGTCCGCCAGCGCGGCGGTCGTCGGGCTGTGGGGATACTTCCTGTATGTCGGCGTGAACGACCCGCTCGGCGGCATCTACCAGCTGTTCCCGCTGTTCGGCATCTCCAACCAGCTTCTCGCGGCAATCGCGCTCACCTTGTGCGTGACCCTGCTTCTGAAGCACGGCAAGGCCAGGTACGTATGGGTTCCCGGCATCGCCCTCGCCTGGGACCTGGTCATCACGATGAGCGCGAGCTGGGAGAAGATCTTCTCCAGCAACCCGAAGATCGGCTTCTTCGAGCAGCGCTCGGTCTACTCGGCGGCGTATGACCAGGGCAAACTGCTCAAGCCGGCCAAGTCCATGGACGACATGCAGCAGATCATCACGAATGCAACGGTGGACGGCGTCCTGATCACCCTCTTCGCCCTGCTCACCCTCACCGTGGTCGCCAGTGCGATTCCGATCTGGATCAAGGCGGCGAAGCTTGGCGGGCTCCCCACCACCGAGGTCCCGCACCAGCCCTCGCACCTCGTCGATGCGGCGGAGATCTTCGCCACCCCGCAGGAGAAGGAAGCCATCCGCGACTACCAGCACTCCCAGCGCGAGCTGGCCGGCTCGGGTTCCGGTGGGCCTAGATGATGACCGCGGTGCTGAAGGCCGGGCGCGGGATCCGCTGGTACCTCAAGCAGGTGACCGGTGAGGCCAAGTGGGACGAGTACCTTGAGCGCTGCCGCAGGGAAGGCGCCGAGCCGATGTCGCGCCGGCACTTCGAGCGACACCGGGCGGAGCACCAGGAGACGAACCCCCGGGCCCGCTGCTGCTGAGCGTGCTGCCCGAGCGTGCTGCCAGGCCCGCTACTGAGCCCGCCCGCCAATGAGCCCGGAACAGAGACGCACGACTACGTCGGCCGCCCACGTGCTGCCGGCAAGTCTGGCCCTCGCGCGGGCTCAGGGTTCCGACAGCACGTTGGTGCCACGAAGGTGCCTGAAGACGAGGCTCGTCTCCGCATGCTGGATGGCCGGGCTCGCCGCGAAGTACTCGAGGATGAAGTCGTGCAAGGCGGTCGGGTCGGTGGCTGCGACGTGCAGCAGGTAGTCGGTTCCTCCAGCGACATGGAACACCTCGACCACTCCCGGCAGGTGCGGGGCGACGGTGACGAAGGCCTGGATCTGGTCACGGTGATGGGCCTGCATCCGGACGGCGATGATGGCCTGTATGGGCAAGCCCACCAGGCTCAGGTCGATGTCTGCGTGATAGCCGCGAATGACACCACTGTCACGCAGGGCGCGGACCCGCCCGAGACAGGTTGACGGCGCGATCCCCACCGCTGAGGCGAGGGCGAGGTTGGGCATCCGGCCATCGCCCGCAAGCAGTCGCAGGATCGCGTGGTCGATCTCATCGAGTACCGGGCGCCGAACGTTGTTCAATGGTGTCGCCTCCAGGCCCTCGCATGTCGAATAGATGACAGAAAAACTCACCTGAGACGAATCTAACGCGAGATGCTTGATTGTTGGCTTGTGAAGTCTCGAAAATGAGTGGGTCCAGTGAACTTTCAGGAGGCATCATGAACGCCATCGACACTCGTGCGGTCCATGCTGGTCGACGTGACCTGGCAGGGCTCTTTGTTCATGTGCCCCCGATTGACCTGTCCACCACCAACCCGTTGGCAGACGTCGAGTCCGGCGGCGACGCCTACGAGACCCTTGCCACCGGCGGGCGTCCGGTCCCCGGCAGCAGCCATGTCTACGCACGTCTGTGGAACCCGACGGTGGCCCGGTTCGAGGACGCTCTGGCCGAGCTCGAGGGCGCCGAGGAGGCCGTCGCCTTCGCCTCCGGCATGGCCGCGTTCACCGCATGTCTGCTCGCCATGAGCACCTCGGGCAAACGACACGTCGTGGCAGTGCGTCCGGTCTACGGCGGCACGGATCACCTGCTGGACAACGGCCTGCTGGGCGTTGAGGTCAGCTGGGTCGGCCCCAAGGAGATCGAGCATGCCCTGCGCGCAGACACCGGCCTGGTGGTCGTCGAGACGCCTGCCAACCCCACCCTGCAACTGCTGGACCTCGACGATATCTGCGCGCAGGCAGGCGAGGTCCCGGTCCTGGTCGACAACACCTTTGCCACGCCGATACTTCAGCAGCCCATGAGCCAAGGTGCAGCCCTGGTGCTGCACAGCGCCACCAAATTCATCGGTGGCCACGGAGATGCCATGGCCGGCGTGGTCGCCACGGGTCCGGAGTGGGCAGCGAGCCTGAGGCGGGTCCGAGCGGTCACCGGCGGCGTACTTCATCCGCTCGCCGCCTATCTGTTGCACCGCGGGCTCCAGACCCTGCCGATCCGGGTCCGGGCCCAGCAGGAGAGCGCCCAGCGGGTCGCCGAATGGCTCGCTGTGCACCCGTGGGTCGACGCTGTTCACTATCCCGGCCTGCCCGGAGGTGACCCTGACAGCGTCATCGGTCGACAGATGTCGGGCCCCGGATCGGTGATGGCCTTCGAGGTCGTCGGCGGCTACCCTGCGGCGGCCGCCATGGCCAAGGCCTGCCAGCTGGCTACCCATGCGGTGTCGCTGGGCGGCACCGAGACCCTCATCGAGCACCCGGCATCGCTGACCCACCGACCGGTCGCGGCCCAGGCCCGACCGAACCCGGGTCTTTTGCGGATCTCGATCGGCCTCGAGTCAGTCGAGGATCTCTGCGCCGACCTGGACCAGGCACTGGACCAGGCAGTGGATCAGGCAGCGAACCAGGCCCTCACGACCCGGGCTTGAACCACCAGGGCACCGCGGGTCAGCGCCACGAGTGCTGCGGGCTGTAGCCCAGGACGCGGCGTGCCTTGTCGATCGAGAGCAGAGTGTCATGCTCACCGAGCTCACGGGCGAGAGTCACCCCGGGGAAGACCTCGGCCACGAGCTCTGCGTTGGGCCGTGACATGACCGTGTCCGCGGCGGCGATGATGAAGCGGTCGAAACCCGTGGTGTCGAGCTCGAGTGCCTTCAGCACAGCCTGGGCGCCATCCCGGCCGTCGATGTAGCCCCAGAGATTCCACTTGCGCAGCGACGCGTCGGCGTCGAACGAGGGGAACTCGGCGTAGTCCTGCTGGTCCATCACGTTGGAGAAACGAAGGGCGATGATCTTGAGGGTCGGATCCCAGCGGACCAGCTCGATGGCCATCTGCTCCTCGAGGTGTTTCACCAGCGAGTACACGCTCTCCGGGCGGGCCGGGTACTCCTCGTCGACCGGGATGTAGGGCGGCGGCACGTCGAAGGGCAGCCCGAGGGTGGTCTCGCTCGAGGCGTAGACGATGTTGCGGATGCCGGCCCGGCGGGCAGCCTGGAACACGTCGAACGTGCTGAGGATGTTGTTGTGGAACGTGGCGACATCGCTCAGGATGCCCGGGGCAGGGATCGCGGCCAGGTGGACCAGCGCGTCGAACGCCGGCGCCGCGGCCTGATGCGGACCGGCTGAGGGCTCGTTCTCGCCGAAGAACGCGTCGATCACCTCGCCATAGTTCGTGAGGTCGACCTTCACGAAACCCGGACCACGGTGCCCGGTGAGGTCAAGGTTGACCACCTTATGTCCGGACTGTCCCAGCACGGCGACAACCGTGCGGCCCAGCTTGCCGGACCCACCTGTGACGGCGATTCTCATCTTGGCTCCTCTGAAGTCGACTCGGTCATAGTCTGCCACTCAGACCGGCGGTAACCTCGCTGGTATGTCTCCTTTCCGGGTGCTCACGCGTGCCCGGCGTGCTGTTTCCACCCTCGGTTCGACGATGCGCCCTGACGGCTTTCACGGCGCCCACGAGCGAGCAGGGTTCTTCGAAGGCTGGTACGTCAAGGTCGTGTCCGGCGACCGCGCGGCCCGGATCGCCGTCATACCGGGGATCTTCGTCGGTCTGGAGGACTCGGGTGGGCGCCACGACGAAGCCTTCGTCCAGGTCCTTGACGGCTCCACCGGACGGTCCTGGTACGAGCGCTACAACCCCGCGGACTTCCACGCCGCGACGGGTCACTTCGACGTGGCCATTGGCCCAAACCGCTTCGACTCCAGAGGTATGACGCTCGATCTGCCCGAGTCAGGCCTGCGCGGCCGGGTGGACTTCACCACCACGTTCGACCCGTGGCCGGTGACGGTGAGATCGCCCGGGATCATGGGCTGGTACGCGTGGCTGCCGGTCATGGAGTGCTACCACGGGGTCGCCTCATTCGGGCACGATCTCGCGGGTTCTCTTTCCCTGGGTGGGGTTTCGATGCCTTTCGACGGGGGACGCGGCTACCTCGAGAAGGACTGGGGGCGCGCGTTCCCCTCCGGCTACATCTGGATGCAGAGCAATCACTTCGCCATCCCCGGCCTGTGCCTGGTCGCCTCGATCGCCGTCATCCCCTGGCACCGCACGGAGTTCCGCGGCTTTATTGTGGGGCTGCGGATGCCCGGCCCGGACGGCCAGCCGGTGCTGCACCGGTTCGCCACCTACACGGGCGGGCGCACGACAGCCCTGACCGTCGATGACGATCACGTGTGCTGGTCGCTGCGCAGCAAGGCGGGCCTGACCCTGGACATCACCGCCGAACGCCGCCGTGGCGGGCTGCTGCACGCGCCGGTCCGAACCCAGATGCACCGCCGGGTCGAGGAGACTCTGGATGCCCGAATCCACGTGAGGCTCACCGATCGCGACGGCCGTCTCATCCTGTCCGACTGCGGCCAGGTGGCGGGTCTGGAGGTGCATGGCGACATCGACGGGTTGCTCGCCATGACCTAGACCGCCTAGACCGCCTAGACCGCCTAGACCGCCTCGATACCCTAGACGGCCTGGCGAGCAGCGGCAGCCCTGCCGGTATCCACCCATCAACACCGGGGCCCATGGACTGACCTTCAGTGGCAGACTCGCGCTGTTCGTTCAAGCGCCCACGCGAGAAAGAAGTCCCGATGACCATCATCAAGATCAACGCCATCACCGTGCCCGCCGACGGCGGCGCCGACCTGGCCCGCCGATTCGCCGAACGGGCCGGAGCAGTCGACAACCAGCCGGGCTTCGAGGGTTTCGAGCTGCTGGAGCCGACCGACGAGCGCACCACCTGGCTGGTCATCACCCGCTGGGCCGACGACGAGTCGTTCCAAGCCTGGGTGAGCTCGGCGGCGTTCGGTCAGGGGCACCGCGGCGCGGCTGCTGAGGGCGCCGACAAGCCGGCGCCGCCGCGGCCCGGCATGACCAGCGAGCTGTGGTCCTACGAGATCGCCGGTGGCTCCTCCCACTGAGCTGTCCGAACACGCCAGTACGCCCGACCAGCAAGGGCGTGCTGACGGCAGCTACGTGGCCAGCCCTGCCAGAACGGCATCCTTATCCAGGTTGCCGACCGCGTGGGCAACCTCAGCCGGGAGTCCGGGGTGACTGTCCACAGCGCCGCAACTTCGTGCATCGCAGACCACAGGGCCAGTGCGGTGATGGGCGGATCGGCCGGCCTGAGCTGCCCGGTGGCCATGGCCCGCGTGACGTCGGCGACCAGGTCATAGAACCCCTGACCGGTCTCGGCGGGAGGGTCGCCGGGGAGCCGGATGGGCCGGCAGGGGCTTCGACAAAGAGCACCCGCAACAGTGCCGGTCTCGCGAGCGCGAAGTCCAGGTACGCCCGGCCTCGCACCCGGAGTCGTTCCACCGGGTCATCGCACTCGGCCGAGGCACCGCTCTGGGTGACCCGGAACAGCGCCCAACCTCGCTCGCTGACCTCTCGCAGCAACAGCTCACGCTTTGGCCAGTAGTGGTGCAGCGACGGCGGGGTGCCGCCAGCTTCGTCAATGATCGCACCAACCGTGACCTTCTCGGGGCTGCCGGCCGCCTCGAGCTGGCGCAGTTCGGCGGGGAGGATGGCTCCGCGGAGATCCTGCCCCTGGCCGTCAGCGGGTCTTCC
>JACMPC010000184.1 GCA_014377705.1 Dermatophilaceae bacterium
AGGGAAGGTCCTCAGCAGCTCAGGCGGTAGACGCCGAGGTCCTCGTGCTTGAGCAGTGAGCTGAACCGCAGGGGCCGGGTGGCTGGGCAGAAGGAGGCCAGGGGAAGGTTGTACTCCACGTGCAGGACTGGCTTGCCGGCTTTGACGAAGGGCCCAAGCCGGTTGCACTCGCGGTACTCGGCGCACTGCTCATTGACGGCGAAGTCGAACGCGGGCGCGAGCAAGGAGACCTGGTCGAGGTCGTTCTTCAGCGCCACCGCCAGACCACGCGCGTGGGCCAACGCAGCCAGCGCGCGGTTGTAGCGCAGCTGCTGGACACCGGTCAGGGGGAAGCCGCTCGGGTTGGCATACCCGTCCACGTTGTCGGGTTCCGCACCGTCGAAACCCTTCGCGCGGCACAGGTCCAGGCGCTTGGCCATCAGCGGCAGGAGGAGGTCTGTGCGCCGGATGTCCAGCCAGCGTTCATCCTCGAATCCCTCGAGAGGCCGACCCCGGACTGCCCCGGGAAAGGCCCCGCTGTCAGGTCGACCCGGCTCCCAGCTCCCGGCCGAGAAGTAGCACACAGCGCGCCTGCCCTGAGCGTGCAGGCGCCTCACGACATCGGCGCTGGTGTCGAACAGGTCCACGTCGTAGATCTGGGCCTGCACGGTGAGGTCTGGCCGTCCCGAGAGCTGCCACTGCCAGGTGGTGCCCAGCACCGGCCGCCAGCGCGCCGGCGGGGTCGTGTTCTTCTGGCCGCCCCTGGCGTTGTTGGCCGGCGGCGGTGTGGCTGTCGAGGCAGAAGGTGACGGACGCCCCTGACTCCCCCTGGCGTTGCTGGTGACCGTCGGCTGCGTGGCCGTCGGCTGGGTGGCGGACGGTTGAGTGGCCGTCGGCTGGGTGGCCGTCGCGGCGACCGAAGCCCCCTTCGATGAAGGGGACAGGCCCCCCTGGCTCCCACTGCCGCCGGAGCATCCGGTCAACCACAGCAGCAGCATCGCGGCGGTTGCCGCAAGAAGACGCTTCACGGGCGCCCCACCAGCTTCTCCCAGTACCCGGCCAGGCCGCCCCACGGGTTGGGCGCGAGCCCGTCGGTGATGTACAGCGCTCCGGCGTGCGAACTGGCGGCACGACGGCGGACGTCACCGATCTCGGACTCCGGCACGCCGTACACGAGGTGACAGAAACGCTGCGGCGCGAGCGACGTCGCCCAATCGGGCACCTGCAAGGTGCGATGCATCTCGAGGTTGCCGTCGAAGGTCACCACCAGGTTCGCCAGGTCAAAATAGGCACGGTGCGGGTAGACGCCGGGGTTGAGCACGACCTTGCGGCATCCCAGCGATCGTGCGTCGCGCACATACCGCTCGTAGGCGTCCAGTCCTGCAACGTCCGAGGTGACCTGATCAAGGAAGACCCCATCGACGTCATACCAGTCCCGAAAGGCCTTGCAGTCGTCATGCACCTCGCCGGGTGGCCGGGTGCCGTAGTCGGTGTTCACGTATCCGATCCTTCGGATGCCAGTCGCACGTAGCTGATCCGTCAGGTCTGCGTAGGATCCTTGCCTGCCAGGACCCGGGCCATTGGACGGGTTCAGGACGACGAGTCGCACTGCGGATGCTCGGGCCGTGACCTGCGACCATTCAGCAGCCTCCCGGATCGGGTCGAAATAGGCCGGCACGACCAGTGACGGCGCCGTCATCGGTAGCTGACCACGCGTCCCAGGAGCGTCCAACCGAAGACCAGCATCATGGCCGTGAGAGCCCCGGCCGAAACCACATGGGCTGTTGCGGAGGTCATCGGTGCCAGCCCGATCGAAAGGTGCGACAACATGACATCCAGTATCAGGGCTGCGACCTCGATGATGGCCACCTTTCGCACGTGCCCGGTGCTGACGAGCAGGGACGCCACGAACAGCGCCAGGCAAAGCAGCAGGTAGGTCAGCAGGTGCCCGGACGCTCCGGCATTGGCCTCGAACGACCTGTGCGCCACGACGGCGACCGCAGCGGTGAGTGCCACCAGCACCAGTGCGTACGACTTCAACCGGCTCAGCAGATGCATACGTACAGCATGCGCGAAGGGACTCACGGAGCCCCCGGAAAGCAAGAGGGTGACACGGTGCCGAAAGCCGTACAGGTGGACCTCCGCGACTCCGAGACTGAGCATGGCAGGGAGCATGACAGGACCAAGAGCCTCGGGGGTGCCCGATCCTGTGCGCAGCGAGGTCAACGGAATCAGCGACAGCAGGATCATGGACAGGCAACCATGGGCGAACAGAACAAGGCAGTCCGCGAGGTCGCCGAGGGTCAGCGAGCCCGCCCGTGCCGGCCCTTCGGGGCCGGACAGCTCGCGGGCCAGACACCACGCAGCGACGAACGCGCCGACAACGCACAAAGAGCCGGCAATTCTCACGACTTCTGCGGCCCCGGCCGCCGCCAGCGGCAGCAGGTGCGGTGGAAGGAACATGGAGAACAGGGATATCACCACGGCCGGGGCCAGCAGCCGGAGCAGGAGCCCGTGCCGATCGAGCAGGAGGACGACGGTGGCAGATACGAGGTAGATGATCGCGAGGGTGCTGACCGCCGCGACTCGCAGGGAGACTGCTCCCACCGTGGCGAGGAGCGATCCCACCGTGGCACCGACGACGGCGGACCCGACGAGGGCATACCCCAGAAGGGATGCGGCTGCTGACTGCTGCCCGCGCCCCAGCAGGGCATAGTAGAGCCGCGCCAGGGCCTGGTTGACGCCCGCCATGACCACAGACACGAGCAGCAGCATCATCATGGCGTCGGTCGCGACGAGGCGCTGCGCGGAAGCGACCAGCAACAGCCCAGGCAGCGCGTAGACCAGACCCCGGGCCATCAGCTCTCGTTTCGGCCGCTCCCAGGGATTGGCCAAAGGCGTGGCGAGGATCCGGCGGGGAACCTGGTCGTACAGTTTTTCGGCGAGCTCGAACACCGTGGCAGCGCCGTATGAGGCACGGGCGTGCCGGTCGGAGATTCCCGCAGCCTCGAGGCCCGCGGCGATCTCAAGGGGGTCCGTAGCGTTCCGGCACAACGCGTCGTGCTCTCGGGACAGTAGGGAGTCGGGGCTCCGACGGTCGACCCGGGGGACGATCGGCTGCGGATCATCCCCGCTCGATGACCATCCCGACCGCACCAAGAGCTGGTCGAACAGGCTGGGCGCACTCATGTGAGGTCTGGGTACCCAGCGGGGACCAGCGCCTCTGCCCGGAACTGCCGTAGTTGCGGACTCTCCTCATGGAGGTCGGTATACATCGAGTCGAACGAGCTGAGCATCCGGTCGAGGTCGAACATCCCCGTGGCGCGGACGCGGCCTGCCGTGGCCATACTGCTTCGCATGGAGGTGTCCGACATCAACGTGAGGCAGGCTCGGGAGAACTCCTCGGGGTCTCGGGCGGGGAACAACAGTCCGGTGTCACCGACCACTTCCGCCACGCCACCGACATCGGAGGACACCGTTGCCCGCCAGGACATCATCGCCTCGATCACGGTGTAGGGCAGTCCCTCGGAGATGCTCGTGAGGGCGACGACACTCGATGCGCGGTACGCCGCGCTGACCGGGGAGACCGGACCTTCGAATGTCACGGCGTCGCTGAGGCCAACCTGGTCGACGAGGTCGCGGATGTGACGGGCGTAGCCCTCGTTGCCGGCTGGGACCGGGCCGAAAAGGCGCAGCTTGCACGTTGGGGACTTGTCCCGGAAGGTGGCGAACCCGCGCACGAGCGTGTCCAGGTCCTTGAGCGGGTCGATCCGCCCCACCCAGCCGACCGTGGGCACTGCCGGCTCCGGAAACTCGATGAAGCTCTGCGGATCCACACCGTTGTACGCCGTCACGATGCGGTCTGGATCGGCGCCTCCGTACACCTCCCAGCGCTGGTTGAACACGTTGACCGGGGCGATCAGCTCAGCCGCCGCGTAACCCGCTTCGGACAGACGCCGGTAGAAGGTCAGCAGAACCTGCTTGACAGGCCAGCCATGGGCGAAGTCCGCCAGAGCCAGGTAGCGCTCGCGCAGATAGACCCCATGTTCGCTCATGACCATCGGGGTCCCGTAGGTCCACTGGGCCATCATGGCGACCAGGGTGGGCAGACCGTTCGAGACCGGGTGGCACAGGTCAACCCGTGGTGCGGGCTGGGACAGGGGACGCAGCGAGTGCTCCAGCAGATCTGTGATCATCAGGGCGTCCCGCAGGGACATGGGATGGACCCCGCTGTGGTCGGACCCGCCGAGCCAGTGGTCGATCACCATCTCAGTGGCACGCTGCGACGCCAGTGCCGCGTGCAGGTCATGGCCCTGCGCCCACTGGTGCAGCCGGCGAAGACCGCTGACGAAGTCCGAAAGAGCACCTGGATAGCTGCGCACCAGGGACGAGAGCACCAACGCGAACGAGGCCTCGAACTCCCCCTTCGTCAAGCCCCTCGGCACCCGGTCCCGGCGGCGCGGACCCCACAGCGGTATCCGCTGCAGACCGGTGACGTTGCTCGGCATCTCCAGGACCACGGGCTCGGTGCCGACCCCCAGCAGGGTGACGATCTCGAAGTTGTGCTGGGGCAGGCCACGGATGAGCTGGTCACACCAGGTGGTGACCCCCCCACGTACGAAGGGGTAGCATCCCTCAGAAATCAGGGCGATACGCACGTGGGGGTCACCTCCATGGTCGTTGAGTGCCGGGCGGTGTCAGAGAAGCGGTGTCAAAGAAGCAGACTCAGGCCGGTCCCGGAGCTGATGCTGACGTAGCCCGAGCGCTCCCCTGCGTACGCCGTACCGAACAGCACGTTCTGCGGGAGGGTCACCGGCACGAGCCTGTTGCCGCTGACGGACGACGTGACGTAGACGTTGCCATTGAGGGTGTACGCGCTGATCACACCCGTGTTGCTGGTCGCCTTCCACGCCGCAGCGCGGCTCAGGACGGTGGCCTGCTGACCCAGCTCGAGGTTGAGAAGTCCGGCGTTGGTCGCGAACAGGCTCCGGTACTGCGACAGCACGCCATCCAGGACGGGGTAGCCGATGCGGCGCTCAGCTAGGTTCGACTGGTGCATGTAGTGCGGTCGAGGGTCGTTGGCCAGCACGTGCCCGAGCGCGATCCTCGTCTCCAACGGGACGATGTAGCTGGAGAAGTCCGAGGTCGACAGTGGCTTGATGCAGGTGGACGCAGGGTTGTTCTCGCACAGACCGCTCCCGCCGTCGGCCAGCGAGGTGTAGATCCAGTTGTACTCGTCCACCTCTTCGGCTTCGCTCGCGACGTTGTAGAAGATGTTCATCGGGTGCCTGGGGACGGTCTGGGCCGGTCCCACGATGCGCTGGTACGGCTCGCGGGAGGCGTCCGAGGCGATACTCGTGATGCCGTTCGCCGAGAGCGCGGCGGCGAGATTCGGGTTGTCATTGGGCTGCTGCGGCCTGACCGCCAGGCCGCTGTGCTCTCCGGTGACCAGGTCCGACTTCGAGATCGGCACCCTGTTCTGCTTCGCCCAGGCGACGTTATTGCCGATCTCGGCGGAGATGGCGGCCTGTGACATGTACAGGATATTGCCGTTCGTGTCGGTCTGGCATTTCCACGGGATGACGGTGAGGTCCTGCAGGCAGCCTAGGAACGGATGACTGTAGGTGTGGTTGAGCCAGCTGAACTGACCCTTGTTCTGCAGTAGCGCCGCGGTGAGCGGGTCGCTGCCTGCGCTCGCGATCTGGTCGACGCTGCCCGCGGCGTTGAACGCCAGGCTTAGCGTGAAGTTGCGGTTCTTCTGCCACGTCAACAGGAAGTTCGCGTCGTTCGCGGTCATCCGGATGTCGGAGGTGCTTGGGACGCCGGCAGCGCAGTCGTCGCCAGGCGTGCAGTTCCCGGAAGTGCTCCACCGCGAGTCCGGGAGCAAGACGTCGTCGACGTTGACTGCGAAGTAGTTGCGGTCATAGCCAAGGTGCACGCCCTTGGTCATCCAGGTCACGAAGCCGTGAGCCATCAGGCGGAACCAGGTCTGGCTTGAGTTGAACGCAGCGGTGATGACGAGCTGCTCTCGTCCCGAGCTGGAATCGGTGTAAGAGCCCACGATCGGACTGCCGTTGACCGTGACGAGCGGGGTGAACCCAGCAGAGGCAGGCGCCGCGAGATAGCCGTACGTCTCACCGATATTCGGGTCGTAGTTGTCGACCGAGAAGGTGCCCTTGAGGTACTGGAAGGGAGACTGCAGACCAGCCGCTGTGACCGTGGTCGCCAGACCGTCCAGGCTCCCGGCTGCCGTGGGATAGTTCAGGCCGACACTGGGTTGCGGATAGTTGTACGCATCGATCTGGCGGATGCCGAATCGGGCCTCATAGTCGGTCAGTGCCGTGACCTCTCCGCTCGACAGGCCCCCGCCGGCGTCGTTGGGCAGGACGACGGACTGGTACTTGGCCCGAGGCCCTGTCGCGACGGTGTCGGAAAGGAAGTCCGACGTGATCGACGGACGGGCCGCGTCATTCAGATCCACCACGGTCGTCGGCACGCCCTCCGTGGCGAGCTCCGAGCGAATGGCCTCGACGTTCGCATCGCCGTTGGTCACCACCAGGACACGGAGGTCGATGCGGTCCCCCGCCGCCGCCTGAGCCCAGGGCGCAGGTAGTAAGGCAAACAGGAGCGCAGTCATGGTTGCTCCCACGACGGTGCGGGCGAGGGTTGACCGCTGCAGGCGTCCGAACATGACTGTTGCTCCCTAGTGAAAGAAATGTTTTTCCATGGCACATCAACGGCCAATGTCTTCGATGCCGAGTGCCCGGTTCGAGCCGTGCGCCGTCGCCATCGTTGTGGGGGTGGGCAAATTGTGGATCGTCATACACCGCACGTCGACAGCCGCTGCTCAATTTCTTGAGACGTCCTGCGGACGATCGAACTCCGGCAGCTCAACCCGGTTCCAGTGTTTGTGCGCTAATGCCGTTGTCGCCATCTCCAAGATCAACGCGCGGAGGACTGATCGGGCCCTCCGGCTGGGTTTTTTACGAAGGTACAGCAGAAGGTAAAGACTTGGCATGACCAGAAATGACTAGTAGGCGGATCGAAGTCTGACCATCAGGGGAAGGACGGGTCGGGTGAACAGACGATGATAATTGGGGTAAATGTGATAAATGCCGACAATTGGTCTCACTAAACCGCAACTTGGCATGCCCCTGGAGTTGAGCGTCGTTGCAGCTGTGGGTCGCAAGCTGGTGTTGACTCAGCCAACGGGTGCGTCTGCCAGGTCGCTCAGGTCGCTCAGGCGCTCAGGTGCTCAGCTGCCTCAGGTGCTC
>JACMPC010000185.1 GCA_014377705.1 Dermatophilaceae bacterium
CGCTGTCGAGCGTGCCTCCGCGATGACGATCTCCAAGGTGGCCCTCGCCGAAGGCATGATCACGCTTCGTCACGACGGGCTCTCGAAGGTCAAGGCCGGCCACACCTCGATGGAGGAGATCCTGCGCGTCGTGGTGTAGGCGTCAGGCAGGGTCGAAAGCCGCACGGATCGTCGCCTCAGACTCAAGGGGGCGGGCCGCTGGGCCGATGCCAGCGGTATGGCCGGAGTCGCCGGCCCGCAGGGAGGAACCTCCACGTGGACGCGCAACCACCCGCTGGCATGGACGGCTACTTCGGCTCCGTCACGGTGACCTCAAATGCTCCGGCGGCGTCGCCACCGGACCCGGCCTGGGGCCCTGCGCCGCCGCCGACGCCGGTCGCACCTCTAGATCTGACCTCGGTACCGATGTCGTTCGGCGCGCCGTCGACCGTTGCCGCCGCGCCCGCCATGCCCATCGTGGCGTCGCCGGTCGCGGTCGCTCCCCAGGTGTCGATGGCGGCGACGACGCTCGCCCCGGCCGTTGTCGTAGCCGCTGTGATTGCGCCCGCTCCGGTCCTGCCGGCCACGCAGCCTGCCGGCCCGACGTCGGCGTTGCCTGAACTGACCGTGCGCATCGGCGCAGAGGACACCAGCCAGGACAGCGCCTTCCTGTCCGACCTGCTGCTGCACGTCCTGAACAACAAGAACTCCGACCTGCACCTCACCGTTGGCGCGCGGCCGACGGTCCGACAGCATGGCCACCTGGTCCAACTGGCGGACTTCGACGTCCTCACGGCGCAGCACATCCAGAAGACGATGTACGCGATCATGAGCCAGAAGCAGCGGGAGAGGTTCGAAGAAGAGCTCGAGCTCGACTTCGCCTACTCCATCCCGGGCAAGGCCCGCTTCCGCGTCAACGTGTACAAGCAACGCGACGCCGTCGGGGCCGCCTTCCGGCTCATCCCGTACGAGATCAAGAAGCTCGAGGACCTGGGTGTACCGCCGGCCGTAGCGAATTTTGCCATGCTGCCGCGCGGGTTCGTGCTCGTTACGGGCCCTACCGGCTCGGGCAAGTCGACCACGCTCGCCGCAGTGGTCGACCTGGCCAACCGCAATCGCCGCGACCACATCATGACTGTCGAGGACCCGATCGAGTTCCTGCACACTCACAAGGGCTGTCTGGTCAACCAGCGGGAGGTGGGGGAGGACACCTGGTCGTTCAAGAACGCCCTGAAGCATGTGCTGCGCCAGGACCCTGACATCATCCTGGTCGGTGAGATGCGCGACTTGGAGACCATCGAGATCGCCTTGACAGCAGCCGAAACAGGACACCTCGTGATGGCGACCCTGCACACCCAGGACGCCGCGCAGACCATCGACCGCGTCATCGACGTCTTTCCACCCAGCCAGCAGCAGCAGGTGCGCGTGATGCTGTCAGGAGCGCTCCAGGGCGTGGTCTGTCAGCAGCTGGTCAGGACCGCCGACGGCAAAGGCCGGGCTGTTGCGGCGGAGGTCATGATCGCGACCCCTGCCATCCGCAACCTCATCCGCGAGGGTAAGACGCACCAGATCTACTCGGCGCTGCAGGCGGGCGCGAAGCACGGCATGAACACCATGGACAGCAATCTGGCAGACCTGGTTAAGAAGGGCACGATCACCTTCGATGCGGCGCTGGAGAAGTGCCACCACGTCGAGGACTTCACCCGGCTTTGCGGCCGGATCTGAGAGGCGACTGACTGATGGCAGCGACCGCAACGTTCGAGTACAAGGTCCGCGACACCGCGGGCAAGATTAAGACGGGGAGGCTCGACGCCGAGACCCAGGCGCAGGTGGCGAACAAGCTCAAGGGGATGGGCTATGCGCCCATCAGCGTCACGCGGTGCAACGCTGGGATGAACAAGGAGCTGTCCATCCCAGGCTTCTCCAAGGGCAAGAAGGTCACTCTGAAGGACCTGGCCGTCTACTCGCGTCAGTTCGCAACCATGGTCAACAGCGGCTTGTCCCTGCTGCGGGCGCTCAACATCTTGACTGAGCAGACGGAAAACAAGGAGCTCGCTCGCGTTTTGGCTGAGGTCCGCAACGACATCGAGA
>JACMPC010000186.1 GCA_014377705.1 Dermatophilaceae bacterium
CGAACGGATTGACCCGCGCGTACACCGACAGCGAACCGATCAGGCCGATGTTCGGGCCTTCCGGGGTCTCGATCGGGCACATACGGCCGTAGTGGCTCCAGTGGACGTCACGGACCTCGAGGCCGGCGCGCTCACGGGACAGACCGCCGGGGCCCAGCGCCGAAAGGCGGCGCTTGTGGGTCAGACCCGACAGCGGGTTGTTCTGGTCCATGAACTGCGACAGCTGGCTGGTGCCGAAGAACTCCTTGATGGAGGCGACGACGGGCCGGATGTTGATCAACGTCTGCGGCGTGATCGCCTCGACGTCCTGGGTGGTCATCCGCTCACGGACGACGCGCTCCATCCGGGACAGGCCGGTGCGCACCTGGTTCTGGATGAGCTCGCCCACGTTGCGCAGACGACGGTTGCCGAAGTGGTCGATGTCGTCGACCTCGACGCGCACGTCTACAGCCTTGCCGTCGCGGCTGCCGGGCATCGTGGCATCGCCGGCGTGCAGGGCAACGATGTGACGAATCGCGGCGACGATGTCGACGATCGAGAGGACCGAGGCGGCCAGAGGCGCCTCCACGCCCAGCTTCTTGTTGATCTTGTAGCGACCGACCTTGGCCAGGTCGTAACGTTTCGGGTTGAAGTACAGGTTGTCCAGCAGAGTCTGAGCAGCCTCACGGGTGGGCGGCTCGCCCGGACGGAGCTTGCGGTAGATGTCCAGCAGCGCCTCGTCCTGACCCGCGGTGTGGTCCTTCTCCAGGGTCTGTCGGATGGACTCGTACTCGCCGAACTCTTCGAGGATCTGGGCCTCGGACCAGCCCAGCGCCTTGAGCAGCACGGTGACCGACTGCTTGCGCTTGCGGTCGACGCGGACACCGACCATGTCGCGCTTGTCGATCTCGAACTCCAGCCAGGCACCACGACTCGGGATCACCTTGGCGGTGTAGACGTCCTTGTCGGACGTCTTGTCGGGGGTCCGCTCGAAATAGACGCCAGGGCTGCGGACCAGCTGGGAGACGACAACGCGCTCGGTGCCGTTGATCACGAAGGTGCCACGCCCTGTCATGAGCGGGAAGTCGCCCATGAACACGGTCTGGCTCTTGATCTCACCGGTGGTGGTATTCATGAACTCCGCGGTGACGAACAGCGGAGCGGAGTACGTCATGTCCCGCTCTTTGCACTCCTCGATGGAGTACTTCTTCTCCTCGAACCTGTGATCGCGGAACGACAGCAGCATCGATCCCGAAAAGTCCTCGATAGGGGAGATCTCCTCAAAGATCTCCTCGAGACCGGACTTGTCCGGCACATCCCCGCGGCCGGCCGCCTTGGCCTCGGCGACGCGGGCTTGCCAGCGTTCGTTGCCGAGCAGCCAGTCGAAGCTCTCGGTCTGTAGAGCCAGCAGGTCTGGCACCTCTAGGGGTTCGCGGATCTTGGCGAAAGAGATACGGCCTGACGCCGTTGTAGCAGTGGTCAAAGTCTGGGTCGCGATGCGCGAGGATGCCAACGATGGTCCTTCCACGGGCCTTCTGAAGCTGAAAGAATCGGCGCTGTCGGGCGATCACGATCTCAGCGAGACGACATAGGGCAGGCATGGCTGTTGGCCATACCTAAAGGCTCTACGGACACGACGAGGCGAACATGAGGCAGCGCAAGGGGATAGCCTACCCATAAATGGGCGCGTTCGTCCAGCCGCGCCCTGGGGGGCCACCATATGCCCACCGCACCACACGCTCCGAGAATGACCCACCAGACGCCGAACGTCAAGGTTTCGGCCAGCCCAGGCACGCGTCTGCCCGATCAGAGTGGATGGAGACGCAGCACGTGCCATCCTAGGACCATCGCCAGCCCCTGGCTGACCAGCCAAGCCCCTGCCGGTTGCTTCGTCGGCCGGCAGGCCCACCGTCCGCGATAGGGGGCACCATGCTTCAGTCCTGCGCGATGTCACCTCGCGTGGCCATCGTCCCCGTGATGGTCGTTCTGCTCTTCAAAGATCAGCTCAACGCACAAGAAGGCGGGACAGACCAGATGGTCTGTCCCGCCTTCCGGCACAGCTTTCCCCGCGGCCTATCCAAGCGCGCGCGGGGAACCGATCACTTGAGGGTAACGGTGGCGCCGGCACCCTCGAGGGCAGCCTTTGCCTTCTCCGCGACGTCCTTGGCAACCTTCTCCAGGACGACCTTGGGTGCGCCGTCAACAACGTCCTTGGCCTCCTTGAGACCGAGGCTCGTGAGGGCGCGAACCTCCTTGATGACCTGGATCTTCTTGTCGCCAACGGTCTCCAGGACGACGTCGAACTCGTCCTGCTCCTCGACCTCAACAGCGGCGGCACCGGCGCCACCGGCGGCGGCAACGGCAACGGGAGCGGCGGCGGT
This sequence comes from Dermatophilaceae bacterium, assembly GCA_014377705.1. GTDB lineage: Bacteria > Actinomycetota > Actinomycetes > Actinomycetales > Dermatophilaceae > UBA4719. Next base: position 2,361 of record JACMPC010000186.1, read on the forward strand.
GACGTCGAAGGTGTCCTCGAACAGCTTCACGAACTCTGAGAGCTCGATGAGGGTCATTGCCTTGAAAGACTCGATGAGCTCGTCAGTGCTGAGCTTTGCCATGGTGGCAGTTCCTTTCTGATATTCGTTCATATGCCATGAGTGTTCATATGCCGTGAGTGGCGTTGGTGATGGGTCAAGCAGCCGCGACCGGGTCGCGTCAGCTCTCGTCGCCACCCGTGGCGACGGCTTCGGTGTTCCCGACGGTCTCTGAAGGAGCCACGACAGCCTCTGCAGGGGCCTCGACCGTGTCTTCATCAACAACGCTGTCCTGCGCAACCGGCGCAGGGCTCTCGGCCTCGACCTTGGCCCGAAGGGCGTCGATCACTCTGGCCGTCTGCGACAAAGGAGCCGCAAACAGAGAGACAGCGTTGGTCAGCGACGCCTGCATGGCGCCAGCCAGCTTGGCCAGGAGAACCTCGCGGGACTCGAGGTCCGCGAGCTTGTTGATCTCCGCGGGGGACAAGGACTTGCCGTCGAGGACGCCAGCCTTGATCACGAGCAGAGGGTTTGCCTTGGCGAAGTCACGCAGGCCTTTGGCCGCTCCCACCGGATCACCGGTGATGAAGGCGATCGCAGACGGGCCCGAGAACTGACCGTCAAAAGCCGTGACTCCGGCTTCCTTGGCTGCGATCTCGGTAAGCGTGTTCTTCACCACGGCGTAGGTAGCGTGCTCGCGAATGCTGCCACGCAGGGTGGTCAGCTGCGCCACGGTCAGGCCGCGGTACTCCGTGAGCACGGCCGCACCCGAGCTACGGAACTTGTCCGCCAACTCGGCGATGGCTGCTGCCTTTTCGGGCTTTGCCACTGGGCCTCCTTCCGAAATGAAATGCCGGAGAAGGCGCCCACACGCAAGAGGAGCCCCGGCGCAGGCGCGGGGCTCACGACATACAGACAATCTGGTATGCCGGTCACGTACGATCCTGCGCTGGTTGCCCGCAATGCTGCGGAACCTTCGATCAGCCTGCGAGGAGCAAGCCGACAACCGGCGGTCTTTGGTCGCTGCTTAGCGTACGGGCCCGGTGACCAGAGACAAAATCCGCGACCGGCGCGATGAGGCGCCACACACCCGCCTTGCAACAGCAAGATCCAGACACCACGAGGCCGCACCAGAGATCCGGTGCGGCCTCGGAACACGTGCGAGGTGGTTCAGGCAAGCATCGGGACTGCTAGTCCGACTCTTCCTCGTCCATCAGGTTGCGCCACTTGGTGTGCTCCAGCGGAATGCCGGGGCCCATGGACGTGGACATCACTGCCCTGACGATGTACCGGCCCTTGGAAGCCGACGGCTTCAGGCGCCGGATCTCATCCAGAGCCGCGCCGTAGTTCTCCACCAGCTTGACCTCGTCGAAGGAGGCCTTGCCGATGATGAAGTGCAGGTTGGCATGCTTGTCGGAGCGGAACTCGATCTTGCCGCCCTTGATCTCGGTAACAGCCTTGGCCACGTCCATGGTCACGGTGCCGGTCTTCGGGTTGGGCATGAGGCCACGCGGACCCAGCACCTTGCCCAGGCGGCCGACCTTGCCCATGAGGTCGGGAGTCGCCACCACAGAGTCGAAGTCGAGCCAGCCATCAGCAACCTTCGCGAGCAGGTCGTCCGAGCCGACGTAGTCTGCCCCAGCAGCCTTCGCCTGCTCTGCCCGCTCGCCGGTGGCGAAGACCAGGACCCTGGCGGTCTTGCCGGTGCCGTGCGGGAGGTTAACGGTGCCGCGGACCATCTGGTCGGCTTTGCGCGGGTCGATGCCCATCTTCATGGCGACCTCGACAGTCGAGTCGTACTTGGTGCTCGTGGTGCTCTTGGCCAGCCGGACGGCCTGAAGAGGTGTGTAGGACGTGCCCGTGCCGATCTTCTCGGCTGCGGTGCGGTATGCCTTGCTGCGCTTCATTGCTACTCCTGGTATTGCGTGCGGTCTGCAATCTGGCGACTGCGGAGTTCGTGGTGAGACGGACCAGCGCTGGTCCTGCCACTGATCGGTATGCCGCCCGGTCCCACCCACCATGGGAGTTCCGAACCGTCATGCCGGATTGGCTCAGATCAGCCGGTGGTGACGCCCATCGAGCGAGCCGTGCCGGCGATGATCTTGGCCGCCTGCTCGATGTCGTTGGCGTTGAGGTCTTCCATCTTCAGGGCGGCGATCTCACGGACCTGCTCCGCCGTGAGGTGGGCGACCTTGGTCTTGTGCGGCTCGCCGGAGCCCTTGGGCACGCCGGCGGCCTTCTTGATCAGCTCGGCAGCAGGCGGGGTCTTGGTGATGAAGGTGAACGAGCGGTCCTCGTACACCGTGATCTCCACGGGGATGACGTTGCCACGCTGGGACTCCGTCGCGGCGTTGTACGCCTTGACGAACTCCATGATGTTGACACCGTGCTGGCCGAGGGCGGGGCCCACGGGCGGGGCTGGCGTCGCTGCGCCGGCCTGGATCTGCAGCTTGATGAAGCCGGAGACCTTCTTCTTCTTGGGAGGCATATCTGGATCCTTGTTTGCTGGGGATGATGCGGGTGATTCTGTGCGTGCTGATGCTACTGATGGTGCCATCATGGGACGACAGCCACACGCCGTTCAGTCAGATCTTGGCGACCTGACTGAACGAGAGTTCGACCGGCGTCTCGCGGCCGAAGATCGAGACCAGCACCTTGAGCTTCTGACTCTCGGGGTTGATCTCGGAGATGGTGGCAGGAAGAGTCTCGAACGGCCCTTCCATGACGGTGACGGACTCGCCGACCTCGAAGTCGACGATGCTGGTGTCGCTCACCTTTGCCCCGCCGGACTCGCCCGCGGCATCGCCGGGGGTCTCGAAGGTCGGGTTGAGCATCGTGTAGATCTCATCGTGGGACAGCGGGACCGGCTGGTGCGTGTGGCCCACGAAGCCGGTGACTCCGGGGGTGTGGCGCACAGCCCCCCAGCTCTCGTCGGTCAGGTCCATCCGGACCAGGACGTAGCCGGGCATCCGGACCCGGTTGACGAGCTTGCGCTGGCCGTTCTTGATCTCGGTGACGGTCTCCATCGGGACCTGCACGTCGAAGATGTAGGGCTCCATGTTCAGCGAGGTCACCCGGGTCTGCAGGTTTGCCTTGACCCGGTTCTCGTAACCCGCGTAGGAGTGGATGACGAACCAGTCGCCCTCCTGGATCCGCAGCCTGGCGCGGAACGCGGCCTCATCCTCCACGTCGTCCTCGGCGTCGGCATCGACGACATCGGCACTGTCCGCTTCCACGCTGTCCGCTTCCACGCTTTCGACTTGGGCAGACTCTACGACAGCCTCGTCGGGTTGGGTCTCCTCCACGCCCGCGTCGTCAGTGTCGACGACGACGTCAGCCTGTTCGGCCACGTCGACGCCCTGCCCGCGCTCGGCGGGTTGGTCGGCGGAGACCTCGGAGGTCCAATGCTCGGACACGCTGATAACCCACTTCCTGGCTCTGAACTGACGATCGCAGGAACCGCGATCGCGATGGTGGACCGCCGAAGCAGACCTTTACTGCGTCCTACCGTGCTATCTACCTACTGAGCTATTTGCCGAACAGGAGAGCAATCAGCTTGACCATCAGCTGGTCCAGCCCCCAGACGTACATCATGACTGTTGAGACGAAGAAGATGACGACCATGGTGTAGGTCACCAGCTCATGCCGCGTTGGACGAACGACTTTGCGGAGCTCGTCCAGGATCTGCCTGATGAAGAGGGCGATCGCGCTGAAGAACCGACCCACCGGGTTGCCCCGACGAGGGGCATCTCGGCGCGTCTGACCGGAGCCAGCGGCGCCTGCCGTGCTCGTTTCGGTCACTGTTCCTCGTCTCTGCCTCGTCGGGGGCACTTGCGCGAGCGAGCACCACGCCGGCAGCTCTGCCGGATCTCACTCTCTATGTCTAGCTAACTGCGCAGGGCAGGAGGGACTCGAACCCCCAACCGCCGGTTTTGGAGACCGATGCTCTACCAATTGAGCCACTGCCCTTTGTGCGGTGCTGCGGTAGTGCCGGTTTTGGCCGTCCACCACCCAGTGGGTGAGCATACGCGAGGTCACCAACCCAATGCGAACTTGGCTGGTTGAGCCCACGACCAGCCAGCGGCCGACCCCGTTGAATCCATGGACCGTCCTGCACCACATGACCCGACTTCTGCCAACATGGTCCCATGACTGAGATCGCACCTCGTCCTCGCGTCGCCCGCCGCATCGGCTCCATTACCGAGTCGGCGACGCTTGCCGTCGACGCGAGGGCCAAGGCGCTCAAGGCAGAGGGGCGTCCGGTCATCGGCTTCGGCGCCGGCGAGCCGGATTTCGCAACCCCGGACTACATCGTCGAGGCCGCCGTCGCAGCCGCCAAGGATCCGGTGAACCACCGCTACTCCCCCGCCGGAGGGCTGCCCGCCCTCAAGAAGGCGATTGTCGAGAAAACACTGCGTGACAGTCACTACCAGGTCATCCCGGAGCAGGTCCTGGTCACCAACGGCGGCAAGCAAGCCGTCTACAACACGTTCGCAGCGCTGCTCGACCCGGGCGACGAGGTGCTTCTGCCGGCGCCATACTGGACCACCTATCCCGAGGCCATCAAGCTCGCGGGCGGCACCGTCGTCGAGGTGTTCTCTGGCGAGGACAAGGGCTACCTGGTGTCCGTCGAGCAGCTGGAAGCCGCGCGGACCTCGCGGACCAAGGCGCTCCTCTTCTGCTCACCGTCCAACCCCACCGGAGCGGTCTACCCGCCCGAACAGATCCGCAAGATCGGCCGCTGGGCGCTCGACAACGAGATCTGGGTCGTCACCGACGAGATCTACGAGCACCTCACCTATGACGGGGTGCAATCTGCCTCGATGCCGGTAGAGGTGCCGGAGCTTGCCGACAGCTGCGTCGTGCTGAACGGTGTCGCCAAGACCTATGCCATGACGGGATGGCGTGTGGGTTGGATGATCGGCCCGCGAGACATCATCAAGGCGGCGACCAACCTGCAGTCGCACTCGACCTCCAACGTCGCGAACGTCTCCCAGCGGGCAGCGATTGCTGCCCTGAACGGGTCTCTGGACGCGGTGGAGGAGATGAGAGTGGCCTTCGACCGCCGTCGCCACTTGATCGTCCGGATGCTCAACGACATCGATGGTGTCGAGTGCCCGATCCCGGCGGGGGCGTTCTATGCCTATCCGTCGGTCAAGGGCCTGCTCGGCAAGAGCATCCGCGGCCGGGTCTGCACCACATCGGCTGAGCTCGCAGCTCTGATCCTGGACGAGGTCGAGGTGGCAGTCGTGCCTGGTGAGGCGTTCGGGCCCAGCGGGTACCTGCGGATGTCCTACGCCCTGAGCGACACCGACCTGGTCGAGGGAGTCACCCGAATCCAGAAGCTGCTCGGCGAGGCAGAGTAGAAGACGTAGCAGACATGGCCCGTTCGGTGCAGTCCCTGCCCAAGGCCCACCTGCACCTTCACTTCACCGGCTCCATGCGCCCGGCCACGCTGGTCTCGCTCGCGGACAAGCACGGCCTGCGGCTGCCGGAGGCACTGACCCGGTCTTGGCCTCCGACGCTCAGTGCCACCGATGAGCGGGGCTGGTTCCGCTTCCAGCGTCTGTATGACACGGCCCGCGCCTGCGTCCGTGATGAGGCGGACATGCGCCGGATCGTGCGTGAGGCGGCCCTGGACGACGCTGCCGAGGGATCGCGCTGGCTGGAGATCCAGGTCGACCCCACGTCCTACGCACCGTTCGTCGGAGGCATCACCCCGGCGCTGGAGATCGTGCTGGACGAGGCACGGTCGGCCTCCGCGGAGATCGGCATCGGGGTGGCCGTCGTGGTCGCCGCTAACCGGATCCGGCACCCGCTGGATGCGCGGGGCCTGGCCCGCCTGGCCGCGCTGCACGCCGGCGAAGGCGCGGGACGGGTGGTCGGATTCGGGCTGAGCAACGACGAACGTCGTGGATCCACGGCGGAGTTCGCCTTTGCCTTCGATATCGCCCGACGCGCGGGACTGGCCTGCGTGCCCCACGGCGGCGAGCTGCTCGGCGCCGAGGCGGTCTCAGAGACGCTGGCGGCACTGGACCCTGACCGGGTGGGCCACGGCATTCGCAGCGCGGAGGACCCGCGAGTGCTGGCCGAGGTTGTAGACCGCGGCGTCACGCTCGAGGTGTGCCCCGGCAGCAACGTGGCCCTGGGCGTGTACGCGTCGGATGAGGACGTCCCCCTGCGCCATCTGATGGAGGCCGGCGCGCAGATCGCCCTGGGGGCGGACGATCCCCTTCTGTTCGGTTCGCGGCTCAACGCCCAGTACGAGACTGCCCGCTCCGTGCACGGTCTGACCGATGCCGAGCTGGCCAACCTGGCCCAGGGCTCCGTCCGGGGCTCGCGAGCGCCACAGCCCGTGAAGAGTCAGATGCTCGCAGCCATCGACCGCTGGCTCGCCGACTGACCTCTGCCTCACCCGGCACACAGTCCCGTCTGGCGCGCAGTGTCGTCTGGCACACAGGTCCGTGGCTGACCGCTCAGGCACCCCTTTCAGCTTTGTCCGCTCCAGCGTCGAGATGGACGGTCCGGAGCGGTCTGAACTGAGCGAACCATCTGGACTGAGCGGGTCAGAGTGAAAGGCCGACCAGGACCGGCTCCTCGACCAGGGTCACCCCGAAGGCGTCGTGGACGCCGTCGCGGATCTCCCGGGCCAGTGCGACGACGTCGGCAGCGGTCGCCGAACCACGGTTGGTCACCGCGAGCGGGTGCCTGGTGGACAGCGCCGCCGGTCCCGGCATGCGGTAGCCCTTGCCGAAGCCCGCCCTGTCGATCAGCCAGGCCGCACTGGTCTTGATCTGGCCGTCCGGGGTGTCGAACCGCGGCACCTTGACCCTTTCGTTGGGCATGTTGGCCACGTCGGCGCCGCTGGACCCGTCGACGCCGCTGGACCCGTGGAGTGGCCCGTCGACTGGGTCGGGACCGCGTGGCTCGCCGAGCAGGGTCTGTACACGGTCCTGGAGGGCGGCATACGAACGGGGGGACATGATCGGGTTGGTGAAGAACGACCCGCAGCTCCAGGTGTCGTGGTTCGCGGCGTCAAGGACCATGCCTCGCAGGCGACGCTGGGCCAGCACCGCTTCACGAGCGTCCGGCAGCGGCACCCGATCCCCCGCCGCCACACCCAGGGCGCGCGCCAGATCCGCATAGGCGACGGGCCCCGAGAGGGTGCCCACCCCCAGTCGGAACAGCACATCAAGAATGACGTAGTGCGGCTCGGCCTTGAAGAGCGAGTGGCGATAGGTGAACTGGCAGTCAGCGTTGCTGAAGGTGCGAACCTGTTGCTCGCGGCGGTCCCAGACCCGGACCGAGTCGATGGCTTGGGCGACCTCCTGGCCGTAGGCCCCGACGTTCTGGATGGGGGTCGCACCGGCACAGCCCGGGATCCCCGAGAGCGCCTCGACCCCGGACCAGCCCTCGGCGACCGCCTGCACGACCACGTGGTCCCAGGACTCGCCGGCGGCAACACGGACCAGCACCTCCCCGGAGTCAGCGGACTCGACCGTAACGCCACTGGTCGCGATGCGGACCACCGACCCGGCGAAACCCTCATCGGAGATGACCAGGTTCGAGCCTCCGGCGACCACCAGCAACGGCTCGTCGGCATCGTCGACCTCGCGGATGGCATCGACCAGCTCATCGGTGGTCTCGACGGTGACCAGACGCTGAGCCGGGCCGCCAACCCGCATGGTGGTCAACCCTGACAGCGGGACGTCATGTTCCTCACGCATCGGCAGTCAGTCGAGAACGATGACCGCGACGGCGCGTCCGAGCACCTTGTCGGTGCCACAGGTGGCCGTCAGGGCGACCGTGGCCCGTCTGGCCTGGGTATCAAGGGCGGTGACGACCCCGGTCACCTCGACGTCGGCCCCGATCTCGTAGGGCACCACCACGGGCTTGGTGAAGCGGGTGCCGTACTCCACGACACGACCCGCGTCGCCGACCCAGTCGCTGACGACATTGACCGCCGCCCCCATGGTGAACATGCCGTGCGCGATCACGTCGGGCAGCCCGACCGACCTGGCGAAGCGTTCGTCCCAGTGGATGGGGTTGCGGTCCAGGCTGGCCCCCGTGTACTGCACGAGGGTCGCGCGGTTGATGTGGACGGTCCGGGAAGGCAGCGACTGGCCGACCTCGACATCACTGACTGACAGCACGGCGTTGGTCATCCCTTCACTCGCCTGCGCGAATCACGACGGTCGAGGTCGCGGTGCAGACCGCTTCGCCCTCGATGGTGGACAGCTCGCTGCGGGTCGTGACCATCGCGTTGCCACCGACCATCTTGACCGAGTCAACGGTCAGCACGCCGACGATCTCGTCACCGGCGGTGATCGGGCGATGGTGGACGAACCGCTGCTCGCCATGAACCAGACGGCTGAAGTCGATCCCCGCCTCCGGGTCGACGATGAACTGCCAGTCGCACTTCTGGGCGATCAGGACGGCGAAGGTGGGCGGGGCGATCACGTCCCGGTAGCCGCGGGCTCGGGCTTGCCCCTGGTCGCTGTGAACAATGTCCTGGGCGCCCACCGCCTCGGCAAACTCGCGTATCTTCTCCCGGCCGACGGCATACGGCGGGGTCGGCGGGTAGACGCGCCCGGCAAAACCTGCGTTGACAGCCATGGCAGCAACCATAATGGCCCTCACCGGTGGGCCCTAATGGGCCTCAGCGGTGGGCCGGTCAGCCGCCGATGGGCACAGCAACGACCGCCCCCGCCGTTGGCGGAAGCGGTCGGAGAAGCCTGAGATCAGCGCGTCTCGCGGTGCGCGGTCTGCTTGCTGCAACGCGGGCAGAACTTCGCGAGCTCCAACCGGTCAGGGTTGTTGCGGCGGTTCTTCTTGGTGATGTAGTTGCGATCCTTGCAGTCCACGCACGCCATCGTGATCTTGGGACGGACGTCGGAGCTCTTGCTAGCCACGGGGAAACCTGCTCTCGGAACTCAGATAACGAACTGAACTGGACCTGTACTGCGGGGAATGATCTGGGTGGCCGCCCGCTCCCGCGCGGCGACGCTCCAGAATACGCGACGCCAGGACAAACCCGAAATCGCGTCAGTAGCGGGAGCGGGACTTGAACCCGCGACACCACGATTATGAGTCGTGTGCTCTAACCACCTGAGCTACCCCGCCAAGGGATCCGAAGGTCTGACCATCGGCCCCGCCTGCCGTCTGGTGCGGTGGCTCGGCCTGCTTCGAATGGAGCCCCCAAACGGAATCGAACCGTTGACCTTCTCCTTACCATGGAGACGCTCTACCGTCTGAGCTATAGGGGCATCCGGGCGACATGTTCCCCGCCCGATGACGCGTCCAAAAGATACACGGTCATCGGCCCGGATCGGAAATCAGGGTCGGTTTGGCAGCAACCGCGACCACACTGGCGGCCGCTGCCCGACCTGTTCGTCGTCGTTAGCCGATGATCCCCACCGGCGTGCCTCCCCAGACGAGCTTCCAGTCCACCTTGGCGAAGGCGGATGGATCGATGGACCCGTGCGCGGTAACCCAGTCGATGATCAGCTGGCGGATCTCCGCCTGGGCGTTGTACACCACCGGAGCCGTCGTGACACCGGGGAAGCTGCCACCGCCTGACTGCCGGTAGTTGTTGATCGCGACGACAAACTCCGCCGCAGGATCGATTGCCACGCCGGCATACGCGAGGTTGACAATGCGCGAGCCGGCGGCCAGCGCCAGGTCTATGTCGTAGGTCAGCGCCTTGTCCAGCCCACCCATGACGTCGTAGTTGTAGTCCGGGGTGCCGTTCGGCGCCGTCGGTGTGACGGCGTTCGTGAGCAGGTCGGGGGTGAACGGCCCGATGTTGTCTACGTGTTTGAAGTACTCGGCCGACTTCTCGAGGTACGCCTTGACCTCCGCCCCGGTGAAAGTGATGCCGACCAGCGTGTTGTCGTAGATGTAAAGACCGGCAACATCGCGCACGCTCACGGCGCCTGCCGGGATGTTGGCGTCCTTGTAGAACGGCGCGGCGATCGAGAGGATCGGCAGCGTCGCCGCCGGGGTGCCCGCGATCGCCGCGCGCACGGCCTGAGCCTGCACCAGGTTGATGAAGTCCAACGCCGCGGTGTCCTCATAGCGGGCGGTGGCGCACGACATCGCCGCCGTGCAGGTGCCGATCACGGTGTTGACGTACGAGACGACCTTGTGGTGGTCGGCGGTGAGCAGCCTCGACACGTGGGGGTCCTCGGCCACGGTGTTGCTGTTGAGCACGCTGGACGTAACCTTCTGCACTGTCCAACGGCCACGCGCCTTGACCAGGGACAGGTCGACCAGGGAAAGGCGCATACCCCAGCGCAGCGGCTCGGTCAGCACGACCTCTCGGCCAGTCGCCTCGTTGACCACCCGGCGCTCAGGGATCTCCTGGTGCGCGTGGCCGACCAGGATCGCGTCGATGCCCGGGACCTGCTGGGCCACCAGGGTCGAGGCGTTCTCGGGGAACGGAAGGGCGTCGCCATACGATGACGAGGTGGTGGCGCCCGAGTGAGCGGCAACCACGACGACATCAGCGCCGGCGGCGCGCATCCTGGGCACCCAGATCCTGGCCTGCTCGACCAGGCCGGGGAAGGTCATCTTTCCCTCGACGTTGGCCTTGTCCCAGATCGCGATGCCGGGGTTGGTCAGGCCGAGGATGCCAACCCTGATCGGCTGCTCGCCCTCCACCTTCACGGTCTTGATGACGTATGGCGCGAAAGCCGGCCGTCCGGTCCTGGCATCGAGCGCGTTGGCACCGAGCAGCGGGAAGTCGAGCTGGTCGGCGAAGGTCCGCAGCAACGGTATGCCGTAGTTGAACTCGTGGTTGCCCAGCGCGGCGGCGTCGTAGCCGATGTGGTTCATCGCGGCGGCCATCGGGTGGATGTTGCTGCGGGTGATCGGGGCGATACGGGCAAAGTAGTAGGCCAGCGGTGTCCCCTGGATCGTGTCGCCGGCATCGATCATCAGGGTGTGTTCGCGCCCGCGTTGAGCCCGGACTGCTTCGACGAGCGTGGCCACCTTAGCCAGGCCGATGTCGTTCCGGGCCTTGTCGTCGTACTCGGCGTTCTTGAAGTAGTCCCAGTTGAAGACGCTGCCGTGCAGGTCGGTCGTGCCCATGATCGTCACGGTGACGGGGGTGCCCGGGCGGTGCGGCGGTTTGCGCTTGGATGCCTCGGCGGGGCTCATGCCGGCTGCCGTCAGCACCCCGGCTGCGGCGACGCTGCTCAGCATGGTGCGGCGGGTGATGAGAGTTGCCACGTGTACTCCTCGGTAACGGCCCTCGCGGGGCGGAACATGGCAGTTCAGGACCTGCCATCGGACACGCTAGACCGTTCCCGCGGGGTACGCCCTGCCGGATGGCAGCGGTGATCACCCGGAGAGCGATCATCGTGCACGTGACCTTGTTCGTGTCCGGGGTCGTCTTCTGGGGACTCTGGGCAGACCGCCGTGCAATCCCACGTAGGCTCGACCTGAGCGCTGGGTCCCATGACGGGGGCCGATGCGTCTCTGATCTGGAATGGAGGTCGGATGACCGAGTCGGGCTTGACCGACAACGGCGAGAACCGGGACGAGGCGACCCCAGAAGAGGCCACCCCAGAAGAGATCATCTCGGAAGTGACCGCCCCGGAAGACGTTACGGAACCCACCCCGCACGAGCCGAGTGAGATCACCTTCGCGGAGCAGTTCTATCCCGCGCGGCCTCGGCACCTACGGCCCAAGGCCCGGCTGCGCGGTGCCACAACCCCCACGGCGGAGATGCTTGGCGAGCCGGTCGGGTCGAACCCGTCATACGTCGCGTGGCTGCGACAGGAGTCCATGCTCAACGACGCCAACGTCATCGCACGCCAGTTCGTCGGCCGGGGAAGCATGTTCCAGAACCCTTTCGCCAGGCCCGACCCCCGATCGGCCATCGAGACGGCGTCCGTCTGGTTCACCGCGTACCCGATCTCGGTCATTGGCAGGCCCGGTCGCTCGTTTCTGGCCACCCTCGGCGATCCCGAGCTGTGGGAGACCTTCCAGCGCATCGGAATTCAGGGCCTGCACACCGGCCCGGTCAAACGCGCAGGCGGTATCCGCGGCTGGTCGCCGACCCCGAGCGTCGACGGGCACTTCGACCGGATCAGCACCCAGATCGACCCTGCCTTCGGCACCGAGGCCGAGTTCCGGACCATGTGCGAGATCGCCGGCGAGCACAACGGGACCATCATCGACGACATCGTCCCGGGGCACACGGGCAAGGGCGCGGACTTCCGGCTGGCCGAGATGAAGGTGACGAACTACCCCGGCATCTACCACATGGTCGAGATCGACCCGGCCGACTGGCACCTGTTGCCGGAGGTCCCGGAGGGCAGAGACTCGACCAACATCAACGTCGAGACCGAGGACCAGCTCAGCAAGTACGGCTACATCGTCGGCAAGCTGCAACGGGTCATCTTCCACGAGCCCGGCGTGAAGGACACGAACTGGAGCACCACCGCCCCCGTCGTCGGTCCCGACGGGGTCGAGCGCAGATGGGTCTACCTGCACTACTTCAAGCAGGGTCAGCCGTCGATCAACTGGCTTGACCCGTCGTTTGCCGGTGTGCGCATGGTGATCGGCGATGCGCTGCACTCGCTCACCGACCTCGGGTCGGGTGCCCTGCGACTGGATGCCAACGGCTTCCTGGGTGTCGAGAAGAGCGCCCAGGGGCTGCCCGCCTGGTCGGAGGGCCACCCCCTCTCAGAGGCGGCCAACCAGCTCGTCGCCAGCATGGTGCGCAAGGTCGGCGGCTTCACCTTCCAGGAGCTGAACCTGACCATCGAGGACATCAAGATGACCTCTGAGGCAGGCGCCGACCTGTCGTACGACTTCGTCAACCGTCCTGCGTACCACCATGCCCTGGCGATGGGCGACACCGAGTTCCTGCGGCTGACGCTGAACACGTCGCTGGAGCTGGGGGTCAACCCCATCCAGCTGGTCCACGCCCTGCAGAACCATGACGACCTGACCTACGAGCTCGTCCACTTCGCGACGCTGCACAGGGATGACGTCTACTCCTACCACGGCGAGGACATCTCGGGCGGGGACCTCGCCGTCAAGATCCGCGGCGACCTCTGCGACCGCCTGACCGGTGATGCAGCGCCGTACAACCAGATCTTCTCGACGAACGGGATCGCCTCGACCACCGGCACAGTGATCGCAGCCGCTCTCGGGTACACGAGTATCGACAACCTCAGTCACCACCAGATCCGCAAGATCAGGCAGGCTCACCTGCTGCTGGCCATGTTCAACGCGCTGCAACCCGGCGTGTTCTCGCTGTCGGGCTGGGACCTGCTCGGCATGCTGACCCTCGCCCCGGAGAGGATCGCGCCGCTGCTGGCCACCGGTGACACTCGCTGGATCAACCGGTCCGCCTACGACCTCATGGGGTTCAGGCCTGAGTCGGAGGAACCACGGGTCGGGATGCCAGAAGCGGTGAGCATGTATGGGCCGCTGCCTCAACAGCTCAAGGACCAATGGTCGTTCGTCTCCCAGCTTCGACAGATTCTCAGGCTGCGCGAGCAGTATGGCATCGCCACAAGCACGCAGGTCGACGTGCCAGAGGTGTCGAACAAGGCGATGCTCGTCATGGTGCACCAGCTCGCCAACCCCCTCGAACACCAGGTCACCGTGCTGAACTTCGGCTCGGAGGCGGTCGTCGGGACCATCAACTCGACGCATCTGGATGCCGGATCCCCAGTGTTGGACATGTTCACCGACGAAGTCATCGGTGAGGTGGACGACCTGCACAGCTTCAGCATTGCCCTTGACGGCTATCAGGGCAGGTCCCTGTTCCTCGCTCCGAGGGACGACGCCGGACCGGTGGCCTGAGCAGGAGCGGCCCCCCTGTCCACCTGCCATGACCGCTGGCCAACAGGTGGACAGGTGGATAGCAGAGGTACTGCGACAAACTCCGCCTTCGCCACTACTACCCTGCGCCCTCGACTGACAGACTGATTAACCAACGCGGATGGAATCCGGGGCTGGCCCGGTTGCCTCCGTCGGTCGAAGCTGGCTCAGCCCGATCTCCCTGCGGGAGTTGAGGATTGGAATGGTCTCATTGGCTGACACACCCGTCCCACAGCCGGTGCCCCGGTCGACTGATGCGCTGTCGCCGGCCGAGATCAGCCAGCGACCTCCCGTGACGCCTGCGAACGGCGCAGTTCACCACAGCCTCCGAATCGCGGCGGCATACGCGTGGCGTCTGATCGTGGTGTCGGTCGCCGTCTACCTGGTTTTCGTGGTGCTGGCAAAGCTGACGCTGGTTGCCGTCGCCGTATTCGTCGGCCTCGTCATCGCAGCCCTGTTGCGCCCGCTCGTCGACGTCTTCACCCGTGTGCTGCCCCAGGGCCTGGCGGTTGCGGTGGCGCTGCTACTGACGATCTTCTCGTTGGGAGGCGTCTTCACGTTCGTGGCCAACTCGGTTGCCGGACAGTCGGCGAAGCTGGCGACACAGTTCACCCACGGCCTGGCCGAGATCGAGCAGTCCCTGGCCGGGGCGCCCTACCACCTGCGTGCCGTCGACCTGACCCAGCTCGGGCAACAGCTCCGGGACTGGGCGACCCAGAACGGCGGTGCGCTGGCAGGACAGGCACTGGGCGGCGCCGGCGTCGCGATCGAGGTCCTCAGCGGGTTCGTGCTGGCCGTCTTCTGCTCGGTGTTCTTCCTCGCCTCCGGTGACCGGATCTGGACCTGGCTGCTCACTCAGGCAGGCGGGGGCGGCCGCCGCTGGGACGGCCCCGCGCGCGCCGGATGGGCAACCTTCGCCGGATACACCCGGGGCGTGGTCATCATTGCCGCCACCAATGCCGTACTTGTCTGCGTGGCACTGCTGATCCTGCGCGTTCCGCTGGCCCTGCCCCTCGCGCTGCTGACCTTCTTTGCCGCTTTCATCCCGCTGATCGGCTCTCCGATCGCCCTGTTCGTGGCCACGCTGGTGGCGCTTGCTGCGCGCGGCCCCCTCATCGCCCTGCTGGTTCTGGGCCTCATCGTGGTCATAGGCCAGATCGAGGGCCACCTGCTGCACCCCATGGTGATGAGCCGTGCGGTCAACCTGCACCCGCTCGCCGTTGCCCTTGCGGTGGCCTCCGGGACGGTCCTCGCCGGCGTCATCGGCGCGGTGGTGGCGGTACCGCTGGTCGCGGTGACCTGGACGGTCTGGAGCGCCTTCAGGGCAAAACCATCGTTGGAGGAAGTCCGCTTCGGCTCGGCGGTGGATGACGGTGAACTCGACGCGACGGCTGGGACCATGACCGGTGAACACGCAGAACCGTGACGGCGATCGCCCTCGCCACTGCGCCTCCCGGCTATCCGAAGGATCACACCCGGATCGAGCTGCTGCGGATGAAGGGCATGCTCACCTGGAAGCATTGGCCGGTGGAACCATGGCTGGCACGGCCGAGGCGAAAGACGGGGCCATAGCCGTGCTTCGCGCGTCGGCCTCCCGGACGGAAGGGCTCGACGACCACGTCGGCGTTTCGGAGCCGGAGCGCTCCCGCCGGGCTGATCGCGTCATGGAAGCAGTTGTACGGTTCAGACGCTATGGCAGGCATCTCTGCCTGCACCGACCTGAACAGTCCTGAGAGGACTCCTGAACGTGTCCGTGACAACGACCTC
>JACMPC010000187.1 GCA_014377705.1 Dermatophilaceae bacterium
CTAGATGTCGTAGTACATCTCGAACTCGTGCGGGTGCGGGCGGAACCGGATGGGGTCCACCTCGTTGAGGGTCTTCCACTCGATCCAGGTGTCGATGAGGTCCTGGGTGAACACGTCGCCCTCGAGCAGGTAGTCGTGGTCGGCCGCTAAGGCAGCCAGCACCTCGGGCAGCGATCCGGGAACCTGCTCGATCTGGGCGTGCTCTTCGGGCGGCAGCTCGTAGAGGTCCTTGTCTACCGGCGCCGGTGGCTCGGTGCGGTTCTTGATGCCGTCGAGGCCGGCCATCATCTGGGCGGCGAAGGCAAGATACGGGTTGGCCGAAGGGTCCGGGATCCGGAACTCGATGCGCTTGGCCTTGGGGGAGTTGCCGGCGATCGGGATGCGAACGCAGGCAGAGCGGTTGCGCGCTGAGTAGACCAGGTTGACCGGAGCCTCGTAGCCCGGCACCAGCCGGTGGTAGGAGTTGACAGTCGGGTTGGTGAAGGCCAGCAGGGACGCGGCGTGCTTGAGCATGCCCCCGATGTACCAGCGCGCGATGTCCGAAAGGCCGCCGTAGCCGCGCTCGTCATAGAAGAGCGGCACGCCGTTCTTCCAGAGACTCTGGTGGGTGTGCATGCCGGAGCCGTTGTCGCCGAAGATCGGCTTGGGCATGAACGTGGCGGTCTTGCCGGCGTGCCAGGCGACGTTCTTGATGACGTACTTGAACTTCATCAGGTCGTCACCGGACTGCAGCAGGGAGCCGAAGCGGTAGTTGATCTCCTGCTGCCCGGCGGTGCCGACCTCGTGGTGGCTGCGCTCGACGCTGAGACCGACCTCTGCCAGCTTCAGGCACATCTCGTCGCGCATGTCGGCGAAGTGGTCGAGCGGCGGGACCGGGAAGTATCCACCCTTGTAGCGGGTCTTGTAACCCTGGTTGCCGCCCTCCTCCACCCGGCCGGTGTTCCAGGCCGCCTCGATCGAGTCGATGTAGTAGTACGAGGCGTTCTGCTTCGTCTCGTACCGCACGTCGTCGAAGATGTAGAACTCGGCCTCGGCGCCGAAGAACGCCTCGTCGGCGATGCCCGTCGACTTCAGGTAGGCCTCGGCCTTGGCGGCGATGTTGCGCGGGTCGCGGCTGTAGGGCTCATCGGTGAACGGGTCGACGATCGAGAAGTTCATGATCAGTGTCTTCTGATCGCGAAAGGGGTCCAGATAGGCGGTCTTCGCGTCCGGGATGAGCTTCATGTCGGACTCGTGAATGGCCTGGAACCCGCGGATCGAGGATCCGTCGAACATCTGGCCCTCGGTGAAGAAGTCCAGGGTCAGCGTCGATGCCGGCACGTTGAAGTGCTGCATCACTCCGGGCAGGTCACAGAAGCGAACATCGACGAACTTGACGTCCTCGTTCTTGATGAACTCCAGGACCTCTTCAGGCTTGCTGAACATGCAACCTCCTGTTGTGGGGCCCGACGCATCTCGGCCGGGCCTGTCTCTGCATCGGGACAGACCCTAGCGGGGCCGGATTTCGGCGCCAACACCCCGATGTTTCACCGGTGTTACGTGTCGCGTCGGTTCGACGTAGCCTATGGCTTGTGGTCGATCGAAAGGACATTGCTTCCTGGCTCAGTGGTCTCGGTGCTGTGCGTCCGGGTCCGGGTCCGGACGACTACCCGGGACGCAGACTTGGTATGCCGGAGCGCGGGCCGGGTTCGCTCGCCAGGTTCGGTCGGCGTGTGGCTGCTCTCTGTGTGGACTGGTTCGTCTGCACGGTGATTGCCGCCGGGCTGCTGGGTTACCGCCTCGGCGAAGGGGGGCTGGGGCCGTTCAAGCCGTTGGCCGTCTTCGTCGTGATGAACCTGTTGCTGGTCGGCACGCTGGGAGCAACGATCGGACATCGGTTGCTCGGGATTCGAGTCGTGCGCCTCGGTGGAGCCACTGCGGGCCCGCTTCTGGGCGCGATTCGTACGAGTCTGCTGGCCCTCGTCATTCCGGCCGTGATCTGGGATCGCGACACGCGCGGTTATCACGACAAGATCGCCGGGACCGTCACCACCCGCACCTAAACCGCAAACCTAGGTGCGGTGCTGGTCCAACATCCGCAAACCTCGGTAGGCAGTTCGGTTTCAACCGAAATTCAACGGGTCCTCCGCTCCCTCCGAAGATCGCACGGTCCCTGGTTCTGTTGCTGGTTCGAGCGCGCCATCTCAGACTATGCGCTCGGTCCGAGCGCGTGGTCCCCAGATTGACGGTTGGACCGTTCGGACTAGCGGCCGCGCATCGCTTTGCGGTCCATGCGGACCCGGTTGGGGTCCACGCCGGCCGGCAGGGGGGGACGCATGCCGCCCAGGGCCTTGAGGCGTTTGTTGACCGCCGCCACCTCTTCCTTGGTAAGGACAGGCTTCATCCGCTGGATCTTGTTGGTCACCTTGCGAACAGACACCTCGCCCTCGCCGCCGCCTTCGCCAATTCTCAGCACGGTCACCGGGACGCTCGCTCCGGCGATCCGGCTGATCTTCTTGCGCTCCGCCTCGGCCAGCCTGATCGCCCGCGCTGCAGGGCCTTCGGCGACCAGGACAACCCCGGGGCGTCCGGTTGCCCGGAAGACCATCGCGGCCGATGCCATGTCGCCGGCTCTGCCTGCCTCAGCAGCGACGGGCTGCTGCTCGAAGTACCAGCCCTTGCGAAGGGAGGACAGGGCCGCTCCTGCGGCGCCTGGCTTGCCCTCGATGGACTTGTAGGCGGCCCGCTTGGCCCGGATGCTGGGCACCGTCGACGCGGCCAGGGCAGCCATCGGGATGCCGAGGATCAGGAAGTAGACCCACATGTTGACGAGCACGCCAATGCCGACCATCAGGATGAGCGCGCCGGCCGCAGCCGCCGCCATCCACCAGCCAATCAGCGGGTCGACGCTGTGAGCAGCGGTGAAGACCTGACGGACCTGGCCGAAACGCCCGACCTTCTTGGGGTCGGTAGACTTCGCGGACTTCTTTCGGAACATGTCGATCAGACTACTTTCAGGAGACGTTGGAGAGGCGGCGCTCGAGCAGCGCGGAGGCCTCCTGGCGGGCCGGGCTGTACGAGGTCGCCACGAGGTGAGACAGCTGCTCCGGGACGGGACGACCCCAGCGCTTCATCGCCTGGGCCCAGAGACGACCCGCACGATAGGACGAGCGCACCAGCGGCCCGCTCATGACGCCCTTGTAGCCGATCTCCTCGGCCAGGTCAGACCAGTGGACGAACTCCTCCGGCTTCACCCAGCGATCAACCGGATAATGGCGCGCCGAGGGCCGGAGGTACTGGGTGATGGTGATGAGGTCGGTGCCGGCATCGTGCAGGTCGCGCAGGGCCTGCTCGATCTCGTGCTCTTCCTCACCCATGCCTAGGATCAGGTTGGACTTGGTCACCAGACCGGCCTCGCGGCCCATCCTGATGACTGCCAGCGAGCGCTCGTACTCGAATGCCGGCCGGATCCGCTTGAACAGGCGCGGGACCGTCTCGACGTTGTGCGCGAACACCTCCGGCCGGGCCTGGAGAACCTGAGCGACGAGCCCGGGGACACCATTGAAGTCGGGGACCAGGATCTCGACGCCCGTGCCCGGGTTGAGCTCGTGCACCATCCGGATCGTCTCGGCGTAGAGCCAGGCTCCGCCGTCCTCGAGGTCGTCGCGGGCGACGCCGGTGATGGTGGCGTAGCGCAGTCCCATCTGCTGGACTGACTCCGCGACCCGGCGGGGCTCGTCGCGGTCGAGGTCATCGGGTTTGCCGGTGTCGATCTGGCAGAAGTCGCAGCGCCGGGTGCACTGCTCGCCGCCGATCAGGAAGGTCGCTTCCTTGTCTTCCCAGCACTCGAAGATGTTGGGGCAGGCAGCCTCCTGGCAGACCGTGTGCAGACCCTCGGTCTTCACCATGGTGTTGAGCTTGGTGTACTCCGGCCCCATCTTGGCGGTGGTGCGGATCCACTCCGGTTTGCGCTCGATGGGCGTCTGCGCGTTTCGGGCTTCGATGCGCAGCATGCGGCGACCATCAGGTGCGACGCTCACAAAGGCTCCCTTGCCGTGTTCGGGGACGAGATGGCGCGGTCAACACGCACAGCGCCGCCCTGGGTCGGGGGGAACCAGGGATAGGTCTCAAGGGTACGCCGTGGTCGCCACAACCGGCACGCCGTCATACCGTGTGCCGATTCGGCGGCCAAGAGCGGCGCCGGCGGCACGCATCAGCTCCTGTCAGCTTTTGGCGCCAAGCTCCTCGTAGGCGGCGGCTCGGAGCATTGCCCGGTCGATCCCCATCGTGCTCAGGGCCTGGGCCGAGGAGCCCTGCTCCATCTGGCAGATGGCAAGGATCACATGGCCGCCGAGGAGCTGCGACGGCTTGGTGGCCTTGGAGAGCCGCACCGCGACCTGGAACGCCCCCTGGGCTGTGGTGGTGGCGGGCGGCAGGGCGCTGGCCGGCGCCGTGCTGTCGGCTGAGCCGTGGCCCAGG
Source organism: Dermatophilaceae bacterium (assembly GCA_014377705.1). Classification (GTDB taxonomy): domain Bacteria; phylum Actinomycetota; class Actinomycetes; order Actinomycetales; family Dermatophilaceae; genus UBA4719. The sequence continues at coordinate 4,459 of JACMPC010000187.1, forward strand.
CTGCAGAGAGCGGCCACCCGCAGCGCGCTGATGGCCTTGTGGAACTGGTCCGGGTCGGCTCCCACCCGTTCGAACGTCCTCCTGGCAGTGCCGTCCGGCAGTGCCAGGGCGGAGATCAGCAGATGCTCGGCGCCGGGGACGACCTGACCGCACTGACGTGCTTCGTTCTCGGCTCCGGTCAGCAGCGCGTTGATCGTGGTGATGTCCGTCAGGGCGGACCCTTTCCTCACGGGAACTCCTCGTTCGGTGACTGCCTTGATGGCGAACCTCCTTGATAGGTGGTCAGGCGGTCCGGGCGGTCAGCCCAGGATGTCGCTGAGGTGCTTCTCGACATGGGGGAGGACCTCCTGGACCGTGACCTCGCGCCCCAGCTCCTTGCTGAGTGTGGTCACCCCGGCGTCCGGGATGCCGCACGGCACGATGACCTGTGCCCAGGACAGGTCGCAGCAGCAGTTGAGCGCGAACCCGTGCATTGTGACGTTCTGGCTCACCCGGATGCCGATAGCGCCGATCTTGCGGTCGGGGCCCGACTGGTCGGCCGTGATCCACACCCCGCTGCGGCCCTCGATGCGCCCCGCCGGGACTCCCAGGTCCGCGCAGACCCGGATCATCATGTCCTCGAGGCGGCGTACGTGTGCAACGACGTCAACCGGTGAGGCGAGACGGACGATGGGATATCCCACGAGCTGCCCCGGGCCATGCCAGGTGATCTTGCCGCCGCGGTCGACGTCGATGACCGGGGTCCCGTCGAACGGACGCTCATGAGGTGCGGTGCGCTTGCCCGCCGTGTAGACCGTTGCGTGTTCGAGCAGCAGCACGGTGTCGGGCTCATCCCCGGCCGCCACAGCCGCATGAACCTTCCGCTGAAGGTCCCAGGCGCTCTGGTAGTCGACCAGATCCGGGGCGAACCCCACATGCTCAATACGCATGTCGACAGAGTACGCGTGGGCCCGACGTGCTTGAGTAAGGGTAGGCGAATCCGCCTTGACAGGTATCCGGGGAGCAGAGCAGTTGAACCGTCACGACATCACGCCCGAGCAAGAGGCCGACGAACGTTCCAGGACCAGCCGCCGCACCAGACTGCTTCGTTCGATCGGCGTTGGACTGGTTCTGCTCCTCTGGTTCGGACTCTCCGGGGTGGGCGGCCCGCTGGTCGGCCGGTTGTCCGAGGTGCAGAAGAACGACAACGCCTCGTTCCTGCCCAAGTCGGCCGAGTCGACCGAGGTCAGCGCGCTCGCGTCGAAGTTCACCTCGACCGACTCGCTGCCCTACTTCGTGGTGATCGAGCGCCCGGACGGCCTGAAGCCCGCCGACACGGCCGCGGCGCAGAAGTACATCGCCGGTATTCCGTCGCTGCCGTTCGAGGTGAAGGGCTACACCCTCGGGCCCTATCTGGCAGCCCCACCGTCGTCCGCCATTCCGAGCCAGGACGGCAAGGCGCTCCTGGTCCCGGTGCAGCTCGACGCCAAGAAGGCAGCTGAGGTGATCGGCACATCCAGTCCGCTGTTCGAGGGGGCGGCGGCACTGAAGGCCTCGGCAGCCAGCACGCTGAAGCCGAGCGGGCTGAACGTCTACGTCGCGGGCCCAGGGGGAGTCCTGGCCGACTTCGTGACCGCGTTCGCCGGCATCGACGGCATCCTGCTGATCGTCGCCCTGAGCGTCGTGTTCTTCATCCTGCTGGTGGTCTATCGCAGTCCGATCCTGCCCATCGCGGTCCTCATGACGGCGATCTTCGGGCTGGCCGCCGCCGCGACGGTGATCTTCCCCCTGGCCAAGAACAACATCATCGACCTGAACGGCCAGAGCCAGGGAATTTTGTCCATCCTGGTCGTCGGGGCGGCCACCGACTACTCCCTGCTCCTGGTCGCCCGCTATCGCGAGGAGCTGCACCAGCACCCGAGCAAGTGGGCAGCCATGGCGGTGGCCTGGAAGGCTGCGGTCGAGCCGATCGTGGCCAGCGCGGCTACCGTCATACTGGGCTTGCTATGCCTGCTGCTTTCGCAGCTCGGCAGCACCCGCGGCCTCGGACCGATCGGGGCGCTGGGTATTGCCGGCGCGCTGGTCGCGTCGCTGACCTTCCTGCCGGCGGTGCTGCTGCTGTTCGGGCGGCGCATTTTCTGGCCGATCATCCCCAAGGTCGACCACGTCCACGCCGAGGACTCGCTCGGGCGCCGGGGCATCTGGGGCCGGGTGGCCGCTCTGGTGGGTCGTCATCCGCGCCGCACCTGGGTGCTCACGCTGGTCGCGCTGCTCGCCTGCGCGGCGTTCGTCCCGACGCTGAAGGCCGACGGGATCTCCCAGTCCCAGACCTTTCTCACCAAGGTTGAGTCGGTGACCGGCCAGGAGGTCCTGGCCAGCCACTTCCCCGCGGGCTCGGGCTCACCGGTTCAGATCATCGCGCCGAAAGACCAGGCCGAGCAGGCGGTGGCGGTGGTGAAGTCCGTCGACGGCGTCGACTCGGTGTTGGTGGGGGAGACGCCGGGGGCGCCGCCGAAGGTCGTGGACGGCAACGTCGTGGTGCAGGCGACATTGACCGCCGCCGCCGACACCCCGGCCGCCGAGGCCGTGGTCGAGCAGCTGCGCGTCACCCTCGACCAGGTCGGCTCCGACATCTTGGTGGGCGGAAACACCGCAGTCAACTTCGACGTCCGTCAGGCCAGCCAGCGGGACCTGCGGGTGGTCATCCCGGCGATCCTGGTGGTCGTGTTCATCGTGCTGATGCTCTTGTTGCGTGCCTTCGTCGCACCGGTGATCCTGGTCGCCGCGAACGTCATCTCGTTCGCGGCGACCCTTGGCGTGTCGGCGATCATGTTCAACCACGTGTTCGACTTCCCAGGGTCCGACCCGGGGACTCCGCTGTACGCCTTCGTCTTCCTGGTCGCACTCGGGATCGACTACTCCATCTTCCTGATGACCCGGGTTCGCGAGGAGTCAGCCGAGCGCGGCACCCGTCCGGGGATCCTCGTCGCGCTGGCTGTCACGGGCGGGGTCATCACCAGCGCGGGCATCGTCCTGGCTGCGACGTTCTCAGCGCTGGCGATCATCCCGCTCGTCTTCCTCGCCCAGATCGCCTTCATCGTCGCCTTCGGAGTGCTGCTGGACACCCTTGTGGTTCGCTCCCTGCTGGTTCCCGCGCTCGCCTACGAGCTGGGCCGGACCATCTGGTGGCCCAGCAAGCTCGACCAGTCAGCGCCGTCCGCGAGGGCCGAGAGCCCGCTCTCAGCGGCAACCCGGCGGAAGCCCGAATGAGCGCGGCCGGGGCGACGGCCGGTCTGGCCGGATTCGGTTCGGCCGGCAGGGGTATCCACGCCCCACTGCTGCAACAGGCCGGTATGACGATCGCCGCCGTCTCGACCGCGAATCCGAAACGCGCGGAACAGGTCCGGTCTGAGGTTCCCGGCGCGCAGGTGGTCTCGGACCTGGACGCCCTGCTCTCAGTGGAGGGCCTCGACCTGATCGTGCTCGCCACTCCCAGCGGAGTGCACGCGGTCCAGGCCCGGCAGTGCATCGCCGCCGGGATCCCCGTGGTGGTCGACAAGCCGCTGGCCACCGACGCAATGCAGGCGTTCGGGGTGGTCGAGGCTGCACGGGCAGCCGGCGTTCCGTTGACCGTCTTCCAGAACCGCCGTTTCGACGCCGAACATGTCGCAGCCCGGGAGACCGTGCGGTCCGGGCAGTTGGGTGAGGTGTTCCGTCACGAGTTCCGTTGGGAACGCTGGCGCCCCGTGCCCAAGAACCGTTGGCGTGAGAATGCCTCGGCCGCGGACGGTGGCGGCATCCTGCTCGATCTGCTCAGCCACATGATCGATGCCGCAGTCGACCTGTTCGGTCCGATCGACACGGTGTATGCCGAGACCGCGGCCCGCACCACCGCCGCGGAGGACGATGCGTTCCTGGCGTGCCGGCATACCTCGGGCGTGGTGTCCCGGCTGGGCGCGACCTCCGTCTGTGCCGCACCGGGACCGCGGGTGAGGATCCTGGGACGGCGCGGTGCCTTCCTGCTGAACCAGTTCGAGGACGACGGCTCGGACATCTATCCGGACCTGGCCGACGCCGACCCGGCCCACTGCGGGTGGATCTACACAGGGGCGCAGCGCACTGCGGTGAGCCGGCCGGCAGCCGGACAGGTCGACTTCTATCGCCAGGTCGCGCGGGCACTTGGCGCCCGTGATCCTCAGGCCGCCATGCCGGTCGCCCCCCGGGACGCTGTGCACACCCTCGCCGTCATCGATGCGGCCCGGGCCAGCGCCGCACACGCGGCGGTGCAGCAGGTCAGCACGCCGGCGCATCGCTGACCGCCCCTGGCGCGGGGAACGGGGGCGCCTGTGGATAACTGTCCGGGTACGGCGACGATCCAAGGCATAGTGGTGAAGGTCAACGACGCGTTCAGACCCTAGGGGGAGCCATCGCGCAGCCGCCGCTCGTGCCGGGATTTGTCGTCACCGGTGAAGCGCGGCTGAGTGCGACGGGACCTGAGTGGGCGGCCGTGCGCAGCCTGGACGGTCACCGGTTCGTGCTCAAGACCGTGCCGGTGACGCATCTGGCCGAGGCACAGACGCTGGCGGACCAGCAGGCGTCCCGGTACGGCCTGGTCCAGAGCGAGCACCTGATCCGCCGGCACGGCGCCATCGCCACGGCCGACGGGATGCTCGCCCTTCTTCTCGACGAGGTCACGGGTGGCGGCCTGGCCCAGCTCATCGGGGCTCGTGGCCAGCTCACCGTCGGCGAGATGGTCACGACGGTGGCCCCCCTCTTCAGGGCACTAGCCGATCTTCACACTTCAGGTGTCGTGCACGGTGACCTGTCGCCGGAAAGCGTCCTGTTCACCGCGGACGGCCGGCCGATGATCGGTGACCTGGGAATGGCTCGCCTCCTGGGCAGGGGGCGGGCTCCGCTGGACGGGACCTCTGGTTTCGCGGCACCGGAGCTGACTGCCGGAGCAGACACCTCGCCGGGCGCTGATACCTATGCGATGGCGGCTATCGGATGGTTCTGTCTCACCGGCGCCCCTCCGGAGCCTGCCGCCAGGCGCCCGGTCCTGACCGCCCTGCGCCCCGGGACGCCGCCGAGGCTGGCTGCGCTGCTCACCTCTTGTCTGTCCGCCGAGCCAGCGGTGCGACCCTCTGCCGCCCAGGCCGCGGTCGAGCTGTTCAACGCCGCGCCCGC
>JACMPC010000188.1 GCA_014377705.1 Dermatophilaceae bacterium
CGCGGCCGGGACGCCACGGCCAGCTGAGCGAGCCGGACCCGAGATGAACCGTGCCCACCACGATCCCCGGCTGCCGCGACTGCTGCACCCGGCGGCGTGGTGGGCCTGGGCGATCGGCCTTGCCATGGCCGCCAGCCGCACCACGAACCCTCTGCTGCTCGCCCTGGTCGTGGCCGTCGCCGGCTTCGTCGTGGCCTCCCGCCGCGAGCTCGGCGCGGCTTCGCCTTTCGGGGCCTTCCTTCGCCTGGGTCTGTTCGTGATCGCGATGCGGGTGGTGCTGCAGGCGGTACTCGGCGGCGGTGTCCCCGGACGCATCGTCCTGTTCACACTGCCCGAGGTGCCGCTGCCGGCCGGCGCGGGCGGTGTACGGCTGGGCGGGCCGGTGAGCCTCGAGGGGGTCCTGGCCGCGGCCTACGACGGAGCCAGACTGGCCGCGGTGCTCGCCTGTATCGGCGCCGCGAACGCCCTGGCCAGCCCTCGACGGTTGTTGCGCTACGTGCCGGCCACGCTCTACGAGGTCGGCACCGCACTGGTGGTTGCCCTCACCTATGCCCCGCAGCTGGTCGACGACGCCCGCCGGGTGCGCGCGGCCAGACGGCTGCGGGGGCACGACGGACGTGGCCCGCGTGAGCTGGCCCGGCTGGCCGTCCCCGTTCTGGACAGCGCGCTCGAGCGCTCGCTGGACCTCGCGGCGTCGATGGAGTCGCGCGGATACGGCCGCTCGGTGCACCGGGACCCCCGATCACGGCGCAGGGCCACGACGCTGACCCTGATCGGCCTGTGCGGTGTCGTCGCCGGGGTCTACGGTTTGATGGACGGCGGCTCAGCGCCCCTGCTCGGACTGCCGCTGCTTCTCATCGGCTCGGCAGCCGCGGCCGCGTCCCTGGCGGTCGGCGCCCGCCGCGAACGACGCTCTCGCTACCGGCCCGACCCGTGGGGAGCCCCCGAGTGGATGGTGACACTGAGCGGCGCGGCAGCCGGCGGGTTCGTCCTGGCGGCAGCCCAGCAGGCGGTGCCCGGCATCGTGCTGCAGACCTCACCGGCGGTCTGGCCGGCTCTACCCTGGCTGCCCGCCCTGGGAGTGCTGATCGGGCTGCTCCCCGCCTGGCTCGCCCCGCTGCCGCCGCTGCGGGCCCTGGAACGAGACCGACACACCCGAAACAGCGACAAAAGTAACAACAACACCCAGGACCAGCATCCCCCGGACGGCAACACCCGCGACAGCCAGAACAGCAACACCACAGACAGCAAAATCAAAAGCATCCGGAGCGCGCCATGATTCGGTTCGAGAATGTCGGGGTCCGGTTCGTCGACAGCGCCCGGCCGGTCCTGCAAGGCGTGGACCTGCATGTCGAGGAGGGCGAGCTGGTTCTCGTGGTGGGCGCCACCGGGAGCGGCAAGACCACCCTGCTCCGCTGTGTCAACGGGCTGGTCCCGCACTTCAGCGGCGGCACCCTGAGCGGGCGGGTCACCGTCGACGGTCGGGACACGCGCACGCACCGCCCGCGCGACCTCGCCGACGTCGTGGGGGTCGTCGGCCAGGACCCGTCCGCCGCCTTCGTGACCGACACGGTGGAAGAGGAGCTGGCCTACGGGATGGAGTCCCTCGGCGTTCACGGCGACGTCATGCGGCGCCGGGTCGAGGAGACACTTGATCTGCTCGGGCTTGCCGATGTGCGCCAGCGCGCCCTGCGCACCCTCTCAGGCGGACAGCAGCAGCGCGTGGCCATCGGAGGCGTGCTGGCAGCCCACCCTCGCATCCTGGTGCTCGACGAGCCCACCTCGGCGCTCGACCCGGTAGCCGCCGAGGAGGTGCTCGCGGCTCTTGTCCGGCTTGTCCACGACCTGGGCCTGACCGTCCTGCTCGCCGAGCACCGGCTCGAACGGGTCGTGCAGTATGCCGATCGCGTTGTTGTCGTGGAGAACGGACGGGTCAGCTCAGATCTGCCCGCCGCCGCCATGGCCATGTCACCGGTGTCGCCACCCATCGTCAACCTGGGCCGGTTGGCCGGCTGGTCGCCGCTGCCGCTGTCCGTGCGGGACGCCCGACGGGTCGCCGGGCCGATACGTCAGGCGCTCGCCGGTCGGCCCCCCGTGCGAGTCGTCAGGTCGCTGCCGGCACCCGTGCAGGGCGAGCCTCTGCTCAGTGCACGGGCGCTCGTGGTCAACCGCGGGCAACTGGCGGTGCTTCGCGGGATCGACCTCGACCTGCGGGCAGGTGAGGTCGTGGCGCTGATGGGTCGCAACGGGTCTGGCAAGTCCACCCTGCTGGCCACCGCGTGCGGCCAGCTGCGCGCCCGCGGTGGCAGCGTGCGCACCAGCGGCCTCGACCCGGCGTCCCTGCGGCCCCGCGAGCTCCTGAAGCACGTCGGACTGGTTCCTCAGGACCCGGGCATCCTGCTGTATGGCGAGACGGTGGGTGCCGAGTGCCGTGCCGCGGACACCGACGTCCGCGCCACCCCTGGGACGACCCGCGCCCTCCTGGCGCACCTCGCCCACGACATCCAGGATGGCACCCACCCGCGCGACCTCTCCGAGGGCCAGCGCCTGGCCCTGGCGCTGTCCATCGTGCTGGCAGGCCGGCCACCCCTGGTGCTGCTCGATGAGCCGACCCGCGGGCTGGACTACGGCGCCAAGACGCGGCTGGTGGCCTCGCTGCGCTCGCTGGCAGTGGCAGGCCACGGCATACTGGTGGCGACTCACGATGTCGAGCTCGTGGCCGAGCTGGCCGACCGGGTCATGGTCATCGCCGATGGCGAGCTGGTGACGGACGGCCCCGCCGCCGACGTGCTCGCCGGGTCACCCGCGTTCGCGCCCCAGGTGGCCAAGGTGATGCACCCACAGCCCTGGCTGACCGTCGCGGATGTCGCGGCCGCGCTGGAAGCCTCGTGACCAGCCGCCGTGCCCCCGATCCGGTGATTGCGGTCGCCAAGGTTGCCCCCAGCAAGCCGGTTCTGGCCGTCCGGTGGCGGGCAGCGGCCACCCTGGCGGCAACCACCCTCGTCGGGCTCGCCGCGTTCTTCTGGCCGTTCCTGGCCCAGCCTGGATCAGAGCTGGCGCACAGCGCGGACGCGCCGTGGCTCTTCGTGCTGCTCATCGCGCTCCTCACCGCACTGGTCGTGGCCGAGCTCTCGGGCGGCGGCCTGGATGCCAAGACCGTCGCGGTGCTCGGGGTGCTGGCAGCCGCCGGCGGGGCGCTGAGGGTGTTCAGCGCAGGGACCGCCGGGCTGGAGCCGATGTTCTTCCTGCTGGTGATGGCCGGCCGGGTGCTCGGACGTGGCGTGGGCTTCGTCCTGGGCGCGCTGGCCGTGCTCGTCGGCGCGTTCCTGACCGGGGGAGTCGGCCCCTGGGCGCCTTTCCAGATGATCGCCGCCGGCTGGGTCGGCTTCGGCGCGGGCTGCCTGCCGAGGGCGACCGGGCGCCCCGAGCGGGTCATCCTGGCCGGCTACGGACTGGTCGCAGGCCTTTTGTATGGGCTCGTCATGAACCTGTGGTTCTGGCCCTTCCTGACAACCGGCGTCCCTGCCGTGATGGCGTTCGTGCCGGGCGACGCTGTGCCGGCCAACCTGACCCGTTACGGAGCCTTCTACCTGGCCACCAGCCTGGGCTGGGACCTCCCGCGAGGGATCCTGACCGCCGTGCTCGTGATTGTTGCCGGACGACCCGTGCTGGCCAGCCTGCGCCGTGGTACCCGCCGGGCGGCCTTCGGCACCATCGGTCAGTTTGCGAAGGGCAACGGGGGGCCGACAGAGAACGGCCTGCCCCCCGTGCAGCCGCCGTCGACACCCGCCGACGACCGTCCGACCAAGTGATGATTATCTCATCACGCAGCCTTGTCGTAAGGGTAAGCATCCCCCAGCCCCGCATGGACGACGCGAACATACGGTCCCGGCGGCTTCTCAGCAACGGCGTTGGCCCGACCCCGTTGTCGGGCAGGGGGAAGGTTAAGCGAGAATATATAACGTGGTGCGCAGTCCGGCGCCCCACAGCTGAGAGGGGCGCCGATGTCGGCGAGGAATGACATGGAGGCCGCAGAACCCATGAGGGGTCACCTGCCAGATCGCGTGGAACTGATCCCCGCGAATCACGTTGAATCATCTGAAGTGTGTTCCCTCTCCTGCGCAGTCCTGCGCTCTACCGGTTGGGTGGTCTGATGGAAACCAAGAACGGCGTCGACACACCGGGCAGGGCGCCTATCGCCCAGCCCCACCTGCGTACCGACAACTGGCGGAAAGCCCCGCTGTGGACGTTCATCGGTCTGACGGCGTTCGTGGTCTACGCCACGATCCGGGTTTTCACCCAGAGCGCCTACTTCGTCGAGGGCGCGAACTTCCACTACCTGTCACCGTTCGCCTCGCCCTGTCTGAGCGATAGCTGCGGAGCTGCCGCCGAGTTCGGGACCTGGGGCACGTTCCCTCAGCTCATCCCCCTGGCTATCCTCACCCTCCCTTTCATCCTGCTCTTCCGGCTGACCTGCTACTACTACCGCAAGGCCTACTACCGAGCTTTCTGGATGTCGCCAGCCGCCTGCGCGGTGCCAGAGCCTCGCGCCAAGTACAGCGGTGAGACTCGCTTCCCGCTGATCATGCAGAACGCGCACCGCTACTTCTTCTTCATCGTGGTCGGAGTCTCAGCGATCAACACGTTTGATGCCGTGAAGTCCTTCCATGGCACCGAAGGCTTCGGGCTCGGTCTGGGCAACATCATCATCGTCGTGAACGTCATTCTGCTCTGGTCCTACACGCTGGGCTGTCACTCCTGCCGGCACATCACCGCCGGCCGGATCAACCACTTCTCCAAGCACCCGGTGCGTTACTGGCTGTACCAGAAGGCCAGCAAGCTCAACGGAAAACACATGCAGCTCGCGTGGATCACCCTCGGCACGCTGGTCCTGACCGATGCCTATATCGCGCTGATTTCTCTACACCCTAATTTTGATCTGAGGTTCATCGGATGAGCACACTCGAAAAGCACAGCTACGACGTCATCGTCATCGGTGCCGGAGGCGCCGGGCTGCGTGCGGCGATCGAAGCGCGCGAACAGGGTCTGAGCGTCGCGATCCTGTGCAAGTCGCTGTTCGGTAAGGCCCACACGGTCATGGCCGAGGGTGGTATTGCCGCTTCCATGGGCAACGTCAACTCCAAGGACTGCTGGCAGGTCCACTTCGCTGACAGCCTTCGTGGTGGCAAGTTCCTGAACAACCCGCGGATGGTCGAGCTGCACGCCAAGGAGGCGGCGGACCGGGTCTGGGAGCTCGAGACCTACGGGGCCCTGTTCGACCGCACCAAGGACGGCAAGATCAGCCAGCGCAACTTCGGCGGTCACGAGTACCCGCGACTCGCCCACGTGGGTGACCGGACCGGCCTCGAGCTGATCCGCACCTTCCAGCAGAAGATCGTCTCCCTCCAGCAGGATGACTTCGCCGAGTTCGGCGACCACGAGGCGCGCCTGAAGGTCTTCGCGGAGATGACTGTCACCGAGCTGGTCAAGGACGGCGACGCCATCGCCGGCGCCTTCGGGTACTACCGCGAGACCGGCGCCTTCGTGCTCTTCGAAGCCCCCGCGGTGATCCTGGCCACCGGCGGGATCGGCAAGTCCTTCAAGGTCACCAGCAACTCCTGGGAGTACACCGGGGACGGGCATGCCCTGGCCCTGCGTGCGGGTGCCAACCTGATCAACATGGAGTTCGTCCAGTTCCACCCGACCGGCATGATCTGGCCGCCGTCGGTCAAGGGCATCCTGGTGACCGAGTCGGTGCGAGGCGATGGCGGGATCCTGACGAACTCCGAGGGCAAGCGCTTCATGTTCGACTATGTCCCGGACGTCTTCATCGACCAGTACGCCAAGACCGAGGCGGAGGGCGACCGGTGGTACGAGGATCAGGAGAACAACAAGCGCCCGCCTGAGCTGCTGCCGCGCGACGAGGTCGCCAGGGCGATCAACAGCGAGGTCAAGGCCGGACGCGGATCCCCGCACGGCGGCGTGTTCCTCGACGTCTCGACGCGGTTGAGCCCCGAGGTGATCAAGCGGAAGCTGCCGTCGATGTACACCCAGTTCCTGGAGCTCGCCGACGTCGACATCACCGCTACGCCGTTCGAGGTGGGCCCGACCTGCCACTACGTGATGGGTGGCGTCGAGGTCGACGCTGACACCGAGGAGACCTGCGTTCCCGGGTTGTTCGCCTGTGGCGAGGTCTCCGGAGGCATGCACGGCGCCAACCGTCTCGGTGGCAACTCGCTGTCCGACCTGCTCGTCTTCGGTATGCGTGCCGGAACGGGTGCCGCGGAATACGTCAGGGGACTGGGCGACAAGCGGCCCGCCGCCAGTGAGGCGGACCTCGAGGCTGCGGGCAAGGCCGCACTCGCGCCGTTCCACGCCGACGCACAGGCCCGTACCGGAACCACTGCCGCACCGGAGAACCCGTACACCGTGCACACCGATCTGCAGCAGGTCATGAGCGACCTGGTCGGCATCATCCGCCGCGAGAGCGAGCTCACTGAGGCGCTGGACAAGCTGCAGGTCCTGCGTGTCCGCGCGGACGACGCCGCCGTCGAGGGGCACCGCCAGTTCAACCCGGGCTGGCACCTGGCGCTCGATCTGCGCAACATGCTCGACGTCTCCGAGTGCCTCGCCAAGTCGGCGCTGGAACGCCATGAGAGCCGGGGTGGGCACACCCGCGAGGACTACCCGACCATGGATCCGAACTGGCGGGGCGTGAACCTCGTCTGCCGGCTGATTCCGGGGACCGACACCATGGAGCTGATTCACAGGCCCGTGCCCACCATCCGGCCCGACCTGCTGGCGCTGTTCGACCGCCACGAGCTGGAGAAGTACCTGACAGCGCCCGAGCTCGCCGTGCTCGACAGCCCGCAGAGTCCGTCAAGTGTCGAAGGGGAACAGGCATGAGCCACCAAGCAGAGTTCAAGGTCTGGCGGGGTGACTCTGACGGCGGTGACCTCAAGGACTACACCGTCGAGGTCAACGACGGTGAGGTGCTGCTCGACGTCATTCACCGGCTGCAGGCAACGCAGGCGCCAGATCTGGGCGTGCGCTGGAACTGCAAGGCCGGCAAGTGCGGGTCCTGCAGCGCCGAGGTCAACGGCAAGCCCAGCCTGATGTGCATGACCCGGATGAACACCTTCGACCCGAACGAGACCGTATCGGTGACGCCGCTGCGGGCCTTCCCGGTCATCCGCGACCTGGTCACGGACGTCTCGTTCAACTACGAGAAAGCACGCCAGATCCCGGCATTCTCGCCGCCGGAGGGTGTCGGACCGGGCGAGTACCGGATGCAGCAGGTCGATGTCGAGAGGTCCCAGGAGTTCCGTAAGTGCATCGAGTGCTTCCTGTGCCAGGACGTCTGTCACGTGGTTCGTGACCACGACGACAACAAGCAGGCGTTCGCCGGGCCGCGGTTCCTGATCCGGGCTGCGGAGCTGGACATGCACCCGCTGGACAGCAGGACCGACCGCGCGGTGTTCGCCCGGGACGAGCAGGGGATCGGCCTGTGCAACATCACCAAGTGCTGCACCGAGGTCTGCCCCGAGCACATCAAGATCACCGACAACGCCATCATTCCGATGAAGGAACGGGTCGTGGACAAGAAGTACGACCCGCTGGTCTGGCTGGGGTCGAAGATCGGAATTCGGCACGACTGAGTCGTCCGCATTCGATGCACGCCCGGCCATCATGGCCGGGCGTGCATTCTTTTGCTCCGGAAGCCTGCAGCCACGCCTCCGCAGCACGTGGCCTGGCCGTCGGCCGGTCTGTTGAGGGTTTGTGTACCAAAACGAGATATTCGACGGATCCGATGTCGGCAGGGCTTGGACAGAACCCACAGCAGTGCCCGCTCGCCAGCGCTGCGAGTCGCCGAAGCGGTTGCGGGGCAACGTCATTGACGTTCTCTTACGGCATGTTCCCAGCGGCGGTAAAGGCTCGGTCGGACCACGTCGGGACGCTCCCCGGACTCGGGCCAGACCCGAATGAGGCATCACCGCGGGAGTTTCGGCCCGAGCCAGTTGCGCGATCGTCGTCGGCAGGTCACGCTGTAAGCGCTTACATGTTGTAAGCGTTTACCCGCGAGGGCGGTGACATAGATGACCACAAGCAAGCAAGGCAGGCGCCCGACGACGATATATTCCGTCGCCCAGCTGGCCGGAGTGTCCATCGCCACCGTCTCGCGGGTGCTCCAGGGAACCAGGGCGACCTCACCCCAGACCCGGGCGAAGGTGCTGCGTGCCGTCGAGGAGCTCAACTACGTGCCGCTTCAGGCCGCCCGCAGCCTGGCCGTCCACCGGCACGAGGCTCACGGGATCGTGGTCCCCGACCTGATCGGCCCGTACTACTCCGAGCTGCTGATGGGATACGAGTCGGCCGCCGCGGAGCTCGGTCAGAGCGTGGTCATCGTCGTGGCGCACCCCAGCGAGGAGGCGACCAGAGCTGTCCGGCTCTCCAGCCGGGTGGATGGCCTGGTGGTGGCGAACTCGACGTTCTCGGACGAGGTGGCGAGCTCGCTGGCCCGGCGGACCCCGGTCGTGCTGCTCGCGCGTCCCGCCGTCGCCGGATGCGACGCCGTGTCAGCTGAGAACCTGCAGAGCTCGATGGCGCTGACCGAGCACCTTCTGGACCATGGGAGGCGCAGGCTGTGCTTCGTCGGGGACCCTGATGGCTCACCGGACGTCCAGGAGCGCTATCTCGGCTTCACCACTGCCCTGGCCGCCTCGGGCACGGCGGTTATGGGGCCGATCGTGAAGGTCGGTTTCCGTGAACGTTCCGGAGCCGATGTTGCCGGTCAGGTTCTTGGCCACGGCACGCCGCCCGATGCCCTGGTCTGTGCCAACGACGAGCTCGCCCTGTCGACGATGAAGGCGCTGCAGCACTCAGGTGTCCGTGTCCCGGACGACATGGCGATCGTGGGCTGGGACGACGTGATGACCTCGCGCTATGTCAGCCCTGGCCTGACGACCGTTCGTCAGCCCCTGTACGAGCTGGGCCGCGCCGCAGCGACGCGGCTCCATGAACGTATTGCCGGCGCCCCGACGGCGCCGGAACCACTGATCCTGCCGACCGAACTGGTGCTGCGGACCTCGTGTGGCTGTCCTGAGAAGGACGACCGCGACGAGCCGTGGGCCACGAGCTGAGACAGGATCACTGCATTCGGGCCCTGCCCCGACCAAGGAGAACAACGATGAAACGCAACACCAGCGCCACCGCAGTGGTCGCGCTCGCCCTGACGGCAGCGATGGGCCTGTCTGCCTGTGGTCGGTCGACTGAGAAGGCCGCTACCCCGGCCGACAAGGCGGCAACCGTCAGCTCGGGCAAAGCCACCGGGACCATCACGGTCTGGGCCATGGGCGGCGAGGGCGACAAGCTGCCCACGCTCGCCAAGGAGTTCGAAGCGCTCAACCCCGGCGTGAAGATCAACGTGACCCCCATGCCGTTCGATGCCGCGCACGACAAGCTCGCCACGGCCATCACCGCCGGCAAGACCCCGGACATCTCCCAGATCGGAACGACCTGGATGGGTGAGTTCGCCACCCAGGCGCTCGACCCGACGCCGGCTTCGATCGACAAGACCTCCTTCTTCGAGGGAGCCCAGAAGACCACTGAGGTGGGCGGGACGTCATACGGCGTCCCGTGGTACGTCGAGACCCGCCTCGTCTACTACCGCAAAGACCTTGCTGCCAAGGCTGGAATCACCACGATGCCGACCGACTGGGCCGGCCTGAAAGCCATGGCCAAGGCGATGCAGACCAAGGCCGGCGCCAAGTGGGGCATCGACCTGCAGCCCGGCGGCCAGGGCTCCTGGCAGTCAGTCCTGCCCTTCGCCTGGTCCAACGGCGCCGAGGTGGCCACCTCCGACCAGAAGAAGTACACCTTCGACACTCCCGGGACGGTCGAGGCCACAAAGTACTACCAGAGTTTCTTTACCGACAAGATCGCCGCCAAGCAGCTTCCGCTGAACTCGCGCGCGCCCAGCTTCGTCGATGGCTCCGTCCCGATGTTCATCTCCGGTCCGTGGGAGATGGGCGGCCTGAACGACCTGGGCAAGGCCGGCTTCAAGGAGAAATATGGCGTGATGCAGATGCCCAAGCAGAAGACCGCCACCTCGTTCGTCGGCGGCTCCGACCTCGCGGTGTTCAAGAAGAGCACGAACCGCGACAGCGCCTGGAAGTTCGTCCAGTGGCTCTCTGACCCCAAGGTCCAGGTCAAGTGGTACTCACTGTCCACCGACCTGCCTTCGGTCAAGAGCGCCTGGACCGACCCGGCGCTGGCCGCGGACCCGAAGCTCGCGGTGTTCGGCAAGCAGCTTGAGGACGCCAAGGCCCCGCCGGCCACCGCCACCTGGGAACAGGTCGCGGCGGCGTTCGACACCGAGATGGAGAAGGTCGCCAAGTCCGGGCTCGACCCGGCGGCCGCACTGAAGACCGTGCAGTCCAAGGCTGACTCCATCGGCACTGGCAACTAGTCATGACAGCCCTTTCTCCGGCGCACGATCCGCAGGCGTCTGCCGTCCCACCAGTGGATGGCAGGCCCCCGGCTGCGCGCCGGAGAAAGGGCGGCCGCAGGGACAACTCGGCCCGACAGAGCCGGGCCGCCTGGATCCTGGCGCTGCCGTTCATGCTGCTCTTCGTGGTGTTCACGGCCGGGCCGGTCATCTCCTCCCTCTACTTCAGCTTCACCGATATCAGGTCCAGGGACCTGCGCACGCCGTTCGCCGTGACCTTCGTCGGACTGCAGAACTACGCCCACGTCTTTGCGGACGACAGGTTCCGGACGGCCGCCTTCAACACCGCCTACTTCGTGGTCATCGGCGTCCCGGTGACGCTGGGCATCGCCCTGGCGGCTGCGTTGGCCCTGAACACGGGAATCACGAAGTTCCGCACGCTCTTCCGGGTCGGCTACTACACCCCCGTGGTCACCTCGATCGTCGCCGTGGCCGTGGTGTGGCGGTTCCTGCTTCGCGAGGACGTCGGGCTGGTCAACACCGTTCTGCGCTGGTTCGGCGTCAACGGGCCGGACTGGCTCGGGTCCACCACGTGGGCGATGCCCTCACTGATCGCGATGGCCTCCTGGCGCAACTTCGGCACGGCGATGATCATCTTCCTCGCCGGGCTGCAGTCCGTGCCGCTGATGCTGCACGAGGCTGCCGCCATCGACGGCGCCAACGGCTGGCAGCGGTTCCGGCACATCACGGTGCCCCTGCTGCGCCCGACCATCCTGTTCGTCATGGTCACCACCATCGTCGGCTACCTGCAGTTCTTCGAGGAGCCCTTCGTGATGACCAACGGCGGACCGCTGGACTCCACGATCTCGATGTCCATGTTCACCTACCAGCAGTTCGGCTTCGGCAACTACGGGTTCGCCTCCGCAACGAGCTACGTGCTGTTCGTGATCATCGTCTGCCTCTCGGCAGTCCAGTTCCGATTCCTTCGCTCCAACACCTGACGGGAGGCGAGTCATGTTAGGCAACAGGAAGTCCGCCACCTCGAAGTGGCTGCTCTACACCGTGGTGACGCTCGGGTTCGTGGCCGTCATCACGCCATTCGTCTGGATGATCCTCGGCAGCTTCAAGGGCCAGGGGGAGCTGCTGAGGGTCCCGCCGACCTGGTGGCCGCAGACGCCGACCCTCGACAACTACCGCACCCTCTTCGGCAAGGGACTCTTCCCCCGATCCTTCGCCAACTCCACCTTTGTAGCCGTCGTCATCACGGCGGCCAACGTCACCTTCTGCTCCATGGTCGGATATGCCCTGGCCAAGCTGAAGTTCCGTGGCAAGAACCTGGTCTTCGCCCTGGTCATGGCCACCTTGATGGTCCCCGGGATGGTGACCCTGGTCCCCTTGTTCGTGCTCGTCGCCAACCTCGGGATGGTCGACACCTACCCCGGTCTGATCCTTCCCTTCCTGGTGACCCCGTTCGGTGTCTTCCTCATGCGGCAGTTCATCATCGACCTGCCGGATGACCTGCTGGACGCAGGCAGGATCGACGGAGCCGGTGAGATGCGGATATTCCGGCAGATTATCCTGCCCCTGTGCGGGCCGGGCCTGGCCACTCTCGGCATCCTCACCTTCCTCGGCAGCTGGAACAACTTCCTGTGGCCGCTGGTGGTCGCCCAGAACCAGGAGCACTACACCCTGCCGGTGGCGCTGGCCTTGTTCTCCAAGGATCAGCAGACGATCCCCAACTACGGCCTGCTGCTGGCCGGGGCGACCGTGGTCGTCGTGCCCGTCCTGATCGTCTTCCTCATCTTCCAGCGCCGGTTCATCGAGGGCATCGCCAGCACCGGCATCAAGTAGCCCGCTGTCTGCGCACGCCTGACCCTGAACCCGCTGACCCAAGACCACTGACTCTTAACCCGCTGGACCCTGAACCCGCTGGACTCTGAACCTGCTGGACTCTGAACCCGCTGGACTCTGCACCACAGACCAAGGGAATTGATCATGACCGAACATGCCGTCACCCGCACCTCATTCGCCGCCACGAGACGCCAGATCCTCGCTGGGGGAGCGGCCGTCGCCGCGGTTGGCATCACCACTGCCCGCGCCACCAGCGCCCAGGCTGCCACCCCGGCCACCGCCGGCACGCCGGAGTCAGGGGTGGCTGCGGCCGCCACGCCCGGCTCGCGAGGTGCCGGTGGCATCGACCGCGGCACCATCCATCGCTGGGCCCGGGACACCTGGGCGTCTATGGTCGCCCTGACCGATCCCCGGACCGGGCTGCCCGCCGACAACATCAGGGGGCCCCTGAAGTCGCCGACGCGCAGCGGGTACACCTCGCCGACCAACATCGGCGGATACCTATGGAGCACCGTCATCGCCCGCGAGCTCGGCATCATCAGCACGGGAGAGTGCCGCACGCGGCTGGCCGAGACCCTGAGCACCCTGAAGACGATGAAGCACCACGAGCCCAGTGGCATGTTCTACAACTGGTACGACGAGGCCAACGGCAACGTGGTCACGGTGTGGCCCGAGAACGGCACCAAGGTCGACCCGTTCCTGTCCAGCGTGGACAACGGCTGGTTCGCGGCAGCGCTCATGGTCGTACGCAATGCTGAGCCGCGGGTTGCCGGGCTGGCGAACTCGTTGCTGAGCAAGATGAACTTCGGCATGTTCTTCAACAAGGACGCGCGTCCGGGCATCGGTGGCCTGTTGCGTGGCGGTTTCTGGGACGCGCAGCCGGCCGGCGGCTTCACCAAGGGCAACTACCTCGGCATCGGCCCGGACGTCTTTTACACGAACAACCACTACGACATTCTTAACTCCGAGCCCCGTATCGCGACCTACATCGGCATCGCTCACGGCCAGATCCCGTCGGCTGCCTACTACGCCACGATGAGGACCTTCCCGGACAGCTGGGACTGGCAGGAGCAGAAGCCTGTCGGTGAGCACCGCACCTATCACGGCATCGACGTCTTCGAGGGCGCCTTCACCTACCGTGGAATGCACATCGTGCCGAGCTGGGGCGGAGACATGTTCGAGGCTCTCATGCCCGACCTCTTCGTGCCCGAAGCCAGCTGGGCACCGCGGTCCTGGGGCATCAACCACGCCCTGACGGTGCGCGCCCAGCGCGAGCACGGGCTGGACGAGGCCAAGTACGGCTACTGGGGGTTCTCTCCGGCCAGCAAACCCGGTGGCGGCTACAGCGAGTGGGGCGTCGACGCCATCGGGATGCGGCCTGACGGCTACCCGTCGGACATGGAGCACAGCGACTACTACGACGGCAGCTACCAGCCCCGGACCGGTTCCAGCCCCGACCCCGCCTGGGGCGACGGGGTCATCACCCCCCACGCGGCGTTCCTTGCCATGCAGTACGAACCCCGGCAGGCCTTCGACAACCTGGTCAAGATCGAGCGCGAGCTCAAGGCTTACGGCGAGGGCGGCTTCTACGACGCGGTCGCCGTCAAGTCCGGTGTCATCGCCAAGCGCTACCTCTCGCTCGATCAGGCCATGGTGCTCGGAGCGATCGGGAACGTGTTCTGCGACAACGTGATTCGGCGCCACTTCATCAAGGGTGCGATCCAGTCCACGATCAGGCCGCTGATCGGTATCGAGGAGTTCGGCGCCGGGGTGATCTCCTGAGCAGCATCCTCGCCGGCACCATGACAGCAGAGGGTGAAGCGTCCCGGACCGGCTGCGTCAGCAGCAGGTCAGGGATGGCGGCGAGGTTCACCACAAGCGGCGTCCTCCAGCGACTCGAGGTCGGCGACAGAAGCCTGCTCATGTACCCGGCAGACGAGCTCGAGGCCGGTCCGGCCAACCTGTACCTGCGGATTCGCGGAACCGAGGGCGCTGAGTCAATGGCCCTGATGGGGCCCGGGAGCGACAGCACCGTCCGGTGGAACAGCGACGGACCCATCATCAGCGGCACCTGGCGCGAACTGGACTACAGCATCACCTTCCGGCTCGCCGACGCCTTCACCGCGTGGTTCTGGCATGTCTCGGTGACAAGCCGACGCTCGGCGCCCACCGAGATCGACCTCGTCTACGCGCAGGACCTTGCCCTGGCGCCCTACGGCGCGGTCCGGGCCTGCGAGTACTACGTCAGCCAGTATCTGGACCTCACCCCGGTTGAGACCCCCTCCGCAGGCATCGCTGTCGGGGTGCGCCAGAACATGCCGGGCCCGACCGCGCCGTGGGCGACCATCGGCTGCCTCACCGAAGGGACCGGGTGGGGGACCGACGCCCTCCAGCTGGTCGGACGAGCCCACCATGCCGGGGCCCCGCTGCCGGGGCTGGCCAGCAACGACCTGCCCAGCACCCGCCTGCAGCACGAGCACACTCTCGCACTCCTGCAGGCCCGACCGGCTCAGCTGGCCGGGGGCGAGACCATGAGCACCGGGTTCTTCGGTGCGTACCAGGGCAACCATCCCGCGGCGACCTCCGACGACGACGCGCCGGTCGTCGCCGAGGTTCTGGCCCAGCCCGAGGCCCTGCGACCCGAAGCTCATGGACCTGTGACTCATGGACCTCAGACTCATGGACCTGTGAGTGACGCAGCCCCCATCGGTGGGGCCCCGGTCGCCGGGTCACTCTTCTCCTCAGCCCCGGCCCTGGAGTGCGCGCCCCTGGATGACAGTCAGCTTCTCAACCTGGCCGGCCCGGGACGCCGGCATGCCGAGTGGGATGGCCAGAGCCTGCTCAGCTACTTCGCGGACGATGGAAGCCACATCGTCACCAGCGCCAAGCAGACCGCAGTACTGCGTCCGCACGGCCACCTGATGCGGACCGGCACCGCGCTGGTGCCCGACGAGGGCAGCCTCACCACCACGACCTGGATGGCCGGGACGTTCCACTCCCAGGTGACCCAGGGGCACGCCAGCCTGAACCGGTTGCTGTCCACCCGCCGCAGCTACCTTGGCCTTCGACAGGCGCAAGGCCTGCGCGTCTTCGTGCAGTCCCCGCAGGGCCAGGACGGGTGGACCCTGCTGGACGAACCAAGCGCCTGGGCGGTGAGCCTGGACGCGTGCCGTTGGTGGTACGCCCACGACGGCGGCCTGCTGGAGGTCATCTCCACGGCACCTGCCGGTTCCCATGAGCTCGGCCTGACGGTTCGGGTGGTGCAGGGCCCACCGACCCGCATCCTCGTCTGCGCCAACGTGGCCCTTGACGGGGACGACGGCCAGGCCCCCGAGCCGCCGCTGATGGATCACGATGACGCCGGGGTCACGGTGCGGCCGCTGGCGGGTTCCCAGGCCTCGGCCAGGTTCCCCGCCGGATCGTTCCGGCTCTCCTGGGCACCCGGAGCCGTCGATCAGGCTGGCCGCGACGAAGCGCTCTTCCTGGACGGTCGTACCCGCGACCTCCCGTGGATCACCCTGCGTACCGCGCCGACCAACGGGATCCACCTTTCGCTGACCGCCGCCCTGATCCCCGCCTCAAACCTGGCCGGACAGGACCTCATCGAGCCGGACCTGGCCGGGCAGGATCTGCCGTTCTGGGATGGCATCAGCGCGTCGGTGCGGTTGCGGCCTCCGGCCGGCTCGACGCTGGCCCCGGAGATCTCCAGGCTGGACACCGTGCTGCCGTGGTTCGCTCACGATGCGCTGATCCACTACCTCTCGCCGCGAGGGCTGGAACAGTCCACCGGCGGCGCCTGGGGCACCCGGGACGTGTGCCAGGGACCCGTGGGTCTGCTCATCGCCCTGGGACAGACCGCGCCGCTGCGCGACCTCATCGTCCGGGTCTTCCAGGCCCAGAACGCGCGCGGCGACTGGCCCCAGTCCTTCGACTTCTACCCGCGAGAAGCCCTGGGCGGCCAGGACGCTCACGGTGATGTCGTGTTCTGGCCGGTCCTGGCACTGGGGGAGTATCTCGCGGTCACCGGCGACGACAGTCTGCTGGCCGAGAGGCTCTCCTTCGTCGACGGGCGGGAAGCCACCGCCACGGAGCCGCTGCTCGAGCATGTCCGGCGCGCGCTGAACCTCATCGCCTCCAGCACGGTGCCTGGCACCCCGCTGCCGGCATACGGACACGGCGACTGGAACGACTCGCTGCAGCCGGCCGACCCACTCCTGGCTGCGCGCCTGTGCTCGACCTGGACTGCGACCCTTCAGGTGCAGGCGCTGGGCACGCTGGCAGGATCACTGCGGGCCGTGATCTCCCGACTCGACGGTCAGGGTGCCGCCCAGACCGACGTTCAAAGTGACGTTCAGAGTGACGGTCAAGGTGCCGGTCAGATTGCCGGTCACAGTGACGGTCAGAGGGCCGAGATCATCGGGTACGCGGAACAGTGTGAGCACATCGCGGACGAGACCGCCCAGGCCCTGCGCACTCTCCTCATGCGCGATGGTCTGCTCGCCGGCTACGGGCTGTTCGGCGACGACGGGTCGATCGAGCACCTGGTCCACCCGTGCGACCACCGGACGGGCCTGAGGTACGGGCTCCTGCAGATCATCCACGCGATCTCCGGAGATCTGCTCTCCCCGGGTGAGGCGCTCCAGCACCTGGACGTGCTGGACAAGCACCTGATCGGTCCGGACGGGGCGCGGCTCTTCGACCGCCCGGCCCGGTACCACGGCGGCCCGATGGAGGTCTTCCAGCGGGCTGAGGCGAGCACGTTCTTCGGTCGCGAGATCGGGATCATGTACACCCATGCCCATCTTCGCTACGCCGAGGCTCTGGCCCGACACGGCGATGCCGAGGAGCTTCTGAAGGCCCTGGCGCTGGCCAACCCGATCGGCGTGACCGATCGCATCCCGAACGCGGCGCCACGGCAGTCGACGTGCTACTACTCGTCCTCCGACGCGACATTCGCCGACCGGTCCGAGGCGGCCGAGCACTACGACGAGGTGATGGCGGGCACGATGCCGCTCGAGGGCGGATGGCGGGTCTACTCCTCGGGCCCGGGGATCTTCCTGCGACTCGTCGTCGAGACCTTCCTCGGCGTGCGCCGGCGCGGCGACCACCTGGAGATCGACCCGGTGCTTGCCCACGGGCTGGACGGTATGCAGGCGACCATCCCGCTGGACGGCGCGCCGCTGGAGCTGACCTTCCGGGTCGGGCCCAGTGGCGTGGGGCCTGTGGCTGTGAGCCTCAACGGCGTCGCACTGCCGACGACGCCGCTGTCAAACCCCTACCGTCCCGCTGGCGTCCTCATCGACATGGATCGGGTCAGGGCGGCGATGCAGACCACCGGGCGCAACCACCTCGAGATCGAGGTGTCCTGAGTGACCACCGGGAAGGAAAGCCAGCAAGGCCATGGAGGCAAGGAAGGCGGTGGCACCGTGCGGCCGTGGCTGCGGCCCGACCTCTCGCTCGAACAGCGGGTCGAGGCCTTGCTGTCAGAGATGACCCTGACCGAGAAGGTGGGGCAGACCCACCAGATCGCCAACGTCGACGCCAGCCTCAACCACGACCTGCTGAGCAGCGGCGGGCTCGGATCGGCACTGACTGCCAGCGGCGCCACGGCGGGCAACGAACGTGACGAGGGTGTCCGCGTCTCCGCCATCAACGCGGCGCAGCGAGTGGCCGTCAGGGAGTCGCGTCTGGGGATTCCCGTGCTCTTCGGACGGGACGTCATCCACGGCCACCGGACTGTCTTCCCGATCCCGCTCGGGCTCGCCGCGGCCTGGGACGAGGACCTCGTATGCCGCACCGCCCGGCTCGCCGCGGCCGAGGCGACGCAAGACGGAGTCGCCTGGACCTTCGCGCCGATGCTGGACATCTCCGAGGAACCCCGCTGGGGCCGGGTCGCCGAGTCTCTCGGTGAGGCTCCAGTACTCGCCGGGCGCCTTGGCGCCGCGATGGTGCGCGGCTTCCAGGGCGACACCCCCGGCGAGTCCCACACGATCGCGGCCTGCGCCAAACACTTTGTCGGCTACGGGCTGGTCGGGGGCGGCCGGGACTACGAGACGGTCCAGGTTGGGGAGAACACCCTGCGCAACTGCCATCTGCGCCCGTTCCGGGCCGCTGTAGAGGCTGGGTGCGCGACCGTCATGGCGGCGTTCACGGATGTCGACGGCGTGCCCATGCACGCCCACCGCCACCTGCTGCGGGAGGTGCTCAAGGGAGAGTGGGGCTTCGACGGTGTCGTGGTCGCCGACTGGGACGGCGTGGGACAGCTGGTCAACCAGGGCGTGGCCGCAGATCTGCGCGACGCGGCCGCCCAGGCCATCGCCGCCGGGGTGGACATCGACATGGTCTCCGGCGCCTACGCGGCACACCTGGCCGAGTTGGTCGAGGCCGGCCTGGTGCCCCTGGACCTGGTGGACGACGCCGCGCGCCGGGTGATCCGCCTCAAGATCCGGCAGAGACTCTTCGAGCATCCGTATGTCGCCTCGACCACCAACGCGCCCGGCCCCCGGACGGAGTCGAGGGTACTGGCCCGCGAAGCGGCCGCTGCCTCCTTCGTGCTGCTGTCCAACAACCCCACACGGAGCATCAGCACCCGGGACGGCACTCACAAGGGCCCCCAAGAAGGCACGCAGGGGGGCGCTCAGAAGGGCCCTCAGTACGCCGGCATCCTGCCGTTGGCTGCGAAGCCGGGCCGGGTCCTGGTGACCGGTCCCTTCGCTCAGGAGGGGGAGGCTCTGCTCGGCACCTGGACCCTGGACGGCCGGGCCGAGGACGTCGCCAGCCCCGCAGCTGCCCTGCGGGCCCGGTTACTGGACGGCGCCATCATCGACGACGGTCGATTCAACGACCGCACCCTGCACCTGGTCCGCGAGGCCGACACCACCATCGCCCTCGTCGGCGAGCACCCGTCACGGTCGGGTGAGGCAAACTCGGTCACCGACCTCGGGCTGCCGGCCGGCCAGCTCGAGGTCCTGCGCGCCATCTCGGCCCTGGGCAAACCGCTGGTGGTCGTCGTGTTCACCGGCAGGCCGCTGGACCTGGGCGAGGTCCTGGACCTGGCCGACGCCGTCCTGGTCGCCTGGCACCCCGGGGTCGAGGCCGGACCTGCCCTGATCGAGACCTTGTTCGGTGATCGCTCACCCGGTGGCCGGCTGCCGATGACCTTCCCGCGCAGCGGTGGTCACCTTCCGTCCAGCACGCTGGCCCGACCCACCGGCCGGCCTGTCAGCCCCGCTGACGACCGGGTGTCGGGCCGCTACCTGGACACGCTGGCGGTGCCACGTCTGCCGTTCGGATCAGGCCTGACCTACACCACGTTCGGCTACGGGACGTTGCGGCTGTCGGCGCGCGAGATGCCACTGCACGGGGGATCCCTGCAGGCCAGCGTCGAGGTCACCAACACCGGGAGCCGTCCGGGCCGTGAGGTCGTCCAGCTCTACCTGCGTGACCTCGTCGCCGACGTGACGCGCCCGTTGCTCGAGCTCGCCGACTGGGTGAGCCTGGTGCTGGACCCCGGTGTCACCGGGACGGCCACCTTCGCGATCACCCCCGCGCAGCTCGCATACTACGACCGCACGATGACGCTGCGGAGCGACCCGGGGGAGGCCGTCATCACGGTCGGTCCGGACGCCTCCAGCAGCGTCACGGCCCGGATCACGGTGACGGGCTGAGCAACCCCGGTAATATCGCGCCTGATGATGTCTACGGGTGATGCGACGGCGGCACCGACCAGATCGGCCCAGGATACCGCCTCTGCGACCCTGCACTTAGGGCCGTTTCCCATCCGACTCTCGATCTGGCTGCCGCTGGTCATCTTCGGCCTGACCCGGATCTATGGCCTGGCGATCATCGCCCTCGCCTCGCGTCGACAGGTGGCCCTCCCGTCCCCGGACCACCCGGGCATCTACCAGTTCACCGCCCGCCCGGCCTCACCTGGCTACCTGGGGTTGATCACCAACTGGGACGGCCAGTGGTACGAACGCATCGCGACCCTGGGCTATCACCTGCCCGGGGCGAGCGACCCCGGCGCCGCGGACACGCTCCACACCTTCGCCTTCCTGCCGGCGTTCCCCACAGCCGTCGGCGCCCTGATGGCCCTGACCGGCCTCAGCTTCGCGGTGTGCGCCTCGGCGCTCAACCTGGCGGCCGGCGGCGGCGCACTGGTCGTGATGTTCGCCCTGACCGAGCGCACGGCCGGCCGGTTCGCGGCCGCCACCGCGGTCCTGTTCACCAGCTGCTTCGTGGCGGCACCCTTGTTCCAGGCGGCGTACTCCGAGAGCATCTCCCTGCTGCTCGTCTGCAGCAGCCTGCTGCTGATCGCGCAACGTCGATACTGCTGGGCGGTGGCGGTGGTGCTGCTGCTGTCGCTGACCCGGCTGGTGACCCCTCCACTGGCCGTCGTGGTGATCGTCCATGCGGTTGTCCGCTATCGCGGTCGGGCCAAGGACCCGGTCAGCCGGGGCGAGGCGGTGTGGCTGGCCGTGCTGACCGTGGTCTCGGCGGCCTCGGTGACGTTGTGGTCGTCGATCACGTCCGTGATCACCAGCGGAGTCGACACCGGCGCCAGCCGGGGCAGCTTCACCACCGCGGTCGGGGCGGCCAGATTCGGCTGGTTCACCAACGCCTACGAGCACATCAGCTGGATCGGGGTGGTGGGCCTGGGCGTTTTGGCCGTGCTTCTGGTGATGCTGGCCTGCAGCCCGCTGACCCGGACCTGGGGCCTGGAGGTACGGACCTGGTTTTCCATCTACCCGATCTTCCTGTTGTTCACCGCCGGCGTGCACACCGGGATGCTCCGGTACCTTCTGCTCGCCTTCCCCCTGGCCCTGCTGATGATCGGCAGTCCTGATCCCGCCGTGATCCCGCGCAGGCGGGCGATCCTGGTCATGACCGTGTGCGCCATCAGCCTGGCGCTGCAGATCCCCTGGGTCGCGCACGCGCTGGTGGTCACCCCGCTGGCCGGCAAGCCCTGGCTGCCCTGAGCCGTGGGATACGCACGCTTCGGCAGTCGGTCAGCCAGCAGGGTGATCGAGATCACCGACGACATCGCCTGCCTGGACGGGGGCGGTTTCTGGGCCCTCGTGATGACCTTCGAGGGCGAGGTCACCTGCGTTCGCTTCGCTGACGTGACCGGCCCCGGGGTGCCGCGACCACGAGCGCGACATCGAGACTGGGTGCCCCTGACCGGGGACTGGTCCTCGTCCCTGGACGAGACGGCATACCTGCTCGGCGTTCGGCAGATCCGTGAGCGGATCGCGGCCGGTGAGGTGTACCAGGCCTGTCTCTGCCGGGTCATGAGCCATCCTCTGGGCGAGCCCGCCGACCTCTCGAGCCTGGAAGTCGTTCTCGCGCAGGGCAACCCGGCTCCGTATGCCAGCCGTATCTGCGTGCCCGAGGCCGGTCTGGACGTGCTCAGCGCCTCACCTGAGGCTTTCCTGATCCGGGATGGGGCTGCGATCGAGTCCCGCCCGATCAAGGGGACCGCCACGAGCATGGCCGCGATGCTGGCCAAGGACTACGCGGAGAACGTGATGATCGCCGACCTCGTCCGCAACGACCTGTCAGCGGTATGCCGCCCCGGCACCGTGAGCGTTGATGCCCTGTGCGCCCCGGAGGATCATCCGGGCCTGACCCATCTGGTGACTACCGTCTCCGGAGCGCTGCGTCCCGGCGCGGGCTGGGCCGACGTCCTGTCGGCGACGTTTCCCCCCGGTTCGGTGTCCGGCGCGCCGAAGTCGTCGGCGCTGCGGGTCATCGCCGATCTTGAGACAATCCCGCGCGGTCCGTACTGCGGAGCGGTGGGGTGGGTGGATGCGGATGCCCGGCAGGGCGTGCTTGCCGTCGGCATCCGGACGTTCTGGGCCGACCGGGACGCCGACGGAGCCCGGTGGCTGAGGTTCGGCAGCGGAGGCGCGATCACCTGGGCGTCAGAGCCCGCCCGGGAATGGGCTGAGACAGAGCTCAAGGCTGCTCGCCTGGTCGGGCTGGCATCTGCGAGAGTGAAGACATGAGCACATCCGCCACACACGAGAACACGCGGGCCGACGAGATCCGGGTGTGGGTCAACGGCGAGATGGTGGACGGCGGTTCGCCGTCCATCGGCGCCCTTGACCACGGGCTCACGGTCGGCGACGGGGTCTTCGAGACCTGCAAGGTCGTGGACGGAGTGCCGTTCGCCCTCAGCCGTCACGCAGCCAGGCTGGACCGTTCAATGGCCGGGCTCGGCCTGCCTGCGGCGGACCATGCCGTCATCAACGCCGGCATCAGGTCAGTTCTTGCGGGGGAGCCGATCGCGTTCGGACGGCTTCGGTACACCGTGACCGGCGGCGCGGGTCCGCTGGGATCTGACCGCAGCCGCTCGCCCCTGACGTACATCGTCACCGCCGGAAGCCAGCCGCCGAACCCTGAATCCGGCAAGCTGGTCGTCGTCCCGTGGACCCGGAACGAGCGCGGCGCCACGGCGGGGCTGAAGACCACGTCATACGTGGAGAACGTTGTCGCCCTTGCCTTCGCCCACGATCGCGGGGGAGTGGAGGCGCTCTTCGCCAACAGCGTGGGCAACGTTTGCGAGTGCACCGGGTCCAACATCTTCGTGGTCGCCGGCGGCGAGATCCTCACCCCCGACCTGGCTTCCGGCCCGCTGGCGGGGGTGACCCGCGACCTCGTCATCACCTGGTGCCGGCAGGAGGGGATCACCGTTCGTGAGGAGCCGCTGCCGATGGCGATCCTGGATCAGGCCTCGGAGGTGTTCATCACCTCCTCGACCAAGGACGTCCTGCCCCTCCACGGCATCGATGACCGCCCGCTGCCCGCCACCGGCCCGCTCACCACGCGTGCCGCCGAGATCTTTGCCAGGCTGTCCCGTGAGCGTCTCGACCCCTGACCAGAGGCGGATCCCAGCGTCATGATGGTTAAGACCCTGACACCCAGAGGTGGTAGACCATGAGAGCCACGACCCCCGTGAGAACCAGGACGCCATGACCAAGGAGACTGATCGGCGCGACGACGACCAAGACATCACCATCGATGCTGGCCGGGATGACTGGGAATGGCGACGCAAGATCCGCTCGAACCCGCACTCCCACCTGATCTACCGCATCGTCGTGGGCGTCGTCGGAACGGCCATCTTCGTGCTCGGGCTGATCATGGTGCCGTTCCCCGGCCCCGGCTGGCTGGTGGTCCTGCTGGGTCTGGCGGTTCTCGCCTCCGAGTTCAGGTGGGCACACGGCCTGTTGCAGCGGAGCAAGCACACGCTCAGGGTCTGGAACGACTGGGTCCAGCCCCAGCCCTGGTGGGTGAAGGGGCTGGTGCTCCTGGTCACCGGCATCGCCGTGGCCGCCATCTTCTGGGCACTCTTTCTGATCAGCGGGGTCCCGCCCTTCTTCCCGGACAGCATCGAGCAGTGGATCCGCGGCGTGCCCGGTCTGGAGCACTGAGGTGACCGCCCGGCGCCGTTCCGCGCGCACCCGATTGGCGGTCTGCCAAGGGGAACGGCTATTCTTCCTGTCCGCTGCCCGTATGTCGGACAGCACAGTTCGGACGTGTAGCTCAGCTGGTTAGAGCGCTCGCCTCACACGCGAGAGGTCAGGGGTTCGAGTCCCTTCACGTCCACCACATATGGACCGGCAATGGCCGGGAGCCTGATGACGTCGACACCGTCGGCCGCGGGCTTCAGACTCCGGGCCGATAGCATCGGGGCGGGCACCTTACGGAGGTGACCGAACCTCGCCGCCCTGCCGGGTGGCATACCGCATCGACCTTGCAGGAGCCAACTGTGCCTTTGTTGTCAGCCGACATCACCGTGTCCGTCGCCGGAAGCCAGCGATCGGTCACGGCGGGCAGTACGGCTGCCGACCTCTTCGGCCAGGACAGGACCACCCTGGTCGCACGGGTCAACGGGCAGCTGCGCGATCTGGCCCACGAGCTGGCCGACGGCGACCTGGTGGAGCCGGTCGGGGCTGACAGTGACGAGGGCCTCGCGGTCCTGCGCCACTCGGCCGCCCACGTGCTAGCCCAGGCGGTGCAGCAGATCAACCCCAAGGCCCGGCTGGGCATCGGCCCGCCGATCCAGGACGGCTTCTACTACGACTTCGACGTCGAGACCCCGTTCACCCCCGAGGACCTCAAGGCCCTCGAGAAGGCGATGCAGCGCATCATCAACGAGGGCCAGACGTTCCGGCGACGGGTCGTCACCGAAGATGCCGCACGGCTGGAGCTCGCTGACGAGCCGTACAAGTGCGAGCTGATCGGGCTGAAGTCGGGCGCCTCGCAGGATGTGTCGTCGGTCGAGGGCGCCTTCGCCGAGGTTGGCGCCGGCGAGCTGACCATCTACGACAACCTCCGCCGGGACGGCGAGCGCGTGTGGGGCGACCTGTGCCGCGGCCCGCACGTGCCGACGACCAAGGTGCTGGGCAACGCCTACAAGCTGATGCGCACCGCTGCCGCATACTGGCGCGGGTCGGAGAAGAACCCCCAGCTGCAGCGCGTCTACGGCACCGCCTGGCCCACCAAGGATGAGCTCAAGGCGTACCTCGAGAGGCTGGCCGAGGCCGAGAAACGTGACCACCGCAAGCTCGGTGCGGAGCTCGACCTGTTCTCCTTCCCTGAGGAGATCGGCTCCGGCCTGGCCGTGTTCCATCCCCGGGGCGGGGTCATCCGCAAGGAGATGGAGGACTACTCGCGACGTCGTCACGAGGAGGAGGGCTACGAGTTCGTCTACTCCCCGCACATCACCAAGGGCAAGCTCTTCCAGACCTCGGGTCACCTCGACTGGTACGCCGAGAGCATGTACCCGCCTATGCACCTGGACGAGGAGCTCGACGTCGATGGCGCGGTGACCAAGCAGGGGCAGGACTACTACCTCAAGCCGATGAACTGCCCGTTCCACTGCCTGATCTTCCGGGCGCGAGGCCGGTCCTACCGCGAGCTGCCGCTGCGGCTGTTCGAGTTCGGCTCGGTCTACAGGTACGAGAAGTCCGGCGTCGTGCACGGCCTGACCCGGGTACGGGGTATGACCCAGGACGACGCCCACATCTACGTCACCGCGCAGCAGCTTCAGTCCGAGCTGAAGGCGCTGCTGACCTTCGTCATCAACCTGCTCAAGGACTATGGGCTCGACGACTTCTATCTCGAGCTGTCGACCCGCAACGAGGAGAAGTACGTCGGCACGGATGAGAACTGGGCCAAGGCCACCGAAGCCCTCGGGCAGGCGGCGGCCGACTCGGGCCTGGACCTGGTGGACGACCCGGGAGGCGCGGCGTTCTACGGCCCGAAGATCTCTGTCCAGGCACGGGATGCGATCGGCCGCACCTGGCAGATGTCGACGATCCAGGTGGACTTCAACCTGCCTGAGCGCTTCGAGCTTGAGTACCAGTCGGACGACGGCTCACGGCAGCGGCCGATCATGATCCACCGCGCGCTGTTCGGCTCGGTCGAGCGGTTCTTCGCGGTGCTGACCGAGCACTACGCTGGCGCGTTCCCGCCCTGGCTGGCCCCGGTCCAGGTGATCGGCATCCCGGTGGCGGACGAGTACAACGACTATCTCTTCGACATCGCGGATCGTCTGAAGGCAAGCAGGATCCGGGTCGAGGTCGACACCTCCGACGACCGGTTCCCGAAGAAGATCCGCACCGCCCAGAAGTCCAAGGTGCCCTTCATGCTCATCGCCGGCGAGGACGACCGGTCCGCCGGAGCGGTCTCGTTCCGCTATCGCGACGGTTCGCAGAAGAACGGTGTCCCGATCGCAAAGGCGGTCGCCGAGATCGTAGAAGCTGTCGAGAGCCGCAGGCAGGTCTGAGCGCCCCTCTGTGAACACGTTTTCTTCCAATATCGTCGGCGAGGTGTGGCAACGCTCCCTGACGACCCAGCCCGCTCCTTCCGTCTGGGTCGTCGCGATGACCGCCGCCCTGGCTGCCCTGCTGGTGTGGGCCCCGGGTGCCTGGCCGGTCACCCGTCACGTGGTGACCATCGCGCACGAGGCGGCGCACGGTGTGACGGCCCTGTTGACCGGTCGCAGGTTGCACGGCATACGACTGCACTCCGACACCAGCGGCGTGACGGTGTCGGCGGGCCGGACGACGGGGCCGGGAATGGTCCTGACGACCGCGGCCGGCTACGTCGGCCCGGCCCTGCTCGGTCTGGCGGCTGCCGCGATGCTGGCCAACCACCGGGCGGTCGGGCTGCTGTGGGCGATGCTGATCTTGCTGGCGCTGGTGCTGATCCAGGTGCGCAACTGGTTCGGGCTCTGGTCTGTCCTGGTCAGCGCAGCCGCGGTCTTCGCGGTGTCGTGGTGGCTCGAGCCCCAGATCCAGTCGGCCTTCGCCTACAGCCTGACCTGGTTCCTGCTCCTGGCCGCGCCGCGTCCGGTTCTGGAGCTCCAGAGACAGCGCAGAGGCGGCAGGGGGTCAGGCTCGGACGCCGACCAGCTCGCCAGGCTCACCCGGCTACCGGCGATCCTCTGGGTGGGTTTCTTCCTCGTGGTGACGGTCGTCGCGCTGGCCCAGGGTGCCCGCTGGATGGTCGACGCTGCGGCCTGACACGGAATGCATAGGATCGGCCTATGACGCAGGAAGAGAGCTCACAGACGCCAGGCGGCCCAGAGCTCGAGTCGCAGGGCGAGTTCGCGTTCGTCGACGATGGGTTCGAGCGCCTGTGGACGCCCCACAGGATGGTGTACATCAACGGCGAACGGCCGACCGATGACGCCGGTGACGGCTGCCCGTTCTGCGCGGTCATCGCCAAGAAGGATGCCGAGGGCCTGATCGTCCACCGCGGCCAGTGCTGCTACGTCGTGATGAATCTCTTCCCGTACAACCCCGGTCACGTGCTCGTCTGCCCCTACCGGCACGTCTCGCTCTATGTCGACCTGACGGATGAGGAGACGCTCGAGTTCGGGATCCTCACCAAGGCCGCCATCAAGGCGCTGGAGACGGCATCGTCCCCCATGGGCTACAACATCGGGATAAACCAGGGTGCTGTGGCTGGTGCTGGCGTGCAGGCCCACCTGCATCAGCACATCGTCCCCAGATGGAGCGGCGACTCGAACTTCCTGCCCATCATCGGGCAGACAAAGGCGCTGCCCATGTTGCTCGAGGACGTTCGCCAGCGTCTGGTCGACGCGTGGCCCCCCGGTGAGCACGTGCGCGCCATGCTGAACGCTCGGCCGCCCAGATGAGCTTGCCACCCACGCCGGTGAGCACACCGGCCACGCTCCCGATCCTGATCTTCGACGGAGACTGCGGGTTCTGCACCACCAGCGCCCGGTTCCTGGTGCGCTGGGTCATCCGCGGGCGACCCACAACAGTGGCACCGTGGCAGCAGCTTGACCTCGCCGGGCTGGGCCTGACCGCGGATCAGTGCCAGTCAGCGGTGCAGTGGGTGGCCAGGGATGCCCAGCCGGTCAGCGGGCATGTCGCGATCGCTGCAGCGCTGCGCACCGGTCATCCCGTCTGGCGCCCCGTCGGCGCCCTGCTGGTGGCGCCGGGGTTCTCCTGGCTGGCCGGGCGTGCCTACTCGTGGGTCGCCGCACACCGATACGCCCTCCCCGGCGGAACACCAGCCTGCGGAATCAAAGGCACACCCCCTCGAACAGAGGACCCCCACTGACCAACCCCGGTTGGCCAACATTCTCTGCCCGCTGACCTGAGAGTGCAGCAATCGACTCAACAGGAGGAAGTTCGGGTCGATTACTGCACCCTCACGCCTGGTCTCAGGTCGCCTGTTGGCGTCCGCCGTCCAGGCGGCGGGGTCGGGGGTTCACTGCGGGATGGAGTCCTTGACGAGGTTGGCCGGCATGGCTTCGTAGCCCAGGGGTGTCCTGGTGAACGTGCCGGTCCCGTGCGAGACCGAGCGCAGGTCGATGGCATAGCGGGTGACCTCAGAGGTCGGAACCTCGGCGGTGACCATGGTGCGTCCAGAGGTCTCGGGCTCGGTCCCGATGACCCGGCCACGGCGCATCTGCAGATCCGTCATCACCGCCCCGACATACTCGTCGGCCACCAGCACCGTCACGGAGTCGACCGGCTCGAGCAGCGTCACCGTCGTCGCCGAGGCCGCATCCTTCAGGGCCTGGGCGCCGGCGGCCTGGAACGCCATGTCGCTGGAGTCCACCGAGTGCGACTTTCCGTCGGTCAGGGTGACCCTCAGGTCGACCATCGGGAACCCGGCAAGGCAGCCCTTCTCGAGCTGGGTCCGGACGCCCTTCTCGACACTCGGAATGTACTGACGCGGAACGGACCCGCCGACCACCTTGTCAACAAACTCGAAGCCGGACCCGCGCTCGAGAGGTTCGACGGTGATGTCGCAGATGGCGTACTGACCGTGGCCGCCGCTCTGTTTGACGTGCCGCCCATGGCCGTTCGCAACGCTGATAAAAGTCTCCCGCAGGGCCATCCGCAACGGCACAGACTCGACCTTGACACCGTAACGATCCCGAAGGCGCGCGAGCAGGACATCGACATGAGCCTGACCCATGGTCCAGAGGATCACCTGGTGGGTCTCGGCATTGTGTTCCAGCCGCATGGTCGGATCCTCGGCCACCAGCCGCGACAGGGCGCCGGCCAGCCGGTCCTCGTCCGACTTGCTGGCCGGGGTGATCGCCACCGGCAGCAGCGCGTCCGGGAACATCCACGGCTCGATCAGCACCGGCGCGTCCTTGTTGCTCAAGGTGTCGGTGGTCTCGGCCCTGGTCAGCTTCGCCACCACACACATGTCCCCGGCGATGGCCACCGTCTTGGCACGCAGGAGGTCTCCGAGCGGCGAGGACAGCAGCCCGACCCGTTCGTCGTCATCGTGGCTGACGTGTCCCTCTAGCCGCTCGCCACCGGCAAACGTGGCGAGGTGCCCCGAGACGTGCACGATCGAGTCGGGTCGCAGCGTGCCGCTGAACATGCGTACGATGCTGACCCGGCCGACATACGGGTCACTTGTCGTACGAATGACTTCCGCCACCAATGGCCCGTCCGGATCGCACATCAGCGGTGGTAGGGGATCGCCGCCGGGAGTGGTCACTGCCGGCAGCGGGTGCAGGGTCGGCGGCGGGAACGCAGCGGTCAGCATCTGCAGCAGCTCGATGGTGCCGACACCGGTCTCGGTCGAGACGGGGATCACCGGGTACAGCCGCCCCCGGGAGACCGCTGTCAGCAGGTCCGTCGTCACCACGTCCAGGTCCATCTCCTCTCCGCCGAGGTAGCGATCCAGCAGGGTGTCGTCTTCGGACTCCTGGATGATCGCCTCGATCAGGTCCGCCCTGTTCCCCTCGATGAGCTCGCGGTGCTCGGGCTCGGCCGCCTGGGCCACCCGCAGGCCTGAGCTGTAGTCGTAGATCTGCTGCGAGAGGAGCCCGAGGTTGCCGATGATCGACTCATCGTCCCCGTGCAGGGGCAGATATACCGCCATCACGCCCTCGCCGAAGACCCGCTTGCAGATCGCGACGGTGTCCTCGAAGTCGGCCCGTCCGGCGTCCAGCTTCGTCACCGCGACCGCCCGCGGCATCCCGATCGCCGCGCACTCCTCCCACAGCAGCATCGTGGCAGCGTCCACGCCGTCGGCGGCCGAGACCACGAACAGGGCTGCGTCCGCGGCGCGCAGACCCGCCCGTAGCTCACCGACGAAGTCCGGATACCCGGGGGTGTCGATGAGGTTGAGCACGAGTCCCTCGTGCGAGACAGAGGCCACCGCAAGCTGGACGGAGCGCTCATCCAGCATCGGTCTCGCCCGATAGCCCGGGGTCGTGGCGGTTATCAGGTGCTCGAAGAGCGTCGTCTTCCCGGCTCCGCTGTGCCCTACGAGCACGACGTTGCGAATCTCGCTGGGAGCATGGGCCTGGGGGCCCGGTGTACTTGCTAAGGCTTTGGCGGTCATGCCGCCACGATTGCGCCTCACGCGCGTCGGCACAACCCCGATCTGCGGATCGGTACTCTGGGGGCATCATGCTGAATCGATTCGCGCGCGCTTTCGCCACCAGGCTCCTCACCCCACTGGCCACCTTGTTCCTGAAGATGGGCATCAGCCCGGACATCGTGACCATCGTGGGCACCTTCGGCGTCTGCTTCGGCGCCCTGGTCTTCTACCCCCGGCACCAGTTCTTCTGGGGCTCCCTCTTCATCGCGGTCTTCGCGACCTTCGACACCCTGGACGGCACGATGGCCCGGCTGTCCGGGCGCTCGACCAAGTGGGGCGCCTACCTGGACTCGACCCTGGACCGGGTGGCCGACAGCGCCATCTTCGGCGGGCTCGTGCTCTGGTACTCCGGCGGAGGGAACACCCCCTACCTGGCGGCTCTGGCCCTGGCATGTCTCATCCTGGGCAGCGTGGTCAGCTACGCCAAGGCCCGCGCCGAGGGCCTGGGCATGACCGCGAACGTCGGCATCGCCGAACGAGCCGAGCGGGTGATCGTGGTGCTGACAGCCACCGGGCTGGTCGGCCTGGGGGTCCCCGAGGTGCTGCTGACCGTGGTCCTGGCCCTGTTGGCGCTGGCCAGCCTGATCACGGTGGTCCAGCGGATGCTCGAGGTACGCCGCCAGGCGTTCTCCGCCGCGTGAGCAAGCTCACACCCCGTTCGGTGATGGCTGACCTCATCGATCGCGTCTCACCCGCCGGGCTCTTCGAACGTCCGATTCTGGCCAGGCTCAACGAGCGTGCGACGCTGATCAGCTACCGGGCGGGCTGGTCCCTGGTCCGCCGTATGCCGGGTCGCCTCGCCTACCGCGAGTTCGACCTGCTGGCCGATGTCCTGTGGCGACGTCGCGGCAAGAGCGTGGAACGGATGCGCAGCAACTACGCCACGGCCCGGCCCGAGCTGACCAGCACCGAGCTCAACGACCTGGTGCGTGCCGGGATGCGCTCCTACCTGCGGTACTGGTGCGACTCCTTCCGCCTTCCCGACCGCAGCATCGAGGAGCTGGTGGACGGGGTCAGAGCGGTCGGCGACGAGCCGGTCCGGGCCCGGCTGGAGTCGGGCAGGTCGGCGGTGATGTTCCTGGGGCACCTGGGCAACTGGGACTTCGGCGGCGCCTGGTCCACCACCCAGCTGGCCCCCGTCACCACAGTGGCCGAACGGCTCAAGCCCGAGGAGCTCTTCGATGAGTTCCTCGCCTTCCGTGAGCGACTCGGCATGAAGATCATCCCGCTGACCGGCGGCAGTGACGTCTTCCGGGAGCTGACCAGGGCCTGCCGGGCGGGGGCACTGGTCGCACTGCTGGCCGACCGGGACCTCACCCACGGCGGGATCGAGGTCGACTTCTGCGGGCAGCGGGCCCGGATGGCGGTCGGACCGGCCGCCCTGGCCGTCAACACCGGCGCCGCGCTCCACCCCTGCATCGTTCACTACGAGCCCCACCCGCAGGGACACGGCTGGCGCACCGTGGTGACGTTTCACGACGCCGTCGCCCAGCCCGCGGGCGGCACCTCCCGCGAGAAGATCCAGGCGATGACCCAGGCCTGCGCCGACGTGCTGACCGCTGCGGTGCGCGAACACACCGAGGACTGGCACATGATGCAGCGCGTGTTCACCAGGGACCTCGACGCGGACTCTGCACGTGGTCCCGAACGTGGTCCCGACAAGGCCGGCGACAGCAGATGAGGATAGGGATCGTCAGCCCCTACTCGTTCGATGTGCCCGGGGGAGTGCAGCTTCACGTTCGCGACCTCGCCGAGCACCTGATCTCGCAGGGGCACTACGTCAGCGTTCTGGCACCGGCCGACGACGACACCCCCCTGCCGGTCTACGTCGTCGGCTCCGGGCGCGCTGTACCGGTGCGCTACAACGGTTCGGTGGCCCGGCTGTCCTTCGGACCGCTGACCGCGGCCCGGGTGGGCAGGTGGGTTGAGGCGGGACGCTTCGACGTCGTCCACCTGCACGAGCCGGTTACCCCCAGCGTCTCGGTCCTTGCTCTCTGGGCTGTGGAGGGACCGATCGTGGCCACCTTCCACACGTCCAACCTGCGCTCGCGGGCGATGCAGGCGGCATACCCGCTGCTGCGTCCCAGTCTCGAGAAGATCAGCGCCCGGATCGCGGTCTCGGAGGACGCACGACGCACCGTGACCACCCACCTCGGCGGCGACGCCGTGGTGATCCCCAACGGCGTGTTCGTCGAGCGGTTCGCGTCCGCCGTGCACCGCCGCGACTGGGAGGGCACGCCGGCGCGACCCACCATCGCCTTCCTGGGCCGGATGGAAGAGCCGCGCAAGGGTATGCCGGTGCTGTCCGCGGCCCTGCCGCAGATCCTTCGCGAGATCCCCGGCGTCCGGGTGCTGATCGCCGGCCCCGGCGACCCCGACTCCATCCGGGAGAAGATGACCCCCCGGGCAGCCGCGGCCTGCGAGTTCCTCGGATCGGTCAGCGATGCGGACAAGGCGAGCCTGCTGGCCTCGGTGGACCTCTACGTGGCGCCGAACACCGGTGGCGAGAGCTTCGGGATCATCCTGATCGAGGCGATGAGCGCCCGGGCGACCGTGCTGGCCAGCGACCTGCCTGCCTTCGCCAGGGTGCTGCACGGCGGCAACGCAGGGGAGATGTTCCGCAACGAGGACCCGGTCGACCTGGCCCGGGCCGTCGTGTCGCTGCTGCTCGACCCGCCGCGACGAGAGGAGCTGGCGGCTGCCGGACGCGAGCGTGCCAACGCCTTCGACTGGTCGGTGGTCGCAGAGGACGTGATGGCTGTCTACGAGACGGTCGTCTTCGGTGCGGCATCGGTGCGCAGCTCGGGCGAGACCGACTCACGCTGGGCGCGGTTGCTGCGCGCCGGCAGAAACAACGGAGGCGCCTGATGGACTACAGCCGGATCCTTGTCGCGATCGCCCTGGCGGTGCTCGTCGCCTGGTACATCTCCTACGGCGCAGCCCGGCTCGACCGGCTGCACACGCGGGTCGAGGGCGCCCTCAGCGTCCTGGACGCGCAGCTGGTACGCCGCGCCGAAGCCACCCTCGAGCTGGCGAACTGCGGCGCCCTGGATGCGGCCAGTGCCCTGCTCCTGGCCGGCGCGGCCTCCGACTCGCTGGAGGCCGACACCGCGGACCAGAGTTCCCGCGAGGCCATCGAGAGCGACCTGACCCAGGCGCTCGAGCTCGCCCTTGGCCCAGAGGCCCTACGACGGCTACGAGCCGACGAGGGCGTCGGCGCCCCGGTGCTGCAGCGGGTCGGAGCCGCCAACCAGCGGGTTCAGCTGGCGCGCAGGTTCCTCAACGATGCCGTGACCGATGTGCGGCGGGTGCGGCGCAAGCCGGGCGTGCGCCTGCTCCGCCTGGCCGGCCATGCCGAGCTTCCGCA
The DNA here is from genome assembly GCA_014377705.1 of Dermatophilaceae bacterium. Taxonomy (GTDB): domain Bacteria; phylum Actinomycetota; class Actinomycetes; order Actinomycetales; family Dermatophilaceae; genus UBA4719. The sequence goes on from JACMPC010000188.1 coordinate 33,561, forward strand.
GACGTTCGAGATCGACGATGAGCTACCGATGCTCGAGCGGGGGACCTGAGACCCTACTATAGAGAAGTACCAACAACCCTGTGAGAGATCTGGAAGAGGCACTGTCTTGTCTGCGCAAGAGACCACCACCAGCGTTCCAGCCACCGGCACCTCGCGAGTCAAGCGCGGCATGGCCGAGATGCTGAAAGGCGGCGTCATCATGGACGTCGTCACCCCCGAGCAGGCCAAGATCGCCGAGGATGCCGGCGCCGTCGCCGTGATGGCTCTTGAGCGCGTGCCCGCGGACATCCGCGCCGAGGGTGGCGTCTCCCGGATGAGCGACCCGGACATGGTGCAGGGCATCATCGAGATGGTCTCCATCCCGGTGATGGCCAAGGCCCGGATCGGTCACTTCGTCGAGGCACAGGTGCTGCAGAGCCTGGGCGTGGACTACATCGACGAGTCCGAGGTGCTGACCCCGGCGGACTACGCCAACCACATCGACAAGTGGAAGTTCACCGTGCCCTTCGTCTGTGGCGCGACCAACCTGGGTGAAGCCCTTCGCCGGATCAGCGAAGGTGCGGCGATGATCCGCTCCAAGGGCGAGGCCGGCACCGGCGACGTCTCCAACGCCACCATGCACATGCGCAAGATCGGCGGCGAGATCCGCCGGCTGTCCTCGATGAGCGAGGACGAGCTGTACGTCGCGGCCAAGGAGCTGCAGGCCCCCTTCCAGCTGGTCAAGGAGATCGCTGAGACCGGCAAGCTGCCCGTGGTGATGTTCGTGGCCGGCGGTATTGCCACCCCCTCGGACGCGGCCATGATGATGCAGCTCGGCGCCGAGGGCGTGTTCGTGGGCTCGGGCATCTTCAAGTCCGGCAACCCCGAGCAGCGTGCCGAGGCGATCGTCAAGGCGACCACGTTCTTCGACGACCCGGCGGTGATCGCCAAGGTCTCCCGTGGTCTGGGTGAAGCCATGGTAGGCATCAACGTCGCGGGGCTTCCCGACGCGCAGCGGCTATCCACGCGCGGCTGGTAGTCACCGCGGGTGAGGTAAGACCGGCATCGTCAGCGACCCTGTCATGCGCGTTGGCGTTCTGGCTGTCCAGGGCGATGTGCGTGAGCACCTTCATGCCCTGTCCAGCCTGGGCGTGCAGGTCGTCGGTGTCCGGCGCCTGCGTGAGCTGGACGACGTCGACGCCCTGGTGATTCCGGGTGGTGAGTCGACCACCATGGACAAGATGGTGCGCGCGTTCGACCTCCAGGAGCAGCTGCGCAAGCGGATCGCCGGCGGCATGCCGGTCTACGGGTCCTGCGCCGGCATGATCATGCTGGCCGACCGGATTGCCGACGCCCGGCCGGACCAGGAGACTCTCGGTGGTCTCGACATCACCGTTCGGCGCAACGCGTTCGGGCGCCAGGTCGACTCCTTCGAGGAGGACCTGGACATCCCGGCGATCGCCAGGATGACAACCGTGCCCGAGGGACACCCGGCCGCCTTCAAGGCCGTCTTCATCCGGGCGCCCTGGGTCGAGGAGCTGGGAGACGACGTCGAGGTCCTGGCCACGGTCAAGACCGGCGCTGCCGCCGGCAGGGTCGTCGCGGTCAGGTCGGGCAACCTGCTCGCCACGTCGTTTCACCCGGAGGTCACCGGGGACCACCGGATCCACGAGTACTTCACCCAGATGGTGCGCGCGGCCCTGCCGTGAGCCATCGTGCTGCACGCGGCTCGCTGCACACTGCACACTGCACGAAAGGTCCTTGCGCTTGAGCACCTGCGCCGATCGATAAGATCGGCCACGATGTCGATGACGGTCCGGCAGAGTCGGTCGGGCAGGACGAGGGAGAAACGATGAGCGGTCATTCCAAGTGGGCAACGACCAAGCACAAGAAGGGGGTCATCGACGCCAAGCGCGGCAAGCTCTTCGCCAAGATGATCAAGAACATCGAGGTGGCTGCGCGCACCGGGGGCGGTGACCTCGCCGGCAACCCGACCCTGTTCGACGCGATCCAGCGGGCCAAGAAGCTGAGCGTCCCGAACGACAACATCGCCAACGCCGTCAAGCGGGGCAGCGGTGCGACGGCCGGCGGGGCCGACTGGAAGACCATCACCTATGAGGGTTATGCACCCAACGGCGTGGCCATCCTGATCGAGTGCCTCACCGACAACCGCAACCGCGCGGCGGCTGAGGTGCGAACAGCTCTGGCCCGCAACGGCGGCCAGTTCGCCGACCCCGGCAGCGTCTCCTACATCTTCACCCGCAAGGGCATCGTGATCGTCCCCAAGGGCGACCAGAGCGAGGACGACCTGCTCGAGGTCGTCCTGGATGCCGGCGCGGAGGAGATCAACGACATCGGTGAGGCCTTCGAGATCGTCAGCGAGCCGGCCGACTTCGTGGCCGTCCGCACCGCCCTGCAGGGAGCCGGCATCGACTACGACTCGGCTGAGGCATCCTTCATCCCCACGATGGAGATCGAGCTCGACCTCGACGGCGCCCGCAGGATGTTCCGGGTGATCGAAGCCCTCGATGACAGCGACGACGTGCAGAACGTCTGGGCCAACGGCGATGTCAGCGACGAGATCTTGGCCCAGCTCGACGAAGACGAATAGCCCGCCAAACCTAGGTATCGTGCGGGCAGTTCGGTGCCAAACCTCGGTATCGTGCGGGCAGTTCGGTGCCAAGCCTCGGTCCGCTGCCACCAGGTAGCCGAGCCCAACTATGCGCCACCCGATCCCTGATGACCGGCGCGTCGTTTCAGGGATCGGGACACCACGCTGTAGGTTTCTTACCGAACAGGTGTTCGGAAGAAGTGAGGAGCTATCGGCGTGCGTGTCTTCGGTGTGGACCCTGGCCTGACCCGGTGCGGCCTCGGCGTCGTCGAGGGCGGTCTCGGCAAGCCGCTACGGATGATCGCCGTCGGGGTGGTCCGCACTCCGACCTCCGACCAACCGGCCATGAGACTGCTGGCGCTGCAGATCGAGATCGACGAGTGGATGGCGCGCTACGAACCGGATGCCGTGGCCGTGGAGCGAGTGTTCGCCAAGGCCAACATCAAGGGGATCATGGGCACCGCGCAGGCCTCCGCCGTCCCCATGCTGGCCGCGGCCCGCCGCGGGCTGCCTCTGGCGATGCACACCCCCACCGAGGTCAAGGCCGCAGTGACAGGCAGCGGCCGGGCAGACAAGGCACAGGTCACCGCGATGGTCACCCGAATCCTGCGACTGGACACACCCCCCAAACCGGCGGACGCCGCGGACGCGCTCGCGCTCGCCATCTGTCAGCTATGGCGCGGCGCCGCCCAGAATCGTTTGCAGGAGGCCGTGACCGCCGAGCTGGCACAGCAGGCGAAGGCGCGACAGACGAAGGAAGTTGCGCGACCGGCACGGCGGCAGACATCAGAATCAGGCAGCCGATGATCGCCTCGGTGCGGGGCCTGGTGCTCTCCGCAGGCCTGGACTCCGCGGTGATCGAGGTCGCGGGCGTGGGCCTGCTGCTGCACACCACGGCGGCGACGGCCGCCTCGCTGAGACCAGGCACCGAAGCCACGCTGACGACCACTCTGGTGGTTCGCGAGGAGTCGCTGACGCTCTACGGTTTCGCCGATGAGGACGAGCGAATGATCTTCACCCAGGTGCAGACAGTGTCGGGCGTGGGCCCCCGACTTGCCCTGTCGATGTTGGCAATTCACGCCCCCGACGGTCTGCGCCGGGCCATCAGCGGTGGAGATCTCGCTGCGCTGACGAAGGTCCCGGGGATTGGCAGGAAGGGCGCCGAGCGCATCGTCCTGGAGCTTCGCGACAAGATCGGCGTTCCCTCTGGCGTCGTGTCCACCGAGGTTGCCCGGCCCGCTGCCGACGAGGCGAGCGCGCAGGTGCGGGATGCGCTGGTCGGCCTCGGATGGTCCTCCAGACAGGCCGAGGACGCGGTGGAAGCCGTGCGACCCACGGTGATCGGCAACGAAGCAGGCAATGGTTCGAACGGTTCGAACGGTTCGAACGGTTCGAACGGTTCGAACGGTTCGAACGGGTCACCGGGTTCGAACGGGTCGAACGTGTCTGCCTTGTTGCGTGCCGCCCTTCGGGAGCTCGGGCGATGACCGGCTTCTTCGCCGACGGCCGCGAAGACATGTCGGACCTGGACACACCGGTCGAAGCCACCGCCCGGATCGTCGATGCCGGCAGCGATGACGACGAGCGCAGGGTGGAGGCAGCGCTGCGTCCCCGACGTCTGGCCGAGTTTCCCGGCCAGACCCGGGTGTGCGACCAGCTGTCCCTCGTCCTGGAGGCCGCCAAACGGCGAGGCACCCCACCAGACCATGTGCTGCTGTCCGGACCCCCCGGACTGGGCAAGACCACTCTGGCCCTCATCGTCGCGGCCGAGCTCGGGCAGCCTATCCGGATCACCAGCGGCCCGGCCGTCCAGCACGCCGGCGACCTCGCCTCGATCCTGTCCTCGCTGGCCGAGGGCGAGGTGCTCTTCCTGGACGAGATCCACCGGATGGCCCGTGCCGCCGAGGAGATGCTCTATCTGGCGATGGAGGACTTCCGCGTGGACGTGATCGTCGGCAAGGGCCCCGGGGCCACGGCGATCTCGCTTGAGCTCCCGCCGTTCACCGTCGTCGGTGCCACCACGCGTTCTGGTCTGCTGCCGGCGCCACTGCGAGACCGGTTCGGCTTCACCGGCCACCTCGACTTCTACGCGGTGGCCGATCTGGTCCGGATCCTGCGGCGTTCCTCGGGCCTTCTGAAGGTAGAGGCGACGGAAGCGGCGATCGCGGAGATCGCCGGCCGGTCGCGGGGCACACCCAGGATCGCCAACCGGCTGCTACGTCGGGTCCGCGACTGGGCGCAGGTTCATGGCAACGGAGTGGCGAACGAGGAGGCCGCCCACGCGGCGCTGGCGTTGTTCGACGTCGACGACCGTGGTCTGGACCGGCTGGACCGTGCTGTGCTGGAGGCCTTGTGTCGCCGGTTCGGCGGTGGTCCTGTTGGTCTGAGCACCCTCGCGGTCGCTGTCGGGGAGGAGTCAGAGACGGTCGAGACCGTTGCTGAGCCGTTCCTGGTTCGTGAGGGATTCATGATCCGTACGCCGCGCGGTCGGGCCGCGGCGCCGCTGGCCTGGGACCACCTGGGGCTGACAGCACCTCCACCCGAAGCGCGCAACCCCCAGGCAGTGCCTCTGCCACTCGGCGACGGTGATGGTCGATTCGGGGGCTGACCGGATTCTCGCCCGGTCAGCCCGAGGTCAGCCCTAGGTTCAGCCTCGACCTCGACTGGACCAGATCTGGGCGGCTGCCTTGGTCCCGTCGAAGCGACTCACCTAGACTCGGGAGGGCGCCACGGCTTGCGCCGGGTTCTCGCGTGTCCAGTCACACCACAGATGCGCCCGCCACACTCTTCTGAGAAGGACTGACTCATGTCATCGCTTGTCGCGGCTGCCTCATCGAGCGGCGGATCCAGCAGTCTGCTGATCTTCGCGTTGCCCCTGCTGTTGATCGGGTGGATGTTCTTCACCCAGCGCCGCCGGAGCAAGGAGTCCCGCACGATGCAGTCCAGCCTCGGCATCGGAGACGAGGTCACGACGACGTCGGGGCTGTTCGGCCGGATCACCGAGCTCGACGACAACGTCGCCACCCTTGAGGTGAGCCCCGGCGTGACCATCCGTTTCAACCGCCGCGCCATCGCCGGTCCGGCTCCGACCGTTGCAGAGTCGTCCGCCACCGCCGGCTCGCCCGTGGCAGCGCGCGAGCCCGAGACCGACGGACCGTCGGATCCCACACGTCTCACCGACTAGGACGTTCACGTGGCCATCAACCCGCGCAATCGTGGACCCCTGCGCACGCTTTCAGTGCTCGTCCTGCTCATCCTCGGCCTCTACGGCCTGCTGGGCGCCGTCAGCACCTGGGGCACTGCCCAGCGCACCCCGAAGCTCGGTCTCGACCTCGAGGGCGGCACCCAGCTGATCCTCGCGCCGAAGGTCGTCGGCAACCAGCAGATCAGTGAGGGACAAGTCCAGAAGGCGGTCGACATCATCCGCGCGCGAGTGGATGGATCGGGTGTCGCCGAGGCCGAGGTCACCACCCAGGGCACCAACATCGTCATCTCCCTGCCGGGCACCCCTGACAAGGCGACGATCGCCTCGCTGCAGAAGTCCTCACAGCTGCGTATGCGCGCCACCCTCGTCGAGGCCTCAGGCGCCCCGACCCCGCTTCCCACGACCAGCGGCCAGCCGACCGCCCCGCCAACCAAGAAGCCGACGGGCACGGTCACCGGCATTCCCAAAGCCACAGGGACCCCCACCGGCAAGGCAACGACAGCTCCCCGGTCAGGGTTCCCGACGGCGCTGGCAGCCGCGACGACGCCGGCGCCCACATCCACGGTCGCGAGCACAACCACCGCCAAGCCCGCCGCGCCAACGGGCACCACGAAGCCCAAGGACCCTAGCGACCTGGCATGGGTCACCCCAGAGCTCGAGAAGACGTTCACGGCATTGAACTGCGCCGACCCCAAGAGCGTCGAGGCCATCGTCGATGACCCTGCCAAGCCGATGGTGACCTGCTCGTCCGACGGCCAGGTCAAGTACATCCTTGGCCCGGCAGAGGTCTTCGGAACCGAGATCAAGAACGCCACCTCGGGTCAGAAACAGACCCAGAGTGGCTCGACCGGCGAGTATGAGGTGCGACTCGACTTCAACGCGGCGGGCACCAAGTCTTTCTGCGATCTGACCTCCCGCATCGTGTCGCTGCCCTCGCCGCGCAACCAGGGCGCCATCGTGCTGGACAACCGGGTGATCTCCAACCCGGTCCCGCAGGCGGCTCTGTGCGCCGGCAACGCCAGCATCACTGGCAACTTCACCGCAGCAAGCTCCAAGGTGCTGGCCGACCAGCTCAAATTCGGCGCCCTTCCCCTGTCCTTCGGGCTGCTGACCCAGGACGACATCAGTCCGACCCTCGGCGGAGACCAGCTCAGGTACGGCCTGCTTGCAGGTGCTATCGGTCTGCTTCTCGTGGTCGCCTACTCGCTGTTCCAGTACCGAGCGCTGGGGCTGGTAACAGTCAGCTCCCTGGTCATCGCCGCGCTGCTGACCTACGGGATCGTGACGCTTTTCGGCTGGTCCTACGGCTTCCGCCTGACCATGGCCGGGGTGACGGGTCTGATCGTCTCCATCGGGATCACCGCTGACTCGTTCATCATCTACTTCGAGCGTGTGCGGGATGAGGTCCGGGACGGCCGAGCGCTCAAGGCAGCGGTCGAGACCGGCTGGGCCCGGGCCCGGCGCACGATCCTGATCTCGGACGCCGTCAACTTCCTGGCGGCGATCGTGCTGTACGCCCTGGCGGCCAGCAACGTCCGCGGGTTCGCGTTCACCTTGATGCTGACCACGCTCGTCGACGTCGTCGTGGTGTTCCTGTTCACCCACCCGCTGCTCTCGATCCTGGCCAACACCAGGTTCTTCGGCGAGGGACACAAGTGGTCCGGTCTGGATCCCCAGCGTCTGGGGGCCAGAACCGTCACCTATGCCGGGCGCGGTCGAGTCACGATAGCCGCCCGGCGGGCCGCGACGGAGGGGAACAAGTCATGAGCAGCTTCGCCGAGTTCGGCAACGACCTCTACACGGGCAGACGCTCCTTCGACATCGTGGGTCGCCAGAAGCTGTGGTACGCAGTCTCGGCAGTCCTGCTCGTGCTGGCCGCGATCGGCCTGTTCGGGCGCCACCTGAA
>JACMPC010000189.1 GCA_014377705.1 Dermatophilaceae bacterium
GTTATCTGGAGTCCTCCCACGGATGTCCATGACGTAGGTGACGAGGGTTGGTGTTCCAGCGGATCGCGTCGTGGATGCGGTTATCTTGCGTCGTCCATCACGACGACGAAGGGTTACCGATGCGGGTTCAACGCGTTCTCATGCCGGGCTCAGGAGCCGAGTCCTGGACGGTGCTCGATGACGAGCATTCTCGGGTCGAACCAGTCGAGAGGTTCTTGGCCTACTTGGCTTCGATCGAGCGGTCCCCGAACACGATCAAGGCGTACGCGCATGATCTGAAGGACTGGTTCGTCTACCTCGGCGGTGTCGGCCTGGACTGGCAGGAGGTGAGCCTGGAGGACGTCGCCGGTTTCGTGGGGTGGCTGCGTTTGCCGCCGGCGGCTCGCGATGGGAGGGTCTCGGTCCTGCCGACGGTGGAGCACCACTGCAGCGAGTCGAGTGTGAACCGCAAGCTCGCGGCTTTGACGTCGTTTTGCGAGTTCCACGCCCGGCACGGGGTGGCACTGGCAGGCCTGCTGGTCGGCTTGACGCCCCCGGGTACGGGCCGGTCCTCGACTGCGTCCTACAAGCCGTTCCTGCATCACGTGACGAAGAGCCATCCAAACCGTCGTCGCACGATCAAACTTGCCGCGTCTTCACCTCGGGCGCAGGTGCTCACCGCCGAGCAGGTCCAGGCCATCCTGGATGCGTGCGTGCACCTGCGTGATCGGCTGCTGTTCGCGCTGCTGCTGGACACCGGGGTCCGGATTGGTGAAGCCCTCGGGCTACGACACGAGGACCTGGCCATCGCCGAGCGGCAGGTCACCGTCACGCCACGGGAGAACGCTAACGGTGCCCGCGTCAAGTCGGGCCGGTCCCGGGTGATCCCGACCAGCGCCGAGCTGATGCGGTTGTATGTCGACTACCTCAACCTTGAGTACGGCGTGTTGGACTCCGACTACGTGTTCGTCAACTTGTGGGGGCATCCGCAGGGTCACCCGCTGTCGTACCCGGCGGTCTATGACTTGGTGGGCCGGCTGCGGCAGCGAACGGGAATCACCTTCGGGCCACACATGTTTCGTCACACCTACGCGACCTGGCTGCTGCGCAGGAACGCGGGGATGGAGAGCGTGAAGGAGCTCCTGGGCCACGCCTCGATCACTACCACCGTCGATACGTATGGCCACCTGAGCGTGCAGGATGCCCGCGCCACGTTGGAGGCTGCGGGCTGGTTCACCGGCAGGGAGGTGCAGTGGTGAGTGCCGCGGCGCAGCGTTCGGCAACGACCGGGCTGCTGGAGAAACTGGTGGCCCAAGTTCGCGCCGAGTTCCGCGTCGGGATGTACGTCGCCGACCCCGACGACCCGGTGTTGGGCCGTCGTCCTTGCACCATTGCTGGCTGCGATCGCTCACGCACCGCGTTCGGGCTGTGTTCCGGTCACGACCAGCGCTGGCGGACCAGGGGGTGCCCCGACCTAGCCGAGTTCATCGTCGATCCCGGACCGGCGGTCAACGGGCGCCGCGAGCTGACCCACTGCACCGTGCCCGGATGCCGTTACGGCAGTAGCGGTTTCGGATTGTGCACCCGTCACCGCCTTGTTTGGCTCCGGGAGGGCCAGCCCGACCCGTTGCCCTGGGCTGCCCAAGCCCCGATCGTCGGGCCGTCGACCACAGCTGAATGCTTGCTGCCGTTTTGCAGCGTGTGGACCGAGAACCCCAAGCACCAGTTCTGTAAGTCTCACGAAACCCGGTGGGCTCAGCTGGGCCGCCCCGACGCCGAGGAGTACATCGCTCACTGCCTGCGCAGCGGCAAGGCCCGGATCGACTTTCGAGGCATGGCCCCGCAGCTCACCCTTGAGCTGCAGTACGCCGTCCAATGCCGCCACGACCAAGCCACAATCACCGCACCACCACCGGTCGTAGCCTGGACAATCGCCTTGGCCCGGCGCGCTGAGGTGTCCTCGCTGCTGGATCATTCGCCCCAGCGGTGGCACGAACTGGCAGGCAGTAAACAGGGCCAGTACCAGCGGTTCCTTGAGTACGCCCGCGACGCCGTCGAGACGTTGCATGAAGGCACCAGCTGGGAGGTGGAATATCCCCGTGACGTGTGGCGCATGCACCGGATACCCGGCCTGACGCTCAACGCCGGCAAGACGCCACACTCACGCATCAACTTGCGCTTCGACCGGTTCACCCAGCCGTGGCTGCGAGCGTTGGCCAAGCGCTGGGCACGGCTGCGACTGAGCTCGGGGCTGGCCGTGGCCACGGTCCTGAGCGATATCCAGGGATTGACCCGGTTCAGTGCCTTCCTCGCCGAGGCCGCCCCGGAGGTCAAGGCCATGGCAGGCATCGACCGTCCCGTGCTGGAGCGCTACCTGGCGTGGCTGATGACATCTCCCCTGGGCCCAAGAGCAAGAGAGGACGCCGTCACCTCGCCGACCACGTTCTTCCAGGCCATCCGCCAGCACGGCTGGGATGACACCCTGGCGGCCACGGCGCTGTTCTTCCCTGGCGACCTCCCCCCGCGCCCACCCAGGCTGACCCGCCGGCTGGCCGAGTACGTGATGGCCCAGGTTGAGGCGCCAGCCAACCTCGACCGCTGGACCACCCCCGAAGGACGGCTGATCACCATCATCTTGATCCGATGCGGACTACGAGCCACCGACGCCCTCACCCTCGCGTTCGACTGCCTTCTTCATGACGGACAGAACGCCCCCTACCTGCGCTACTTCAACAACAAGATGCGCCGCGAGGCCGCCGTCCCGATCGACGAGGACCTCGAAGGTGAGATCCGGGCACAACAACACCGGGTCGCTGCCCGCTGGCCGCAACAGCATCGGCACCTCTTCCCGGCCATCAACGGCAACGCCGGAGGCCATCACCCCGTGACGTACTACAGCTACCGCGGAATGCTCAACTACTGGCTGACCAGCTGCGACGTCCGTGACGAACATGGCCAGCCCGCAGCATTGACGCCCCACCAGTGGCGTCACACCTTCGCCTGCAGGCTGATCAATCGAGACGTCCCGCAAGAAGTCATACGGATCCTGCTCGACCACCAGTCGACCCAAATGACCGCGCACTACGCCCGGCTCACCGACCAGAGCGTGCGACGGCGCTGGGAAGCAGCAACCAAGATCAACGTCAAAGGCGAGCTGGTCAACATCGACCCCGACGGGCCGCTGGCCCAAGCCCAGTGGGCCAAAACCCGCTACGGCATGGCCACCCAAACCCTGCCTCACGGATACTGCGGCCTGCCGGTGAACAAAAGCTGCCCACACGCGAATGCCTGCCTGACCTGTCCGGTGTTCCTGACCGGACCCGAGTTCCTGCCCGAGCTGCGCGAGCACCGCGGGCGCACCTTGACTCTCATCACCGAGGCCGAAGTGATCGGACACACCCGCGTAGCCGAGATGAACAAACACGTCCTGACCAACCTCGACAAGATGATCGACGGAATCGCCCAGGACCAAAGCGGTGAAACCGATGCAGGCTGACAACTCCAGACACCTCATCAAGGCCGCGCAACAGCGAGCCGAACGAACCCGCCGGCAGGCACTGAGCGCACTTCGCCGCTTGGACGCCAAGGGCGCGCCGATCACTTTCGAGGCCGTCGCCCGCGAGGCCGGAGTGTCCCGATCCTGGCTGTACACCCAAGACGACCTCCGAGCCGCGATCAGCCGGCTCCGCGAACGCCATCGCCCGCCCACGCCAACACCGCGCACCCCCGACAGTCAGCGTGCCTCGACCACATCCCTGCTACGCAGGCTTGAAGCCGCCACCGAGCGCATCCAACGCCTCGAGCAAGCAAACCGGCAACTGCGTGAAGCCCTCGCCCAAGCGCTCGGAGCCGAGCGGACCGCCCGCGTCCTTGGGGACCCCACAAGAAACGACACGCCCGAACGACGAGCCGCGAAACCTATTGGACCGTGTTGACCGAGCCCACTTCACGCCACGTCAAAGACACCGTCCACCACACATCGGTGCAGGTCAGCGGCCCGGCTCACCCGCCGGCTCAAGATAA
>JACMPC010000190.1 GCA_014377705.1 Dermatophilaceae bacterium
GGTGCTCATCCCTGACCTCCGAGGTTCTGGCCGTGGCCCAGGATGTAGTAGACGCGGGGGTTGGTCCCGAGCTCCTCCTTGTACCGCACCGCGTCGTTCGCCTGGAGGAACTCCGAGAGGACCACGGTCTTGCCGACCCCGTTGACGGCGACGTCGGTGACCAGGTCCCCGATGTACAGCACGCCCATCGCGCAGCCCGAGACGCACGCGGGCAGCTCACCCTGCGGCAGCCGGTCTGCGCACAGCACGCACTTGCCGACGGTGCCCTTCTTGGCCACCGGCATCTGCGGCGAGCTGGGCATGGGCATCCGCTTGGCCGGCAGCGGGTCGGTCCAGTTGAAGTAGCGTGCCTCGTACGGGCAGGCCGCCATGCAGGCGCGGGACCCCACGCAGGTGTCGGTGTCGACCAGGACGAGGCCCTCGTCGGTGTGCAGCGTCGCGCCGACCGGGCACACCTTCAGGCACGGCGGGTCCTCGCACATCATGCAAGGCCGCGGCATGGGATACGTCCCGCCGGCGTCGTTCTCCATCGTGTAGACCTTGATCCAGGTCTGCTCCTCGCGCAGGTTGTGCCGCTGCTGGCAGGACCTCGTGCACATCGCGCAGCCGTCGCAGGTGCGCAGGTCGATCACCATGCACCAGGCGTGTGCTGCCTTCTTCGCGGTTTGAGGTGCTGCGGCGTGCGTCGACGTCGTCGCGCGTTTTGCTGTCGTCGCCGCGTGCGCGTCGTCCCCGTAGCTGACCATCGCCAGGGCTCCGCCGGCCGCCGTGACCCCCAGGGTGGTCAGGAGGTTGCGTCGGCTGAGCACCTTGCTGGCCTCCTGGGCAACGTCCGGAGGCAGACCCGCTGGCACCTGCGGGTGCGTCGTAGGGGGCTTCATGTGATGCTCCTTCGATTCTGGGTCGGGACGCGGCATACGGCTTGTGGCTTCTGGCATTGGATACGCGGCTCTCGACATGCGGCTCTCGGCATGCAGCTCGGCATGCGACTCATGGCTCACGGCGCGATATCGCCACCCAGGACGCCAGCACGGAGAACCCGGTCCAGGCGGCCAGGGAGGCGCAGACTGCCAACGCCGCCCAGGTGGTGCCCACGGTCTCGTTCAGGTAGGCACCGAACGGCCCGAGCGTCAGCGCGTCGCCGCCGGAGGCCAGCACCATCAGCACTCGCCCCGACTCGAGGGGGTTGAGCAGTATGCCGACGAACAGTCCCAGCGGGCCGAGGTGAACCCCTGCCGCGACTCCAGCCAGGACCAGGTCGATGGCGAACGCGAAGAGGAACCACAGCCCCATGGACACCCCGAGGGCCTGCAGGCGACTTCCCGCCAGCGCGGAGATGGCGACGCCGAGGGCCACGGAGACGACGCCGACCCCCAGGGCTGCCGCCACGATGGCGAGCAGGCCCGCGACATCGGCGGTGCCGGCAACCCCGGCGAGCAGGAGGGCGGAGGCACCGAAGCCGAAGCCGATGGTGAGCCACACGGCGCCGATCAGGCCGATCACGACGCCGGCGACGTGGTCGAGCCGGGAGAGTGGCTGGACGAGCATGAGTGGCAACAGGCCTCGTTCGCGGGCTGAGGACAGGCTGTTGGCTCCCAGCATGATTCCCATCAGCGGCGGGAAGAGGATGGCGAGGTTGATCAGCGCCGCCGTGCCGGGCCCGACGCCGGCCAGCCCGAGGTCGCTCAGAGAGCGCAGCCCGAGCAGGGTCGCTGCCACGCAGACGACGGTGAAGGTGAGCGCGGTCCCCACGACGAGCCGGCCTCGCACCGCGAGGCGGGACTCCCATTCGGCGACGGCGATCACTGCGTTGAGGCTCATCGCGAGCCCACCGACATCAGCCGGGGGGAGCCGAGGGCCAAGGTGGGTCGCAGCGACCCGAGCGAGCCGTCGTGAACCACCCGCCCCGCCTCCAGCAGCACGGCCCGGTCGGCGACGGTGGCCAGGTCGTGTCGCAGCAGGCTGGTGACCAGCAGCGGCATCGCGATGAGCGCGGTGCCTCCGGCCGACCGCAGTGCCTGCATGGTCTCCCACAGGGAGGCGCTGTGCTCTTCGTCCAGGCTGGCGTCGGGCTCGTCCAGGAGCACCAGCGGGGGCGAGCCGATGATCGCCGCGGCCAGCGCGACCCGCCGCCGCATACCGCCGGACAGCGTGCCGATGGGAAGGTCGAGCGGCGGCAGGAAGCCGTCCGGCAGGGGCACGGCCCTGGCGAGGTCCGCCGGTCGGCGCAGGCTCATTCCTCGCAGACGGGCGAAGAAGGCGATGACCTCGCTGACCGTCACCGACTCGGGCAGGGCGACCAGCTGCGGCAGGTAGCCGATCAGTCCCCGGCGAGCTGCCGACCGGGGGTTCTGGCCGAGGATCTTTGCCGAGCCTTCGAACGAGGTGAGCCCGGCGACGCAGCGAAGCAGGGTGCTCTTGCCGGAGCCGTTCGCCCCCACGATCAGCGTGATGTCCCCTCTGCCGACCTCGAGGGACACATCGTCCAGGACGACGTGGTCGCCGAAAGCCTTCCGGACTCCCCGGATCGCCAGGAGCTCGGGAGTCCCGGTCTCTTCCGGCGGTTTCTGCAGGCGTAGGTGCATCACGGCTTCGTCCTTCCAGACGGCGAGTGGCGGCGCCTCATGCCGCGAAGCAGAACGAGTGAGCAGATCAGCAGGATGGCCGCGCCCACCAGTCCCGTTCCCAGCGCGGCGTGGGTGGGTTCGGTTGGTAGAGAGGGGGATCTGGGGTCGACCAGGGGGGAGCGGTCGAGGACCACGGGATGCTGGCTGGCCGAACGCTGCTCGACAGCGCGCAGGAGGGTGAAGGCGGGACTGGAGGCGAGGGCGAGCAGGGTGGGGTCGCCGGCCAGCAGGCGACCGGCTGTGGCGCCCTCGACGTGGGGGACCGCGCCGACGGCGATCTCACCGGCGCCGCCCGAGCGCTGGAAACCGCGGTAGTTGCTCCAGTAGTTGCCGAGGTCGCCTCGGCTCCAGAGGGAGCCGCCGCCGGCCCCGTCGGGCCCCAGGCCCAGGACCTGAACGGTGTTCTCGACGAAGCTGTTCTGGGTCAGGCTGGCGTCCGCCGTCGGATAGAGGCCGACACCGACCTGGTTGAGCGCTATGGTGTTCAGCTCGACCGCCGTGGGCTTCGGGCCGCCCACCGAACCCTCGATCTGCAGGCCGACGCGGTTGCTCACCAGGACGTTGCGGCGCAGGCGAGCGCCGCTCACGTCCAGCAGAAGCACGCCGAAACCCGTTGCGGCGGATTGCTGCTCGCGGATGACGTTGCCCTCCAGGGTGACCGGGCCGCCATACATCATGACCGGACCGGACTGGTTGGTCGCGAAGTGGTTCCCAGCCACGGTCACGGTCTTGCCGTACATACCGTGTATCGCGTAGCGGCTTCCGGTGACGCTGTTGCACCCGATCCTGGTGCCGCTGCCGTAAGACAGGTAGACGCCGTCGCGCACGTTGGCGATGGTGTTCCCGGAGACCATCGGGCGGATCGCGTTGAAGAGGGAGACACCGTCACCGCGCCCGGCCTGCGCGCTGCCATGGGCGGAGCCCATCGTCATATCCGACATGTCGGCCATGTCACCGGTCATGTCGCCCATGGGGGCGGCGCTCTCACCGGAGACAGCGACCGACTTGCGCCCCTCGATGGTGTTGCCGGTGATCTGGGCATCCCTGGCGCCCTCGACCCAGACGCCCGTGTACGTGTCCCGGATGTGCAGGTTCGTCACGGCGACGTGGTCGGCCTCGACGCTGACTCCGGCGGGGTTGTCGACAGGTCCCGGCCCGCTGCCCTCGATCATGAGGCCGCGCACCGTGGTCCCCGCGGCGCGGATAGTCAGCACCGTGCCCGTCCCGTCGCCTCGTATGACGGGGTGCCCGACCCCGACGAGGGTGATCGGGCTGTCGATCACGAGCGCACCCTCGTAGACGCCGGCCGGCACGGTGAGAGTGCCTCCGGAGGGGGTCCGGGCGAGCCTGTCCCTCAGCTCCTGGGTCGAGTGGCGAACGGGTTTCTCGACCCTGCCAGCCATGCCGTTCATGCCTGCCATGTCACCGTGTGAGGCCGTGCCGTGCGCCCCCTTACCGGTCCCACCGGTGTCGGGAGTCGGGGCGCAGCCGGCAGGGGTGGTGGCCGTCGTGTCCGAGCGGGCCGATCCCACCAGCCCGGCAGGCCCGGCGGCCAGCAGCATCGCTGCGGTGGCCAGCGTGGCAACCGACATGAGACCGATTCGCAGACGGCTCATCGCACCGTCAGCTCCGGGTCTGCAGCCGGGTCATTGCCCGGCATGCGACGCACGAACCGGGGGACCGCGCTCACCAGTGCGGCAGCGACCGCGATCAGCACCAGCGCCATGCCGGGGAGGGCATGGACGGTGAAGTTCATCAGGGTTGTCGGGCCCACGACGTGCGGCATGAAGGGGGGCACCCGGATCGGTGCGGTGGGGTCGATGCTGTGGCCCACCTGCCAGAGCCGGAACTGGACGTCGGCCAGAGCGCAGACCGGGATGAGCCAGAGCCCTGCGCATGCGAGGCGTCCCAACCAGCGCCGGCGGGTCACCACGGCCAGCACGGATGCCGCGATCGCGACGGCGATGACCAGCGGCCAGAGCCTCATCTCGGGCATCCCGACGAAGGTGAAGGGGGGCATGCCGATGTAGTGCGACAGCTCGTTGATCTCGCTGAGGTCGCCGCTGACCGTGTGGCCGTAGGCGGCGATGTCGAGTCCCTGGGGGTACTGGGGCGCCGAGAACTTCGCCTGCCAGATCGGCAGTCGCCAGGCAACGAGCAGCAGTGCCATGGCTGCTCCACCGGTGGCAACCCGGATCAGCGCGGGGCGGAGTGCCCGACCTGTCGGGGCCGAACCCTCCTGGGCCACCGGGTGCGCGGCGGGTTCGACACTTGCGGGGCGGCTCACGAGACGGTGAGCGTCCCCTGCATGCCGCTCTGGCTGTGACCAGGGACGGAGCAGATGGACTGGTAGGTGCCCGGCTTCAGGGTGAGGGTGACCTCGGCCGTCTTGCCCGGCTGCGCGGTGAGCTTGACTCCCAGGGCAACGATGGCGAAGTCGTGCTCCATCGCCCCCTTGTTCGTGAAGCGGATCGTCGTCGGACCGGCCTTTGCGGTGAGCTTCGACGGTGAGAAGGAGTACTCGGTGCCGGTGAGGCTGAGCACGGTGCCCGCCGCGGACGGCGACCCCATGCTCGTCATCTCACCTTTGCTCATCGTGGTCCCCGGGTGCTGGTCAGGGCTGCCGCCGCCGCATCCGCTTGCCAGCAGCACAGCGGCGACGACCACGGCCGGCATACCGGCGGGACGAAGGAGCTGACGGAAGGTGGGCATCGTCAGGCTCCCTTCGGCTTCACCAGGAGCCAGCCATACATCTCCATGTGCAGCGCCGAGCAGAACTGTGCGCAGTAGAACGCGAAGGAGCCCACCCGGTCAGCCTTGAACTCGACGCTGACGACCTCGCCCGGGTCCAGGGTCGCCTGGATGTTGTAGGCGGGCACGGTGAAGGTGTGGGTGGCGTTCTCGGTGGTCTCGATGTTGGTCAGGTGGATCCGCACCGTGTCACCCTCGTTGACCACGATCTCCCCGGGCGTGAAGTGACTGCGCATCAAGGTGGCATAGACGTCGACCACCGTGCCGGCGCGCCTGATCCGCTCCTGGCCGGCCATCACCGCGAACTCGGACCTCGCCATCGTGGCCGGGTCGGTCCCGGGAGCGTAGACCTTGAGGGGTTTGAGCTTGTCGGTCTTGATGATCTGGGCGTAGTGCGGCTCGGAGTTGCCGAGCGGCATGCTGCTCAACGTCCGCAGCGGCTGCGAGTCGAGGTCGATGAGCTCGATGTTCACCGGGTGCGTGGGCCCCAGCTTCTGGACCTGGTCCAGCGACCA
>JACMPC010000191.1 GCA_014377705.1 Dermatophilaceae bacterium
CGCGAGACCGCAGCGACCTGCTGCTTGTCCCGGTCGAACACGGCCTGACCCTGGACCGGGAACCAGTCCGCGTTCCACCCGTTGTCCTGGTTCCAGAACGTCGTCCAGATGTGGTTGTCAAAGCCGATGACGAACAGGTCCAGGTTCCCCCCGGCCCGCGAGACCGCAGCGACCTGCTGCTTGTCCCGGTCGAACACGGCCTGACCAGGGACCGGGAACCAGTCGTTGTTCCAACGCTGAGCCATGCGGAACCCCCTCTTGCTGAAGTGCCTCCTGAACAGAGGCCCGGTTGCTGAAAGGCAGCACTGTCGCCCAAGGCGAAGCTTCCGCGTCCGCCGGGCACCTTCTTTGGGTCGCTACGAATATACGTTTTAGTGGACTATCGCGAACAACCATTCTGCTGTCAATGCACCGGGCTGCGACAAGGCCTGGGTTGAGTGGCACTGGGAGAATGCCCAACAACGCAAACAGAGCTGGAGCGGCTGGCTGAGCTCGAACAGCTGCAGCAGGTGAGCGTCGCGCGCGGGCTCAAGAAGATCGGACCAAAGGGAAGACGAACCCTCAGATCGCTCATGCCACGGACAAAGGACCAGCGCCTGGGGTGCGCACCCAAATGGTCAGTCCTGTCCGGGGTGGCGGCCGAGCTGGCGGCGGGGCCCGCGGTCCGATGCGCCAGGAACCGCTAGAGACTAGACGAATGGCAGGCGTCGATCGACTCTCGAACAACCGGCAGCGCAACGAAGCAAGCACCGTGCAGGCAGCCCGCGCGACCGTGACACTGCGCGAGATCACCGACGTCAACCGGGCTGACATCCTCCGGCTGGCAGTCGCCCCCGAGCAGACCGAGCTCGTGGACGGCGTCGCATCCTCACTGGCGGAGGCCGCAGCCAACCCCGACGCCAGCCCGTGGTTCCGTGCGATCTATGCCGACGAGATCCCTGTCGGGTTCGTCATGCTCGCCGACGGCGTGCCGCCCGGCCATTCGGAGTTCGGAGACCGCTACTACCTGTGGCGGCTGCTCATCGACGCCGGGCACCAGCGCCACGGATACGGCGCGACAGCCCTTGACCTGGTCGTGCAGTACGTCCGTGGGCGCCCGGGCGCGGTCGGGCTGGTCACGAGTGCCGTCCCCGGCTGCGGGTCCCCCATTCGGTTCTACGAGCGCCTCGGGTTCCACCCCACCGGCACCATGCACGGCGACGAGCATGTCTTGGTACTGCAACTGAGCTGAACTGAACTCAACTGAGCAGGGGCTGTGTGCGGGGTCAGAGCCCGGTAACCGCCTTGCGCAATGCATCCAGGCTGCGCTGGACGTCGTTCTCCGTGGTCGACCAGTTGCTCACCGAGATCCGCAGCACACTCTGGCCGTGCCAGATCGAGCCGGTCATCCAGGTAGTGCCGTCCGCCAGCAGCCGTCGCACCACCTCCTCCGTGCGCTTGTCGCTTCCGAAGGTCGCGCACACCTGGGTGAACACGACATCGTTGAGCACGGTCGCGCCCTCGATCCCGTTGATGCCCTCCGCGAAGGCCGAGGCATGCCGGCAGAGGCGCTCCACGAGCTCGGCGACCCCTGAGCGCCCCAGCGAACGCAGCACCGCCCACACCGGGAACGCCCGCCCGCGCCGCGAGAGCTCGGGAACCTTGTCAAACGGCTCACCCTGCTCGTCGAGGATCAGGTAGGCGCCGCGCACGCCCATCGCCGCGCGCAGGGCCGCGGCGTCACGGACGATGGCGAAGCCCGTGTCGTAGGGCACGTTCAGGGTCTTGTGCGCATCGGTGGCCCAGGAGTCTGCCTCCTGACAGCCCAGGACCAGATGCCGGTATGACGGTGAGGCCGCCGCCCACAGGCCGAACGCGCCGTCGATGTGCACCCAGGCGCCGCGGGCATGGGCGGCGGTGATCGCGTCGGCGAAAGGGTCGAACGCGCCGGAGTGCACGTTCCCCGCCTGCAGGACGACGATCGTCGGCTCGTCACCCCCGTCGCAAAGCGCAGCCTCCAGCGCATCGGGTCGCAGCCGGCCCTGGTCATCGGCGGGGACCACCTCCGGCAGTCCCAGCCCGAGGTATCGCAGGGCCAGGTCGACGGTGTCGTGCCGCTCGGCGCCCACCAGCACACGAACTCGCGGCCCGCCGTTGAGTCCCCGCTCGGCCGCATCCCAGCCGACCCGCCGCAGGACCGCGTCGCGACCTGCGGCAAGCCCGGTGAAGTTCGACATCGTGGCACCCGTCACGAACCCGACGGCGCTCTCGGCAGGCAGCCCGAGCAGGTCCAGCAACCAGGCGCTGGTGACATCCTCGACCGCGCTGTGTGCCGGGGTGAGACGGCGCAGGCCGCTGTTCTGATCCCAGGCGCTGACCAGCCAGTCGGTCGCCAGGGCTGCTGGATGGGTTCCACCGATGACGAAGCCGAAGAAGCGACCCGATGGCATGGCTGTCAGGCCGGGATCGCACGCCTCCACCAGCAGGTCGATGACCTCCGCCGGGTCGGACCCGACCTCTGGAAGTGTGGCTCCGAGCGCGCGGGTCACCTGGTCGATGGACGCCTGTGGCGGGACCGGCCGATCCTTCAGGGACGAGAGCCAGTCCAGTGCATGCCGGTGCGCCCGCTCGAGCGCTGCTGAGTGCTGGTCCACCATTGGAGTCTCCCCCAGCACCAGGCGAATCGCCAGCCCTGATCAGGAACCAGTCCTGCTCGGGGGACCAGCCCTGGGGGCTACCTGCGTGCTTTGGATGGGTGCGAGGCTAGGCCTCTCCCAGCGCCACGGGATCGCCCGTTCGCACCTGTCCGGGCACGGTCACCACGGCGTCAACCCCGAAGGTGATCTCAGCCTGGCTCAGGCGGTATCCGGAGAGCCTGGACAGTACCGGCATATCCTTTCGGGCGGTACCCGGGTCGAGATCGACCACGGCGCATCGTGGCACCATCGCGCGAACCCGTACCGTGGCCGCACCAACCCGCAGGTCGCGACCAGGCCAGGAGTCCTCGACGTGCGGCGCGGAGTCGCCGGTGTCGACAAGGAAGGTCGAACGGAACCGTTCGCTGCCGACCTGACGACCCGCGCGCTGCGAGAGCAGGCTCATCGACCCGGTCGTCACCAGGGTCACCGAGGCGCCGTACACCACCTCACCACGGGTCACCGCGCGGCAGAGCACGATGTCGAGACCCAGATGCCCGGAGTAAGCCTCGGCCCAGGGACCTGTGCAGCCCCGGAGCGTCGCGGTCCGCCCCCAGTAGTCGACCGTGAACGTCTCACCGCTCGGGGACGGCACCTCCTCGAGGGTGCGGCCGGGGAGCTCCACCGACAAGACGCCGGCCTCCCAACGAGCGGACACCTGCAACAGCGTCGGGTTCTCCACCGTTCGCAGCACCCGGCTTCGCGACCGGTCGACCAGGCAGAACACCCGGTCACCCACCGGACCATCCAGGGTCAGGTCGACCAGGTCATGTGTCAGGTGGCGACCCCCTTTCACGGGGGTGAAACCGATCCTCTCGATATGCACCCAGCCCAGCCTGCCATCAACGCATCGGCGAGGCGTCCCACGGGACGGGCCGCGGGCACGCACAATGAGCGCATGCGACGTCGCCCCCCCGCCCTGCCCACCACGCCGATCGTCCCTGGCCCCGGCCAGGAGTCGGTCTGGGACTACCCGCGCCCGCCCCGGGTTGAGCGCGGCGACGAGCACGTCGTCGTACGCTTCGGCGGGCAGGTCGTGGCGGAGACCCATGACGCAGTCAGGGTCCTGGAGACGAGCCATCCGCCCGTGTACTACCTTCCGCGGACGGCATTCGCCGAGGGTGTCGTCGCCGAGGCCTCCGGCTCCTCGGTGTGCGAGTTCAAAGGCACCGCAGGGTATCTCGACCTGCAGGTGGGCGACGTCGTCGCGCGACGCGCGGCCTACTACTACCCCGACCCGTGGTCCGGCTACGAGGAGCTTGGCGGTCGGGTGGCCGTCTACCCGGGCGCGATGGACAGCTGTGAGATCGACGGCGAGCGGGTCCTCCCCCAGGAAGGCGGCTTCTACGGCGGCTGGATCACCTCACGCGTCGTCGGCCCGTTCAAGGGTGCACCCGGGACCCTCGGCTGGTGACGGGCATGCCACCGAGACTCAGGTCAGGGTGGTGCGGCTACAACTCGGTCCAGACGCCGCGCAGTACTGGCATCCCCTCGGCACCGTAGTCCGCGATCGGGCGCACGCCGCCGTCCAGGTGCCACTGCTCGGGAGCGGCGAAGTAGCCGAACACGAAGGCGTGCGCCGTGACGCGCGCCTTCGTCCGGGACATACCCCGCTGAGACTTCACGGAGGCGGCGATCCGGTTGCTTGCCCGGTCGAGCGAGGCGTACACGGCCAGCCGCACAGACGGCTCCTGGAAGAAGTAGCGCACCCGCCGCCAGGGGCTCATCCGGAAGGGCGCGGGCCCGTCCATCCCGCGGCCGACTCGTAGTCCGCCACGATGCGCCGCGCGGTGTCGACCGGATCACACCTGCCGAGCAGGTCGTCAAGTGCCTGCTGGCTCAGCGCGTCGAAGTCGTCGGAGACGATCGGGCCTTCTTTGCTGCCGAAGTAGCGATACACCGTCGACGGCGACACCTCGGCGATCTCCTCGATCGTGACGGCGTCAACCCCGCGTTCGTCGAACAGGTCCAGCGCATGCCCCTGAATGGAATGCATGGCCGCCAGCCTCTTTCGCTCTCGCTCCCTGTGGCCTCCATACCGACCCGAACATGCTTTTCAACATTCTGTATGTGACCGGAGCGATCGGAATCCTGCTGTCGCTGGTGACGATCGGGGGCGTCAGGACACAGAGACCTGGGGCCCGTGTCCTCCCTGGCATCGTCCTCGTCGTCGCCACCAGCTACGCCGTCTTCGTTCTGCTCGTCTCCGAGCACGGAACCAGGATCTTCCCGACGGTCTGGGGTCTCGCCGGCCTACTTTTCTGTAGCGCGGGACTCGTGGCCGTCACCTCGCTGTGGACGCCTGGCCGCGTCGTGGGGCGTGGTGACAGATGACGACCACAACCCACCAACGCTAGGGGCGCATCTCATAGGTGCCCGACAGGGCGCGGACCTGCTTCCAGACCCTGTCATAGCGGTCCGTGCCTGAGACCGGTTTTCGGATGTTCTCCAGCGACCACAGCTGCTGCGCCTTGGTCGAGGAGGCCTTCCCGTGCAGGTCCACGGCGTAGGCTGAGAAATCACGAACGAGCACGTCGAAGACCTGGTCCACCAGGTCAAGATCCAGACCCGTCAGCGCAGCCTGCTCGAGGATGAGCTGGCCGTAGACGACGAGGGTGAAGAGCTCGCCGAGCGCCAGGAGCAGGTCCAGGTCCTTCGCCTGCTCCTCGTCAGGTCCCGCGTTCAGCACGAGCTCGACCAGCCCGTCTGCCTGCTCTCGGAAGATGGCGACGTTGGGCACCGGCGCGAACGCGTCATACGGCGTGCGCCAGTCCGCGAACCGGACCTTCCCCAGACCCCTGGCGGGTCCCTGGTGGAACAGGAAGTCGTCGTCGGTGCCGTCGCGGCGCCTCGGCACCTCGGGCAGCTCGTGCAGTGCTGCCGGGTTCAGCAGGTAGCTCGGCAGGAACTTCAGCACCAGGGCCATGTTGACGTGCACGGTGCCCTCCAGCTTGGGCAGGGCGCGGATGTCCATCGCCGCCTGCTCGAAGTAGGTGTCTTTCTCGAAACCCTTGGCGGCCACCACGTCCCAGAGCCCGTCGATGACCCGCTCGCCCTCGGTGGTCACCTTCATCTTGGTGACCGGGTTGAACAGCAGGTAGCGCCGGTCCTGCGCCGAGGCGCAGCGGACGTAGTCGATCGCCCTCTCGCCGAACAGCTTCATCGCGAGCAGCCGCACATACGCATCGGTCAGCCCCTGGCGCACGTGTGGGAAGTCGGTGACCCGGTTGCCGTACAGGACACGGTTGTCGGCGTGCGTGATCGCCTCGAAGAAGGCGTGCTCGCAGATCCCGATAGAGGCGAAGCCGAGGTTGAACTTGCCGATGTTGACGGTGTTGAGCGCGGCGTCGAAGGCAGCTGGCCCGAGATGGAGAACATCCGCGGGGGTGACCGGGTAGTCGTCGAGACGGAACTCGCTGACGTACATCTGGGACGACACCACGTTCTGGACCAGCGTGTATGACGGGTGCCGGCTGTCCACGGCGAAGAAGACGTAGCCCTCTCCTGCGTGGCTGTCCTCGACGTCCACCCTGCGGCCAAAGACAGAGACCATGCCGGCCACGTTGCCGTTGCCGATGTAGTACTTGCTGCCGTTGGCGCGAAAGCCCTCGCCGTCGGGGGTGAGGATCATATCGGTGCTGTAGATGTCAGCGCCGTGCGCCTTCTCCGACAAACCGAACGCCAAGACGCCGCCCTCCCGGAGGATCTGCGCGGCTCGGGCCTTCGCCGCCTCGTTGTCGCTCTGCCAGATGGGGCCCAGACCCAGGATGGTGACCTGCCACGCGTACCAGTAGCCAAGGCCGTAGAAGGCCAGCACCTCGCCGAAGGCGCAGATGCGCGCGGTATCCCAGCGACCGCCCTGTGACCCCGGTGTGAGGAAGGTCGCGAAGGCCTTCTCAGACCCCATGAAGTCCAGGAAGTCGGCATACCACTCGCGCTCGTGGCGAACGCGCTTGAGCTCGGTCTTGCCGCGTGCCTCGAACCACTCGATCGTTGCCCGCAGGAGACGTCGGGCCTCGGGGTCAAGGTCGGCAGGGTCGTAGGTCCGCGGGTTCAGCAGCAGGTCGGTCATCCCGGAACCTTAGCGGTAGTGCCGCAGAGTTGGAGCCTGCGCGCCGCCCGAAACCGTTGTCAGCCTGTCGTGGTGGTGGTGATGCTGGGCGCGAGGGGCGAACCGGACCTTCTCCGGTGCGCAGCCTCCACCGCTGAGGTCAGGCCGAGTCCGGGACCAGGTGCAGCCCGTCCCTGCCCGGGGTCTGGTGGTCGTCGAGCCACCGATGGAAGGCGGGCGCGGACAGGGGACGCGAGATGAGGTACCCCTGTCCGATCTGACACCCCAGGGCAGTCACTGCGTCTAGCTGGGCTTTCGTTTCGATGCCCTCAGCCACGATCCGCTTGTTCAGGTTGGCGCCCATGGCGGTGATGCTTCGGAACAGGGCCTCCGCGCTGCCGTCCGCGCTGTCTTCGGTGAGTGCAGAGACGAAGGTCATGTCGATCTTCAGCTCCTTGACGGGCAGTCGTTGCAGGTAGGACAAGCTTGAGTAGCCGGTGCCGAAGTCGTCGAGCGACAGGCAGATTCCCAGCTCGGCAAATCTGGTGAGGGCGGCCACAGACACCTCCGGATCGTCCATCACCGCGCTTTCGGTAATCTCCAGGATGAGCGACTCTGCCTGGACGCCGGACGCCGTGATGGCCTGCGCGATGTGCTCGATAACGTTGGCGTTTGCCAGGTTTCGAGCCGACAGGTTCACCGCCACCGTAACCGGATGACCTCGCCGATGCCACGCCGCACATTCGGTGAGGGCTGCTGTGACCAGGTGCATGGTGAGCTGGTCTATCAGGCCGGTGGCCTCCGCGAGCGGGATGAAGGTGTCCGGGGACAGGGTGCCGAGCGCGGGGTGATGCCACCTGACCAGCGCCTCGGTGCTGACCACGGCTCCGGTGGCCAGGTCGATCTTGGGCTGGTAGTGCAGTACGAACTGTCTGGGGGCGTTCTCGAGCGCTACCCGCAGGTCCGCAACGAGGGCGAGCCGTTCGGCCCGCCCGCTGTCCATGCTCGTCTCGTAGACGACAACCGACTCGCGACGCGACTTGGCGACATACATCGCGGTGTCCGCGCACTGCAGCAGGTTCTCTGCCGCAACAGTCGGCGACATGGCGATACCGATGCTGACCTCGGGGGTGAGCAACGCCTCAGCGAACCTGACCGGCGCAAGGATGCGGTCACTCGCCAGCTGTGCCCACGCGGCAGCACCGAGGGGATCGTCGGCGCCGCCGGGCAGCAGCACAGCGAACTCGTCGCCGCCCAACCTCGCCACGGTGGCGTTGTCGGGCAGGCAGGTGCGAAGTCTCTCAGCGATGACGATGAGCAGCTGGTCGCCGACATCGTGGCCAAGGACGTCGTTGACCTCCTTGAACTTGTCCAGGTCAAGCAGGAGCACGGCGCTGGATGAGGGGGCGGCCCCCAGTGCGTCTATCTGGTGAGAGAGAAAGGCGCGGTTGGCCAAGCCAGTGAGCGCGTCGTGAGTCGCCTCGAAGGACAGCTCCTCCATCAGGCGCGCACTACTCACGGCCACGGCGAAATGGCTGGTGAGGGTCTGCAGCATCTTCAGGTCGTCATTGGTGAAGGTCGCGGTGTCACCCAGCCTGTCGGTGACCGTGACAGTGCCCAGGATGGTGGCGCCGGACTGCAGGGGCACCACGATGGCGTCCTTGAGGTTCAGCGAGTCGAGCCACCGCACGACGGCCGTGTCGTGGCCGTGGGTGGCCAGCGTCGGCTCGCCGTGGTGCATGGCCTTCGAGTGGACCCAGTCGGTGGAGTGGGAGCTGCGGGCAGCTGCGTGGAAGAGCTGGTCGTCCTCTCCGAGACTGAGCTGGAGGTAGGTGTCCTGTCGTGCCTGCCGGCCCTCCACGTTGTTGTCCAGCAGCCTGAGCTCGACGGCCGAGGCACGCAGCACGTGTCTCATCCGGGCCAGGCTGCGCGGGGCCAGCTGCTCGACGGTCTCCGCGCCGACCCCCTCGGTGACGAAGTCGTGCACCACGGCCAGGGACTGGTGCCGGCGCGAGGTGGAGGCGTACAACCGGTAGATGAAGACGGCCATGGTCACCAGCGCCAGGGCAAGCAGATCTCCGACGATCCCTTGCTGGATGAGGATGTACATCGCCGAGGCGAAGACCGTCGCGACCACGCTGAGTATGACGGCCGGCACCAGGACCTCGACAAGATCCTGCCGGGTGATCGGGCCAACATGCATCCAGATGACCCACAGGACCAGCAAGCTCATCAGCTGGTCCACGGCGGCGATGCAGACCATCAGCGCGGCGACCGCCTGCAGATTCAGCTCACCCGTCCGCGGCAGCAAGGCATGCAGGAGGGTGCCGCTGACCGCGGCCTCGAAGCAGAAAGCTGCCGTGTTGTAGATGACCTTCTCGGCGGCGATGCGCTGCCACAACAACGCGGCGATGCTGCCGATCAGACGAGCCAGAACGAGTTCGTGCACCGGCAGTAGCAGAATC
Organism: Dermatophilaceae bacterium; assembly: GCA_014377705.1. GTDB lineage: Bacteria > Actinomycetota > Actinomycetes > Actinomycetales > Dermatophilaceae > UBA4719. Next base: position 9,192 of record JACMPC010000191.1, read on the forward strand.
CCCAGCGCCAGTGGCACTCCGGCGAAGGTCAGCGAATGCGACTGCCGCCGGAACTCGACGTTGACCAGGTTCTGCTCGGCGACGAAGAAGGTCACCGCTATCGCGACCGCTGCGACCGGCCGGGAGATGAGCTGGTCGGCGGAGAGGGCCGAATACACCGCGGCAAGCGCGGCGATCAGGCCCAGAGCGAAGCTGAGCGCCAGGGTGCGAGTGCGGGCGCTCAGCTTCGTCAACGTGCCGTGCACGGCTACCACGAGTCGGAGGACCACCCGGCCGAAGACCAGCGGGCGGACGACCAGCGGGCCGAAGACCAGCGAGCCGAAGACCAGCGGGCCGAGTCCCAGTCGGCGGCACTCCACCGGGCGGAGGACCACCTGGCCGAGGACCAGCGGGCCGACTCCAGTCCGGTGCCGTCGGTTGCCCAGCTGTCACCGGTCCAGGTCGTTCCCATCCACTGCCCACCTGACCAGGCGGTCAGTGAAGTGGAGGCCTGCCACCATGCCGGGGCGTTCCACGGAATGCCCTGGATGTCGAACTCACCGGAGATCTCGTTGCCGTCGGCGTCCACCGGGGCATCCGGACCTCGGGCGGCGTCAAGGCGCCCCTGGCCGGTGGCGGCCGGGAACGACTGGACAGCCGCCGCCTTCAGCGCGGTGCCCTTCGCATTGGTCTTGACGAGCTGACCAGCCACGTCAAACGCATTGCCCAGGTCGATCATGCCGGCTCCGGCAGCGTCGACGTCAGCGTTCTTCACGGGATCGGCAGACGAGGTCAGCGCGTACTTGACCTGGTCGGGAGTCAGGCTCGGGAAGGCCTGCAGCAGGTTGGCTACCGCTCCGGAGACCACCGCGCCTGCCTGGCTGGTGCCACTGCCCCGGAACAGCCTCCCGCTGTCGTCGCCGGACACCAGCCCCGACGGGTACTTGGTGTCCACGTACGATCCGGGCGCCCGCAGGGAGACCAGCGACGTACCGGGCGCGATGAGGTCCGCGTGGCGGCCCGCCGAGACGTTGGAGAATGAGGCGGCCTTGGTGCGGTTGGGCGCCCAGCCACTGACCTTGTCGCTGCTGTCTGCGGCCCCGACGGCCAGCACGAACGGGTCGATGGCGGGGTCTGACAGCTGGTCGGTATCGGTGCCGCTGTTGCCGGCTGAGGTCACCACCACGATGCCGTGCTTCCACGCGTTCTCGGCAGCAGCCGCCAAGGGGTCAATCTGATACCCCTGCGCCGAGTCGGTGCCATAGGACAAGTTGATCACGCGCACCCGGGTACCGTCAGGCATAACGGGATTTTGGGTCACCCAGTCGAGAGCGGCGATCACCTGGCTGACATCAGTGCTGCCGTCGGTGGTGGCCAGCTTGAGGGACAGCAGCTTGGCGTCCGGCGCCACACCCAGCTGAACTGAGGGTGGCGCGAAAGGCAGCTGCGAGGACGGGGTCGTCGCCCCCCTGCCTGCGATGATGCCTGCCATGAAGGTGCCGTGGCCGAACGTGTCCTGATGAGTCAGGACGCCGTTGCCCTCGATCGACAGGTCCGGGCCGTGAGCGACCTTCCCCGGGGCGTCCAAGCCCGGGACGGCCGCCACTCCAGAGTCAAGAAGCGCCACGCCGACACCCTGCCCGGTCACGGACCGACCCTGGGCATCCTCTTCCTTCCAGGTATCGCGTACCCCGATCGCCGTGCCCACCGTGAACATCGACCCAGGATCCTTTCGCGCGTCACGGTTGCCGTAGGCGTCCTTCGAGACGGCGTCCGTCGACGGATCACCCCACCTGCTCCCGCTGAAGCCGGAGACGAATGCATCGCCACCGGAGCCAGGACCCCTGCCGGCCGGCGCCAGCGCACTAGCTGTCGTCGCTGAGAGTCCAGGACCTGCACCTAGGATGGCTGCGCTCGCCACCATCGCAAAGAACCGCATGCGGGTCCGCCGAGCGGAGCATGGTCGAGAGTGCATGTGAATAACCTCCGTGTCTCCCCCGAGCGGACCTCTTCCTCCACTTCGTAGCCTAGGCAACCGCGGCGAGCGGCCACATCCGTTGTTCGTCATTGCCCGGATCGGCCGTTCGGACATTTCGGGCTTCCCCGTACCCGAACTCGCTCGTAGCCAATGCCGCGTCCGACGCCTGCTGAACCGCTGAGTGCCGGGAGCTCGCCAGCAACCTGTCGCCGCAGTCACTCCCTGGCCACCGCGACACTCATGGGGATCACGACGGTCGACGCCAGCTCGCTACTGCCCAGCCGACGCCGTACGGCGCCCCGGCCCAGGCCACCTCACCGATCATGTCGCCCGCGGCAGCGGCGACCAGAACCGGCCAGACCTGCGGTCCCGTTGCCCCCACTGCGTCGCCAAGGCCCGGATCGATCTGGGCCAGCCGGCCCGGCTGCCCCGACGCAAGTGCCCCGCATGTTTCATCGTCATACCCCTGCGCCCGCGCGTCCTCTGCCCGTGGCGCTTTGGGCCCGTGGCAGGTCGCCCCGTCGGCCACCAGGATCAGAGCCACCCGGCTGCCCTGCGCCCGGAGCCGATCGCCGAGTACCGCAGCATCACCGCCGCGGGTGGTGAGCCATCGCGCGGACGCCCAGAGATCGGCATGCTCGGGATGGGCTGCGAGGTCACGGCTCGCCAGGTAGCGGGTGACCATGATCGACGTCGGCAGCTCACCATCGCTTCTCCGCCCTTCGACTAGGGCAGGGAGCACGACCTCGCGCCCGAAGCCCGCGAACGACACCGGCCCGGAGGCGTCGTACTCACCCGGCTCCCCCGGGCCCACCACGACAAGCTGCACCGAGGCCGGGGCCGAGGCCGAGGCCGAGTCCGGGGCCGAAGGCAGGGCCGGGGCCGAAAGCGAGGCCGGGGCCGAAAGCGAGGCCAGACCTGACGACTGCGGATCGGCTGAGGCCTCGAGGAGATCGGATAGTGCCCGGGACACGACCTCGTCAGTTGCCCGTCGCAGGTCGTCCAGCTCGTGGGCGGCCGAGCCCATCAGCTCGACGACGAGGGCCGGAGGCCCGGGGATGACCGCAGCGGTGAGGAGCACAGCGGTCAGTCTCTCAGCGGCAGGTGCCAGCCGCGACTTTGAACGAGCGCTGCGGGCAGGAGCGTCGCAGCCGGTCTCTCAGCGGCAGGTCCCAGTTGCGACTTTGGCCGCCGGCGGCCTTCCGATGGTCGGCATACCAAGGGTGACTGCGGGACGATGCGAACCGGCCGTGTCCTGCAGGGCCGCCCAGGCATCGCCACCAGCGGTGCGGCGAACCCTGAAGAGGCCACCCTGCACCCCGGAGTCGGCAACGAGATGGTGCGGCGCAGCCCGGGTCACGGTCACCTCCACGACATCGCCTGGACGCGGGATCTCGGCGCCCTGCGGCACCGAGAAGTGCACCAGCCGGTTGTCGCACGCCCGCCCGGACATACGGTCGGTCGCGGCGTCCTTGCGGCCCTCGCCCGTGGCCACCAGCACCTTGACCGGGTGGCCTTGCAGCGTCAGGTTCTCTGCCCACGAGAGCTCTTCCTGAAGATCGAGCAGCCGGTTGTACCGTTCCTGGACCACGGACTTGGGGATCTGGTCCGGCATGGTCGCGGCGGGGGTTCCAGGCCGGATGGAGTACTGGAACGTGTACGCGCCGGCGAAGCGTGCAGCCCGCACCACGTCGAGCGTCGACTGGAAGTCCTGCTCGGTCTCACCGGGGAAGCCGACGATCAGGTCGGTGGTGATCGCGGCGCCGGGGATGTGTTCGCGAACGGTGTCGAGGATGCCGAGGAACCTGGCGCTGCGGTAAGAACGGCGCATCTCCTTCAGCACCCGGTCCGAGCCGGACTGCAACGGCATGTGCAGGCTGGGCATGACGTTGGGCGTCTGCGCCATCGCCAGGATGACGTCATCGGTGAAAGCGGCAGGGTGCGGGCTGGTGAACCGGACCCGCTCCAGGCCCGCGATCTGCCCGCAGGCCCGCAACAGCCTGCTGAACGCCTGCTTGTCGCCGAACTCGACACCGTAGGTGTTGACGTTCTGGCCGAGCAGCGTCACCTCGATGACACCCTGAGCCACCAGGGCGGTGATCTCGGCGAGGATGTCACCGGGGCGCCGATCCATTTCTTTACCCCGCAGGGTCGGCACGATACAGAACGTGCAGGTGTTGTTGCAGCCCACCGAGATGGATACGAACGCGCTGTATGCCGAGTCGCGGCGGGTCGGCAGGGCCGAGGGGAAGACGTCCAGACTCTCGAGGATCTCGACCTCGGCCCGCTTGTTGTGCCGGGCGCGGTCCAGCAACGCCGGCAGCGAACCCATGTTGTGGGTGCCGAACACGACGTCCACCCAGGGGGCCCGGTCCACGATCGTGGCCCGGTCCTTCTGCGCCAGGCAGCCACCGACTGCGATCTGCATCGCAGGGTTCTTGACCTTGGCCGGGCGGAGCTGACCGAGGTTGCCGTACAGCTTGTTGTCGGCGTTCTCGCGCACTGCGCAGGTGTTGAAGACTACGACGTCCGCGGTCTCCGGCGGATCGGGCAGCCCGGCGATGTCGACATAGCCCGCCGACTCCAGCAGCCCGGAGAGCCGCTCGGAGTCATGGACGTTCATCTGACACCCGTAGGTGCGTACTTGATAGGTCTTCATCGCACCGACCAGCGTACGTGCTCCCGTGAGGATCACCCTTGACCGGTCAGCGCCGCCCCCGAGCTCGCGGCACGATCCTCAGTCGGGCAGGTGTTCGGGGGCATCCGCGATGGCCGCACGGATGACGGCGAAGGTGACGCCGGAGGAGTAGCCCTTGCGAGCCAGCATCCCGGCCAGCCGTCGGGTCTGGACGTCGGTGCCCAGGCCGTGCATCGCGCGCAGCTTCTTGTCGACCAGCGCGCGAGCCCGATCACGCTCGTCCTCGTCGGAGATCGTGGCCAGGGCCTGCTCGGCCAGATGGTCCTCGATGCCCTTGGTGCGCAGCTCACGGGCCAGGGCGCGCCTGGCCAGACCGCGCCCGGACTGCTGGGAACGCACGAGCATCTGAGCGTAGGCCTGGTCATCGATCAGGCCCACCTCGGTCATCCGGTCCAGCACGGTCGCCGCCACCGCAGCCGGGCAGTCGCGATGCTCGAGCTTCTGCATCAGCTCGGCCCGGCTGCGCGGCGCCATGGCTAGCTGACGCAGCACGATCTGCCGTGCCACCTGGTAGGGATCCGGCTCCCTGTCCTTCTTTGACGCCTCGGGAACCGGATTACCCACCTCCGAGGTCCCGCGTACCAGGGCCAGGGCAGGCACCTCGGGCGCAGCCCTGTCCTGCGTTGTCATCGCCGTCCTAGATCAGAAGTCAACTGGCACGGGCCTGACGGGGGCGTCACTGACCAGCGGGTGCCCGACCGGCACGCCGCCCAGTGCGGTGCTGCTGACGGGAGCGCCTCCGGGTGAGGGGTCGCCACCTGAGGTGGCACCGATCGGCAGGTCCTTGACCGGGTCACGCCTGATCGCTGCCGTCTTGGCTGACGCGCCCTTGATGGGCACCGTCTTGACCGATGATGCCCTCTTGGCCGGCACGGCCTTGACCGGCACGGCAACAACCGGCTCCGGCAACTGGTCGACCCGGGGACCGATGCCGAGCTTCTCCTTGATCCTCTTCTCCAGCTCGTCGGCGAGGTCGGGATTGTCCTTCAGGAACGAGCGGGCGTTCTCCTTGCCCTGGCCCAGCTGGTCGCCGTCGTAGGTGTACCAGGCACCGGCCTTGCGGACGAAGCCCTGCTCGACCCCCATGTCGATCAGGCCACCCTCGCGGGAGATGCCGAACCCATAGATGATGTCGAACTCTGCCTGCTTGAACGGCGGCGCGACCTTGTTCTTGACGACCTTGACGCGAGTCCGGTTGCCCACCGGGTCGGTGCCGTCCTTGAGCGTCTCGATGCGCCGGACATCGAGGCGGACCGAGGCGTAGAACTTCAGCGCCTTGCCACCGGTGGTCGTCTCGGGAGATCCGAACATCACGCCGATCTTCTCGCGGAGCTGGTTGATGAAGATCATCGTGGTGTTGGTGCTGCTGATCGTGCCGGTGAGCTTGCGCAGAGCCTGGGACATCAGCCTCGCCTGCAGACCGACGTGGCTGTCACCCATCTCGCCCTCGATCTCGGCGCGCGGAACCAGCGCCGCCACCGAGTCGATCACGATGATGTCGATGGCCCCGGAACGGATCAGCATGTCCGCGATCTCGAGTGCCTGCTCGCCGGTGTCCGGCTGGCTGACCAGCAGGGCATCCGTGTCGACACCGAGCTTCTGGGCATAGTCCGGGTCAAGCGCGTGCTCGGCATCGATGAACGCCGCGATGCCGCCGGCCTTCTGGGCGTTGGCCACCGCGTGCAGGGCCACCGTCGTCTTGCCCGAGCTCTCCGGGCCGTAGATCTCGACGACCCGCCCACGAGGCAGCCCGCCGATGCCCAGGGCGACGTCCAGGGCGATGGACCCCGTGGGGATGACGTCGATGGGGACGCGGACCTGGTCGCCAAGCCGCATCACCGCACCCGTGCCGTGTGCCTTCTCGATCTGCGCCATCACCGCATCCAGCGACTTCACGCGATCTGGTCCAGCCATGTCCCTCACCTGCCGTTTCTGTATAGGGGTCCGCCGTCTACCTGCGACCGACACCTATGCGGTATGCATCCCGTGTCGAGTCAGACGTTACGAGTGGCCACCGACAGCCCCTGCCCATCAGGCGCAGCCTGTGGACACTGGGAGTGCCGGGGCAACCCATGTGCAAACTCTACCCGAACAGATGTTCGACTCGCGCCAAGGGGAGCGGGACACGCCGAGAGCCTGTTATCGGATGGTTCGCCGCCCGCGAGGGTTGTTCACCCGCGGGCGCTGTTCGCCCGCGCTGCCGCACTCAGGACAGGAGCAGCTTCTCGAGCCGCCGGGCCGCCCCGACCAGGCCGAGCAGCCCCAGCACCGCGAGGTAGCCCACGTGAGCCAGCAACCCAGGCCCGACCTCGCCCAGCATCAGCCCCCGCTCAAGAGCCACCCCGTGGTAGAGCGGCGTGGTCTGCACGATCCACTGCACGGACTCCGGATAGAGCGCGAGCGGGAAGAATGTCGCGGAGAACAGGAACATCGGCTGGATCGCCAGGTTGACGTAGTCGAAGTCCACCCAGGAGCGCATGAACGTGGTCGCGAACATGCCTACCGCCGAGAACGCGAAGCCGATCAGCGTCGCGGCCGGCAGGGCAAGCAGCGCCCACCAGGAGTGCACGGTCCCGGCCAGCCAGGCGACCAGCAGGAACGCCGCGGCATACAGGGCCCCCCGGATCAGCGACCATGCGATCTCGCCCACCGCCACATCCCGCGGCCCCAGCGGGGTGGCCATCACCGAGTCGTAGAGCTTGGCGAACTTGAGCTTGAAGAACACGTTGAAGGTCGAGTCGAACACGGCGCCGTTCATGGCCGAGGTGGCCAGCAGGGCCGGCGCGACGAAGACCGCGTAGGGCACGCTCTGACCGCCGTCGGTGGTCACCATCCTGATCAGCCCGCCGAGCCCGATCCCCAGCGAGAACAGGTAGAAGACCGGCTCGAAGAAGCCCGTGAGGATGGCGACCCAGCCGTGCCGGTAGCTCATGATGTTGCGTTCGACCAGGATCCGGGCCATCCCGGCTCCTGCGGGCATCGGCAGCACCCTTGCAATCCGCGAGGTGAGCCCCTTCGTCGGTGACGGGGGCGCCTGGGCAGCGGACGTCATACGACCAGCCTTGTGGTGAAAGCACGCCGGGCCAGCCAGCCACCGACCACGATCACGACCAGCAGGTATGCCGTGTGCCCGGCGACGCCGGCGAGGTCGGGTGATCCCAGGGCCAGCGAGCGGTTGGCCTCGACGCCGTGCCACAGCGGGGTGAGCCAGGCGACCGGTCGCAGCAGGGCCGGCAGCTGGTCGACCGGGAAGAAGATGCCAGAGAACAGGAAGAGCGGCGTCATGATGAAGCGGAAAAGGATGTTGAAGCCGCCGTCGGTCTCCTGCTTGGCCGCGAACGCGAAGACGGGCACCGCGAAAGCCATCCCGGTCGCCGCGGTGACCGGCCAGGCGAGCAGGACCCACCATGAGGTGAAGGACCCGAACAGCGCAGCCACCCCGATGAAGATGGCCGTGGCGCCGGTGATCTGCATCGCGACGTAGATCAGATGGCCGAGCAGGACGTCGTTGATGCCGACCGGCGTGGCGAGCATCGCGTGGTACTTCTCGTTCCAGCGGATCGCTCCCATCACCGGGTAGGTCGACTCCCCCATCGCCACCCACATCGCCTGTGCCGCAACGATTCCCGGCACCACGTACTGCAGGTACGGAACCCCGCCGACCCCTCCGGCGGAGTCGTCGACCAGGCTGCCCAGGCCGAGGCCGATGGACAGCAGGAACATCAGCGGCGAGAGGAACCGTCCGAACAGACTGCCCCGCCAGGTCCGCTTGTATACCGTGAGCCAGCACCCGAGGACCGGTCGCCATCTGGCAGCCGCCGGCGGGGTCGCCCGGGTCGCCCCATCGGCGGTCGCGTTGGCCGAGGTGCTCATCAGTCGATCAGCCTGCGTCCGGTCAGGTGCAGGAACACGTCCTCCAGGGTCGAGCGGCGGACCAGCGAGGACATGGGCCGCACGCCCCGCTCGTGAGCTTCCGCGGCGGCCGCGTCCCCGTCCTCGGCGTACACCAGCAGGCGGTCGGGCAGGACCTCGACGCGCTCGCCGATCCCGGCGATGGCGGCGCCGTGCTGGGCATGGTCGTCGGTGTCGAACCTCAGCTCGAGGACCTCTTTGGTCGCGTACTGGGCGATCAGCGAGCGCGGCGATCCCTGCGCCACGATCTTGCCGTGGTCCATCACCCCCAGCCGGTCGCACAGCTGCTCGGCCTCGTACATGTAGTGCGTCGTCAGGACCAGCGTCACCCCACTGCGCTTGAGCCGGAACAGCCTGTCCCACAACACATGCCGGGCCTGCGGGTCGAGCCCGGTGGTGGGCTCGTCCAGGAGCAGGATCTCGGGCCGGCTGATCAGTGAGCGGGCGATCGTCAGCCGCCGCTTCATGCCGCCCGAGAGCGGCTCGACCCTGGTGGTGGCCCGGTCGGTGAGCTGTGCGAAGTCGAGCAGCTCAGTTGCCCTGGAACGAACCTCACGCTTGGAGAGGCCGAAGTAGCGGCCATAGATCCAGAGGTTCTCCTCGACCGTGAGCTCCTCGTCGAGGGTGTCCTTCTGGGGGACGACGCCGAGGCGCGCCCGGATCTGCGGGCCATGGGTGGCCGGGTCCTGGCCGAACACGCGCAGCACGCCGCCGGTCGCCCGGGACACGCAGCCGACCATCTTCATCGTCGAGGACTTGCCCGCGCCGTTGGGCCCGAGGAAACCGAACGACTCCCCCCGCTGCACCGTGAAGTCGATACCGTCCACGGCGGTGAAGTCGCCGAAGGTCTTGGTCAGGCCGATGGCGTGGAGCAGGAAGTCGGGGTCAGCACGAGTCACCCACCCAACGCTATCTCCTCGCCGCAACAGGTTTCCCCGGTGCCCTCAGCCCCTCTTCCTGAGGTCCCGCATCTCCTTGGTGTGGTCCCGCATCTCCTTGCCGAGCCAGCGCTCCTTGGGCACATCCATGTCGGCGCACAGCGCCAGCCAGGCCTCCCGCGGCGTGGTCCCGGACTCCAGCGCCTGCAGCGGTGTGAGGTTGCCGAGCGCCCCCAGCACATGGTCCCGGGCCAGTGAGTGGGCATAGGCGGCGCCGAACTCGTCGTCCATCAGCCGCCAAAAATCGCTAGTCCGCATCCGAGGAGTCTCCCACGCCGCCACCCAACCCGACCTAGCGCAGGTCCGTCATCGATAGCGGACGCGCGTTCCTGCGCCAAGAGTGACGCACGTGCGCTAAGTCCCGCGAGGACCTTGCACCGGCGTTGCCACGTCGACACGGATCTCGGCGCCGAGTCGGGCGTCGCCGACCAGCCGCAGGGAGTCGCCGGACCAGAACTTGCCGGGGTCGTAGTAGTTCGTCGGCCGGTCCCCTGCGAGCAGTCCCATCACCTGGTAGGCATCGGCGACGACCTCCGCGCAGTAGGTCGACTCCACCGGCGCCGGTCGGCTGACCCTGCCCCGGAGCCAGCGGCCGGCCAGGGCCGCCGTCGCGGGGAAGGGGGTGCCATCGGTTCGCGCGATGGTGCGCAGCAGCGAGTCCTCCATCCCCCGGGTGACCGGGGAGTCGAGCTGCCGCAGCCAGGCGTGCTGGTTGTACCGGTGGCTCCACTGTTCGACCGCGGAGCGCAGGTCATGCAGCTGCGCGCCGCGGTGGTGGTCACCGGTCCACACGTCCGGCAGGCCGCGGCCGAGCTCGGCGTGCCACATCAGCGGCGGCAGATCGTCCAGGACGACCGCCATACCGACGTGGTTGACGGGGGCGTTGGTGACGGCCCGGATAGCGTGGTCTGCGGTCGACCTGCCCCGGAACAGCCACAGGTCGCCGGTGCGGGTCACGTCGACGGCCCCCGCCAGGCTCAGTACTGCGTCATTCACGGAAGGAGCTCCTGTCATGAACCTCTGGAAGGTACTCGGTCTGGCCGGCGTCGCGGGTGTCGCGGCCGCCGGTGTCATCATCGCCCGTGAGCAGCGGCAACGGACACAGCTGGCTCCCGAGGAGATCCGGGCCCGGCTTCACGAGCGGCTCGAGCAGGCGCCCACGGAACCGGCCGGCGGCACCGTGCCGGACGTTCCGGCCAGCCCGGCGCCACGCCGTCGGTGGCTCCCACGATGGCGCCGAAAGCAGGCTGCCCCGATCGCCATTGCCGACAGTTGGCGCCCCAACTAGGCTCCCAGGCATGGCCGAGATGAGCATGAACAAGGCGATCCACGGCGCTTTCCGACGCGACCTGACCCGGTTCAGGACTGCGTTGTCGAGCTTCTCACCCGGCGACGTCGACCGGGGCAGCCAGCTCGCGACCGCGTGGTCCAACTTCGACGACCAGCTGACCCGGCATCACACCGGCGAGGACGAGATCGCCTGGCCGGCGCTCACCGCCGTGGGGGTCAGCCCGGGCCTGCTGGCCACCCTGGACACCGAGCACGACGCGATGGCCGTGGCAATCGCCGGGGTGAGGGCGGCCGTGCCTGCTCTCCAGCGCTCCGCGAGCACCGACGACGTGACCACGGCGCGCGTGGCGTTCGAGCGCCTGGAGGCGGTGACCGTCGCGCACCTCGAGCACGAGGAGGCCGAGCTCGAGCCGGTATACCTGGAGAAGAAGGACACCCCTGAGATCAAGGCGATGGGACGCGCGTTCGGCAAGGTCGGATTTGTCCAGGGCGGCAGGTTCTTCGCGTGGGTCACCGACGGCGCCAGCCCGCAGGAGATGGCCGCGATCAGGCGCGACGTCCCTGGACCGGTGCTTGCGGTCCTCAACGGGGTCTTCGGCCGCGGCTATCGCAATGACATCGCGCCGGTCTGGGAGAGCAGCTAGCGCTGGGTCAGATCCAGCTGATGTGCCGGCGCAGATAGAGGAACCCCACGAACGCGAACACATCGAGCAGGAAGTGGGCGACCACCAGCGGCAGGACGCGGCGGGTGCGCTGGAACCACGAGGCGAAGATCAGCCCCATCACTATGTTGCCGACGAACCCGCCGAGCCCCTGGTAGAGGTGGTAGCTCCCCCGCAGCACGGCGCTCGCCCCCAGCGCCCGACCATTCGACCACCCCAGCTGACGCAGCCTGGTCAGCAGGTACCCGACCACGACGACCTCCTCCAGCAGCCCGTTCTGGGCCGCCTGGAGCAGCAGCAGAGGCACGCGATACCAGGTGTCAGGGACGTCCACCACAGCCAGGTTGGCGCTCACGCCGAGCTGGTGGGCGGCCCAGACCAGGATCAGGCCCGGTATGCCGATGAGCGCGGTGAAGCCCGCACCCGGCAGCAGATCTTTGCGGGTGGGCCGATGCAGGCCGATCCCGATGCCGGCGTTCGCGGGGTCCCTCGCGAGCAGCACGAGCACCAGCAGGACCGGCATGAGCCCCTGGATGACGCCGGTGAGGTCGTAGGCGATGTTGAGCCACATGCGAGAGGTCTGAGCGCCCTGGGCGACCGTTGCCGTGGTGGCCGAGATGCCACCCCGCACCGTGAGCTCGGCCCGCAGGTAGGCCAGCAGGGCATAGATGCCCGACGTCCCGAGCGAGACGCCGAGCACTGCAAGCACCTCGGCGCCGCGGTGCCGCACGGGTGGGTCCGCCGCCTGCACCGTTGAGTTCACGCCGTCAGTCTGCCCGATCTCGCCTGGTCCGGGCCGTCCCCGTACAACCGGTTGTCGGCGGGAGGTGGCAGGCTGGGCTGGTCATGAAGACCGGCGACGTCCTCCAGCGCTTCTCGCCCGCTACCCGAGACTGGTTCAGCGGGAGCTTCGCCGAGCCCACCGCGGCCCAGATCGGCGCCTGGGATGCCATCAGCTCCGGCGCCCACACCCTCGTGGTGGCCCCGACCGGCTCCGGCAAGACCCTGTCGGCGTTCCTGTGGGCCCTGGACCGCCTGGGCACGACCCCCCCGCCCGCCGAGCCGCTGCGCAGGTGTCGCGTCCTCTACATCTCCCCGATGAAGGCCCTGGCCGTGGACATCGAGCGCAACCTGCGTTCCCCCCTGGTCGGCATCGGTCACTCAGCCTCGAGGCTCGGCCTTCGCACACCCGAGGTGAGCGTGGCGGTCAGATCCGGCGACACCTCAGCGGCCGACCGCAGGCTGTTCGCGCGGCGCCCCTCCGACGTCCTGATCACGACCCCGGAGTCTCTCTTCCTGATCCTGACCTCCAAGGCGCGCGAGGCCCTCGCCGGCGTCGAGACCATCATCCTGGACGAGATCCACGCCGTCGCCGGGACTAAGCGTGGCGCGCACCTGGCGCTGAGCCTCGAACGCCTGGATGCCCTGCTGGACAAGCCGGCTCAGCGCGTCGGCCTGTCAGCGACTGTCCGGCCGGTCGAGGAGATCTCCAGATTTCTGGCGGGCGGCCGGCCGGTCACCGTGGTTCAACCCGCCTCGACCAAACTGTGGGACCTCCAGGTGGTCGTCCCGATCCCCGACATGTCCGCCCTCGGCGATGCGGCCGCGGACCGCGGCGGCGCCGCTGACGGCCCGGAACGGCAGGCCTCGATCTGGCCACACGTCGAGGAGCGCATCGTCGATCTGATCAGCCAGCATCGCTCGACGCTGGTGTTCGCCAACTCCCGCCGCCAGACCGAGCGCCTGACCGCCCGGCTGAATGAGATCTGGCAGCAGCGACTCGAGCTCGCGTCCGACAACCCTCCGGACAGCGCAGCCGTCACGGCCGCCGATCAGGCGAGCACCCGGAATATACGCAGTCTCCGGGATGCACGCAGCCCTCGGACCCCGGCTGAGATGATGGCGCAGGCCGGATCGTCCAAGGACGCGCCGGGGGTGCTCGCCCGCGCGCACCACGGCTCGGTGAGCAAGGAGCAGCGCGCCCTGATCGAGGACGACCTGAAGGCCGGCCGCCTCCCCGCGGTCGTGGCCACCAGCTCCCTGGAGCTCGGCATCGACATGGGCGCGATCGACCTCGTCGTCCAGGTGGAGTCGCCGCCGAGCGTGGCCAGCGGGCTGCAACGAGTCGGGCGGGCCGGTCATCAGGTGGGCGCAGTGTCTCGCGGAGTGGTCTTCCCCAAGTTCCGCGGCGACCTCGTGCAGACCGCCGTGGTGGTCGACCGGATGCGCCAGGGGTCGATCGAGTCACTGCGCGTCCCGTCGAACCCCGTGGACGTGCTGGCCCAGCAGATCGTGGCCATGTGCGCGATGGACGACTGGGCTGTCGATGACCTGGAAGCGTTGGTACGCAGAGCAACTCCCTTCGCCAGCCTCCCCCGGTCCATCCTTGAGTCGGTCCTCGACATGCTGTCCGGTCGCTACCCGAGCGACGAGTTCGCCGAGCTGCGGCCGCGCCTGGTCTGGGACCGGGTGACCGGCACCCTCACCGGCCGGCCGGGGGCGCAGCGGCTCGCGGTCACCAGCGGGGGCACCATCCCGGACCGAGGGCTGTATGCCGTGTTCCTCGCCTCGGGCGAGGGCACCGGGCGGCGGGTCGGCGAGCTCGACGAGGAGATGGTCTACGAGTCGCGGGTCGGCGACGTCTTCACCCTCGGCACCTCCTCGTGGCGGATCCAGGACATCACCCACGACAAGGTGCTGGTCACCCCGGCCCCGGGACAGCCTGGCAAGCTTCCCTTCTGGAAGGGCGACTCGCTGGGAAGGCCAGCCGAGCTGGGCCGCGCGGTGGGCGAGTTCGTCCGCGAGCTCGGGGGGCTCAGCGCCGACAAGGCCCGGGCCAGGGTGACCGCAACCGGCCTGGACACCTGGGCCGCCGACAACCTGCTCAGCTACCTGGACGAGCAGCGCGAGGCAACCCGGCACGTCCCGGACGACCGCACGATCGTCGTCGAGCGGTTCCGCGACGAGATCGGCGACTGGCGGGTGGCCGTGCACTCCCCCTTCGGCGCGCAGGTTCACGCGCCGTGGGCGTTGTGCGTGGCGGCCAGGATGCGCGAGCGCTTCGGGGTTGACGTGCAGGCGATGCACGGCGATGACGGCATCGTGTTCCGGCTGCCAGACATCGAGTTCGACACGGACTCCGGTTCGACCGGTATCGGTTCGACCGGTATCGGTTCGACCGGCAACGGATCTGGCGGCATCGGGTCGACCAGCGGTGTTTTGACCAGCACGGGATCTGCGGGGCTGGGGAACGAGCTGATGTCCCTGATCGCGCTCGACGCCGATGACGTGCACGATCTGGTCACCACCGAGATTGGCGGATCCGCCCTGTTCGCAGCGCGTTTCCGGGAGTGTGCGGCACGGGCACTGCTGCTGCCGCGGCGCCGTCCCGATCGCCGACAGGCGTTGTGGCAACAGCGCCAGCGGTCGGCCCAGCTGCTCACGGTGGCCGCCCAGTACGCCTCCTTCCCGATCATCCTGGAGACGGTGCGCGAGTGCGTCCAGGATGTCTTCGACGTGCCAGGCCTGAGCACCCTGATGCGCGAGATCGGTTCCCGCGCCGTGCGGCTCGTCGAGGTCGAGACGCCGACGCCCTCGCCGTTCGCCCGCAGCCTGATGTTCGGATATGTCGCGCAGTTCCTGTACGAGGGCGACTCGCCCCTGGCCGAGCGGCGTGCTGCCGCGCTGTCGCTGGACCCAACCCTGCTGGCCGAGCTGCTCGGACGTGGTGAGGGCGCGGCGCTGCGCGATCTGCTGGACCCGGCTGCCCTCGCAAAGACGGAGTCCGAGCTGCAGAGAACGGCCGAGGGCCGGCGTTGCCGGGGTCTGGAGGATGTGGCAGATCTGCTGCGCGTGCTGGGCGCGCAACCGCATCAGGCCATTCTTGATCGCTGCGTCGAGGGGTCGAGCGCCAAGGACGTCTCCGCCTGGCTGGTCGTTCTCGAGAGCGACCGGCGACTGGTCCGGGTGCGTATCGGCGGCGAGGAGCGCTGGGCCGCCATCGAGGACTCGGGTCGGCTGCGGGACGCTCTGGGCGTCGCTCTTCCGGTGGGTCTGCCCGAGGCCTTCCTCGAGCCCGTTCCCGACCCGCTGGGCGATCTGGTCGCCCGTTACGCCCGGACCCATGGCCCCTTCACCGCACGAGATGTTGCCGACTGGTTCGGGCTCGGCAGGGCGGTCGTCACCGACGTCCTCCGCCGGCTCGTGGCCGCTGGTCGCGTCGTGGAGGGCGAGCTGCGACCGATCGAGTCGGGGGGCGGGGTGCACGGCACCGACTTCTGCGATGCCGAAGTGCTGCGCACGCTGCGCCGCCGGTCGCTGGCGGCTCTTCGGGCCGAGGTCGAGCCTGTTCCGGCCGTCGACCTGGCCCGGTTCCTTCCCTCCTGGCAGGGGGTGGGCGCTGGTCTGCGTGGCAGCGAAGGCGTCCTTCGGGCCATCGAGCAGCTGGCTGGTGCGGTGCTGCCCGCCAGCGCTCTGGAGACCTTGGTGCTCCCCAGCCGGGTGACGGCATACAGCCCTGCCCTGCTGGACGGGCTGACGACCAGCGGCGAGGTGATCTGGCGTGGGCACTCGGCCCTGCCCGGCGACGACGGGTGGGTCTCGCTGCACCTCGCCGATACCGCCCGCCTGACCCTGGCGGGACCCTCGACGGACCTGGAGCTGGCCGATCGTCACCGCCAGGTGCTCGAGGCCCTGGGCGGAGGTGGCGCCTTCTTCTTCCGCACGCTCGCTGACACTGTTGCCAGCGGGGACGGCGCGATCCTCACCGACCGGGTGCACCTCAACGACGAGGAGCTGACCCGCGTCCTGTGGGACCTGACCTGGGCCGGGCACATCAGCAACGACACGCTCGCCCCGCTGCGGGCGCTGCTCCTGGGTGGTCACCCGGCCCACAAACCACGGCGCACCCCGCCGCGCTACGCCCGATATCCCGGCAGGGCCGGCAGCCTCGGAGCCCTGTCGGGTCGAAGCCTTGCCAGCGGGCGGACCTCCATGTCGTCGCGCACCTCACCTTCCACGGCGGCCGGCCGCTGGTCCCTGCTTCCAGCGATCGAGCGCGATGCCACTGTTCGCTCCTACGCCACGGCCGAAGTGCTGCTGGACCGCTATGGCGTGGTGACCCGTGGCTCCGTGGTGGCAGAGGGAGTTCCGGGTGGATTCGCCGGGGTCTACCGGGTGCTGGCCGCGGCCGAGGAGTCGGGGCGGGTGCGGCGCGGCTACTTCGTCGAAGGCCTGGGTGCCGCTCAGTTCGCCACCACCGGCGCCGTTGACCGGCTTCGTGCCCAGAGCCGGCCGCTGCCCGATGGTCCCGAGTCCTTTGGTGTCACAGGCCGGGACAGCGCGTCGTCTGCGGTGGTCCTGGCGGCTTCGGACCCGGCAAATCCCTTTGGCGCCGCTCTCGGTTGGCCCGCTCGAGTCACCGACCTCGGCGATGGGCCCCGGGAACCCAGCCGCGCCGCCCAGCCAGGACGCAAAGCAGCTCTCAACTCCGGGCACAGGCCCGGTCGCAAGGCTGGTGCGCTGGTCGTGCTCGTCGACGGTGCCCTCACCCTGTACGTCGAGCGCGGCGGCAAGACACTGCTGTCCTGGACCGATGACCCGGCGTTGCTGCAGTCGGCGGCCGATGCGCTTGCCCTGGCAGTGCGTGAGGGTGCGTTGGGCAAGCTCACTGTCGAGAAGGCGGATGGCGCTTCAGTCCTTCAGCCCGACCATCCTCTGGCCACAGCCCTCGCCGGGGCGGGCTTCCACGCAACGCCCCGAGGGCTCCGCCTGAGACGTTGAGTAGTCGGCGAACCATCCCAAGGTGTGACTGATGCCGCGCTGGAGCCAGCGGCGGCACCAGATCGGCGCACGCTCACGCCGACGAAGGTCGATCTGAGCGTGCGCTGGTCGGGACGTTTCCGGACCTCTTCGAGCTCCGCGAGCTTTCCGTCGATGTAGCCGGGGAGCGCAGCCACCCCCATCTTGTTCACGAGGTCGATGGCCTCGGTCAGGACATCGTCGATCTTCTTGGCGTCGGTGCCCTTCATGTCCCAGTCGACAAGGGCGAGCCGGAACTCGTCCGCGCACTCCTGGAGCCAGGCGCACGAAGTTCTTGCTCAGCTTGGCGGCGGTGATCTCCTTGCCCAATGCCACTCTTTGCGGAAAAGTGAGACTTCGGAGGATGAAAACGCGAACCTTATGACGGCTATCCTCACGGTCCGCGGGAGGTTCGTGAACTCTTGGCTTGACGCTGACGGCGACGAGGATCCCAGGCTCGGAGACTGGCTCCCTCCAGTTCCACTGCGGATGACAATGCGTCTTGGGCCTACATCACTGGCAGGCAGCCCAGGAAGGTCGCGTGTCCTAGCGACTGAAGTCGGCGCGCCGTGCCTAGGTTTGTGGTCGCAAACAGAGCACGGTGCCTAGGTTTGCGGTCTTGGTCGGCGCACGGTACCCGCAATGGGGGGTTAGGCGGCTGAGGCTCGGACCAGATCGGAGCGGCGGGCAACCGGGAGGGTCACCAGGGCGCTGACAGCCTCAGACTCGGCGGCCCGGTCCGACACGTCACTGAGCATCTTGGACATCGGCAGGTTCAGAGCCCCGCAGATCGAGGCGAGCAGCTCCGATGACGCTTCCTTCTCGCCGCGCTCGACCTCGCTGAGGTAGCCCAGCGAGACCGCAGCCGACGCCGAGATCTCGCGCAACGTCCGTCCCTGCGCCTGACGATGACCGCGGAGAACGTCACCGACTTCACGACGAAGCACAATCATGACGCCTCCTCCTAGCGGCTGGCTCAGCAGTCTGTGAAAACAACGGTACCCCTGAATACTTGCAGTTTACCTACGGGATTGCCTTTTGGGTCCAACAGGACGGTTTAACGTTGCGCGGCCGGCGGATCTTCCCCGGTCCGGTCACCGAGCTCATCATCAAGCAGAGACAGGACGGCGAGCACGCTCTGCGTCCGGATCTCCCCGCGATCACCCGACAGGCGCAGCGCTTTCACCGTTGACGAGCCTGGCCCGGCCACCGCGACGTACACCAGGCCGACAGCCTTGCCGTCGGCCTGGTCCGGCCCCGCCACCCCCGTGGTCGCCAGGCCATACGTGGCACCCATCAGCGACCTCACCCCGGTGGCCATCTGCTCGGCCACATCGGGGTCAACGGCGCCCACCCGCGCCAGCAGGCCCAGATCGACCCCGAGCACCTGAGCCTTGAGGTCCGTGGCGTATGCCAGGACGCCTCCCCGCACGACAGCCGAGGCTCCGGCGACATCGGTCAACTCTGCGGAGACCAGCCCCCCGGTCAGCGACTCTGCGACTGCCACCGTCTGTCCCCTGACGGTCAGCCGCGCCACCAGGTCCGCAGCCACAGTAGGTTCCACAGCTCAGACTCCTGGCCCCGAGCCACGGCCCGACCGCGCGCTGGGTGACGACTGGTCGCGCGCAGACGCACCTGGAGCCCCGTGCTGCTTTGCCACGTCGGGCTTTGCCCCGTGCTGCTTTGCCACGTCGGGCTTTGCCCCGTGCTGCTTTGCCACGTCGGGCTTTGCCACGTCGGGCTTTGCCACGTCGGGCCCTGCCGCGTCGGGTCCTGCCGCAGCGGGCTTCGTCGTGCCGGGGCCAGTCCCTGCCGTGCGTTCCGCCCCCTCGAATGCTGCCGCCGCACGACGGTCTCGCTTGAGCTGCGCCCGCGGGCTGGTGGTGCGCAGGGTGTGCGCCTTCAGCACATAGTCGACGCCCGTCACCATGGTCACGATCACGGCCAATGTCATGATCACCACTGCCAGGACGTGCCAGAAAAAGCTCAGCGGCAGGATGTAGAGCAGAATCGCGACCGCCTGAAGGGCAGTCTTGAGCTTGCCACCGCGACTGGCCGAGATAACGCCATGCCTGATGACCACGATCCGCAGGGCGGTGACGCCCAGCTCCCGGATCAGGACCACCACGGTGACCCACCATGGCAGCAGATCGAGGATCGAGAGGCCGATGAGCGCCATACCCATCAGTGCCTTGTCGGCGATCGGGTCGCTCACCTTGCCGAAGTCGGTAACCTCCCCCCTGGCCCGCGCAATCTCGCCGTCCAGTCGGTCAGTGGCTGTCGCGACCACGAAGACAGCCGCCGCGAGCAGGCGGTAGGCCGTCTGCTGACCGTCGTCATACAGCAGGAACCAGGCGAAGACGGGGACAAGAGCGATGCGCAGGAGCGTGAGCGCATTGGCGAGGTTCCAGTTGCTGGCCTGCGGAGCCCGGACCTGGGTGTCATCCCCGGCGGAGATCATCCCGCCTCCGCAATGAGGTCGATGCCGTCCGTCTCCAGAACCATCGCGGCGATGATCGAGCCGACTGCCGGGGCCTCGGCACCGCGAGGCAGCCGCAGGATCGTGGAGCCGTCCACGTCCGGCCCCTGATGGGCAGCCCGGCCGGTGAGCTCGTCGGTGTCCTCGTCAATCCCCTCGACCAGGACCTCGACCCGGTCCCCGATCCGCTCCTCGGCGCGCTGGATATTGAGCTCTTCCACCAGCGTCGTGAAGTGGTCGACGCGCTCGGCGATGACATGCCGGTCGAACTTGCCGTCGAGCATCTCGGCCTCGGTGCCGTCCTCGTCGGAGTAGCCGAACACGCCGACCACATCGAGCCGCGCGGCAGTCAGGAAGGCTTCCAGCTCGTCGAGATCCGCCTGGGTCTCCCCGGGGAAACCGACGATGACGTTGGACCGTATGCCGGCCAGCGGGGCGCGCGCGCGGACCTGGTCGATGAGCTCGAGGAAGGACTGCGGCGAGCCGAACCTGCGCATCCTGCGCAGCAGCGCCTCGGAGGCATGCTGGAAGGAGATGTCGAAGTACGGCACCACCCCAGGCGTCGAGGCCATGACGTCGAGCAGGTCCATCCGGATCTCGGCCGGCTGGAGGTAGGAGACCCGGACCCGCTCGATCCCGTCCACCTTTGCCAGCTCGGGCAGCATCGTCTCCAGGAGGCGCAGGTCTCCGAGATCCTTGCCGTATGACGTGGAGTTCTCGCTGACCAGGAAGATCTCCCTGACGTCGCGTTCGCCGAGCCACCGGGCTTCGGCCAGCACGTCGGAGGGCCGCCGCGACACGAAGGACCCCCGGAACATGGGTATCGCGCAGAAGGCACAGCGTCGGTCACAGCCGCTGGCGATCTTCAGGGGGGCCCACGGCCGACCGTCCAGCCTGGCCCGGATGACGCGCGGGCCGCTCGCCGGAGCCGCTCGCTGCAGCAGCAGGTCTGCGAAGGCGCCATCCTGCGGAGCCGCGCTGTCCGGCATCTCCGGACCGTCATGGCGACCGTGGCCGGGCAACGCCACGGAAGCGGCAGTCTCCTGTCGAGAAGTAGGCGAGAGCGGGAGCAGTCGCCGGCGATCCGACGGAACGTGCGAAGTGGGTTTGTGACCGTCCAGGATGGAGGTGAGGTGACTCGACATGTCGGCGTAGGAGTCGAATCCAAGCACGGCGTCTGCCTCGGGCAGCTCGGCGGCGAGCTGCTCGCCATACCGCTCGGCCAGGCAACCGACGGCCACGACCTTCTGGGTGCGGCCCGTTCCCTTGAGGTCGGAGGCCTCCAGCAGCGCGTCGATGGAGTCCTTCTTGGCCTGCTGAACAAAGCCACAGGTGTTGATCACGGCGACATCGGCCAGCGCGGCATCATCGACCAGCAGCCAGCCCCCGGCTGCCAGACGACCGGCCAGCTCCTCGGAGTCGACCTCGTTTCGTGCGCAGCCCAGGGTCACCAGCGCAACGCTACGGCGGCTGTCGGCAGCCGGAGGGATCGAGGGGGGCACGCCCTCAGCCTAGCCGGAGTTGCCGGGCCTCCTGTATCTCAGCACGCGCGCGCGCAGGTATGCGCGCGGGTGACAGCGGACCAAATCCGCCTCACCGGCGAGCAATCCGGGGGGGTGTCCGCTGGCTGCCGACGGACTCTCGCCCGGGTACGAGGCTGAGCAGGCGCAGGGCGGTCACCTCGTCCACCACCAGGTCGGTGACGACGCCCGAGCGCAGGGCCGCGAGCAGCGGAACCGCTTTGTTGTCCCCTGCCACGACACAGACCCGGCGCGGGATCCGGAGCAGCTCGTGCGGGGTCGGACCGGTCGCTCGCTGATTCAGCACCACGTCCCGGTAGCTGCCATCGGCCCGGAGGAAGACCGTGCACACGTCCCCGACCACTCCCTCAACCTCCAGCGTCCGGACATCATCGTCGTCCAGGTATCCGGCCGCGTACACGTGGCTCGGGATCGCGCCGGCGATCGCGCCGACAGAGAAGAGGGCGATGTCCGCCAGACCCTGCACCTCAAGGACCCGGCGCACCGAACGCTCACGCCACATCGCAGCCTTGGTCTCGGGGTAGTCGAAGAAGGCGGGCACCGGGAAGTAGTGCATCGCGGCGTCGAAGGCCGAGCCGAAGCTCGAGATGAGATTGCTCGAGTAGTCGACCCCGCTGGTCCGGTTGTTCGCGGCGCCATTGAGCTGGACCACGGCACTGCCCCTGGTCGCCTTGTGGCTGAGGTGGCGGCTGACTGCCTCCAGCGTGGTGCCCCAGGCGATCCCCATGACCATTCCGGAGTCGAACCATGAACCGAGCAGCTTCGCCGACGTGATCGCCACCTGTTCCAGCCGGTCGATTCCGCTCGTCGTGTCGGGCACCTGCACGACGTAGGCCGCCACCCCGAAGGTCCTGCTGATGCTCTGGCCCAGCCCGGGAGCCCGGCTGTTCGCCGCCCGGAGGGTGATCTCCACCAGCCCGGTATCACGAGCTTGCTTGAGGAGCCGGGAGACCGTCGACCGGGAGGTTCGCAGATGCCGGGCGATAGCCTCCATCTTCATGTCCTGGAGGTAGTACATGGTGGCCGCACGCAGAACATCCTGGTCGTCGTTGCTCAGCGAGATTCCCTCCTTGCACATATGTGCATGGGGTTTGCGCATGTGTTCCTCACATGGTCACTATAGGTGCGTCGCTCGGTCGACACCTCGACGCCACGGTCGGGGCCGCCTGGTGACGCGTGACCCGCCGAGTGGTCACGGGGCAAGGAGGACAACGGTGAAGACGACAGCACTCACGGCCCAGACGCGGGCGACCGCTCTCGACGCGCTCGAGGCGAGCACCACCACTGGCCATGAGCTCGACATCCTGGTCATCGGCGGGGGTGTCACGGGCGCGGGAGTCGCCCTCGACGCCGTGACCCGAGGCCTCAAGGTCGGCATCGTCGAGGCCCAGGACTGGGCCGGCGGCACCTCGAGCCGCTCCAGCAAGCTGGTCCACGGCGGGCTTCGCTACCTCCAGATGCTGGACTTCCACCTGGTCCGCGAGGCGCTGACCGAGCGGGACCTGCTGCTCACCGAGCTGGCGCCGCACCTGGTCCGGCCCGTCTCGTTCCTGTACCCGCTCGAGCACCGCATGTGGGAGCGGGCCTTCGTCGGGTCGGGCATCGCGCTCTACGACCTTCTGGCGAGCATCAACGGCCGGCGCCGCGCGCTGCCTCTGCACAGTCATGTGACCCGCCGCGGCCTGGAGGAGCTCTTCCCCGACCTGAAGCACGAGGCAGCCATCGGCGCCGTGCGCTACTGGGACGCCACGGTGGACGACGCCCGCCTGGTGACGACCATCGTCCGCACCGCCGCGGAATACGGCGCTGCCGCGGCATCACGCACACAGGTGATCGGGATGTCCACCACCGAGGGTGGCACCGTGACCGGCGCCACCGTCGAGGACCTGGAGACCGGGCGCCGCTTCGAGGTGCGCGCCCGCCAGGTCATCACCGCGACCGGGGTCTGGACCGAAGAGACCGAGACACTCGCCGGGACTGACGGCGGACTGCGCGTGCTCGCCTCCAAGGGCATCCACATCGTCGTCCCGCGGGACCGGATCGCGGGCGACACCGGCCTGATCCTGCAGACCGAGAAGAGCGTCCTGTTCGTTATCCCGTGGTCTCGCTACTGGGTGATCGGAACCACCGACACCCCGTGGAAGATGCAGCTGCAGCACCCAGTGGCAACCGCCGCCGACATCGACTACCTGCTCGACCACGCGAACACGGTGCTGGCTCGCCCGATCTCCCGAAAGGACATCATCGGCACCTGGGCCGGACTGCGCCCGCTGCTTCAGCCAGGGACCAAGGAGGGCACCTCCTCGGCCAAGGTCTCCCGCGAGCACACCGTTGCCGCGCCGACCCCGGGTCTGACCGTCATCGCCGGTGGCAAGCTCACCACCTACCGGGTGATGGCCAAGGATGCGGTCGACTTCGCCCTGGGCGGTCGCGCCCACTCGCTGCCGTCGATCACTCACACCATCCCGCTGGCGGGGGCAGAGGGCCTCAAGGTGCTGCAGCGCCAGTCCCCGACCGTTGCCCGCCGGTACGGCTGGACCCAGGCGCGGCTGGACCACCTCCTGCACCGGTACGGCTCGCTCCTGCGTGAGCTGACCGAGTCGGTCGACGCCGAACCGGGTCTGGGCGAACCGCTGAAAGGCGCCCCGGCCTATCTGCGCGCCGAGATCGCCTACGCAGTCACCCACGAGGGTGCGCTGCACCTCGACGACGTCCTCATGTACCGCACCCGGCTCAACTATGAGCAGACCGACCGCGGCCTGGGCGCCATCGACGAGATCGCCGACATCATGACTCCGCTGCTCGGCTGGGACGGCGAGACCCGGACCCGGGAGATCACCGCCTATCGTGAGCGGGCCGAGGCCGAGGCCGCTGCCGAGCTTAAGCCGGACGACGAGTCCGCTGAGCAGGTTCGTCTGAAGGCCGCGGAGATCTCCCCCGTGCACAGGCTGCCCGCCTGAGACTTCCGTACGGTTCGCCGTTCACACCGGCGGACCTGACGGAGCAACAGGTTCCGGGCGTCATCGCCCGGAGCAAAATGACAACGACGTCACAGAAATGAGGCAAGTAGTGAGTCCCATCGCGAATGCGTTCGTGTCCGAGATTCTCGGCACAGCTGTTCTGATCACGCTTGGTGCTGGTGTGGTGGCAACCGTGCTCCTGCCGAAGAGCAAAGGGTTTAACGGCGGCTGGCTTCTCATCAACTTCGGATGGGGCTTCGCGGTCATGGCGGGCGTTTACGTCGCCTACAAGTCCGGCGGCCACCTCAACCCGGCAGTCACCCTCGGGCTCTTTGCAGCGGGAATGGACTATGCCAAGGGCATCGACCCCACCTTCTCCAACATGATGGTGTATTTCGCTGGGCAGATGATCGGCGCATTTATCGGCGCCGTCGTGGCATTCCTCGCCTTCAAGAAGCACTTCGACGAGGAGGCCGACCCCGCCGCCAAGCTGGGGATATTCGCCACCGGCCCGGCCATCCGCTCGTACGGCTGGAACGTCGTCACCGAGCTCATCGGCACCTTCGTGCTGGTGTTCTGGGTTGTCGCGAGCGGCAAGACGCCGACCCAGCTCGGCCCGCTGGCGGTGGGCCTGCTCATCGTCGGGATCGGCGCCAGCCTCGGTGGCCCCACCGGGTATGCGATCAACCCCGCGCGTGACCTCGGGCCCCGAATCGCCCACTTCATCCTGCCGATCAAGGGCAAGGGCCCCAGCGACTGGTCCTACAGCTGGGTCCCGGTTGTCGGGCCGATGCTCGGCGGTCTGCTCGGCGGCCTTGTCGGAAGCTGGTACGTCGGCTGAGCTTTGGTCCAGACCCGTC
Source organism: Dermatophilaceae bacterium (assembly GCA_014377705.1). Lineage (GTDB taxonomy): Bacteria > Actinomycetota > Actinomycetes > Actinomycetales > Dermatophilaceae > UBA4719. The sequence goes on from JACMPC010000191.1 coordinate 34,288, forward strand.
GCTCGGGAGCACCGCGCCTCGAAGCGCACACGCCGTGCGCTTCGGACGCGGCTCCCGAGCAGCCGGACCGATCCGGCAGGGTGCGCACTCCATCACCATCACCACAGCGCTCCACCATCACACGAAGGAATGACCAACCATGGCTGAATACGTACTCGCAATCGACCAGGGCACCACGAGCTCGCGGGCGATCATCTTCAACCACGCCGGCACCATCGTCGAGACCGGCCAGCTCGAGCATGAGCAGATCTTCCCGCGCGCGGGCTGGGTCGAGCATGACGCCGATGAGATCTGGACGAACACCCGGGAGGTCACCGGGATCGTGCTCGCCCGCGCGAACCTCACCTTCGGGGACCTCGTCGCGGTCGGCATCACCAACCAGCGCGAGACCGCCGTGGTGTGGGACAAGAACACCGGCGTGCCCGTCTACAACGCGATCGTCTGGCAGGACACCCGCACGGCCAAGATCGCCGAAGAGCTCGGCGCCCTGGGCGGCGGCGCGGACCGTTACAAGGCCCGGGTCGGGCTCCCGCTGGCCACCTACTTCTCGGGCCCGAAGATCAAGTGGATCCTTGACAACGTCGAGGGTGCGCGCGCCAAGGCCGAGAACGGCGACCTGCTGTTCGGCAACACCGACTCCTGGGTGCTGTGGAACATGACCGGCGGGGTCGACGGCGGGATCCACGTCACCGACCCGACGAACGCCTCGCGCACCATGCTGATGAACCTCGACACGCTCACCTGGAACGAGGAGATCGCCGCCGAGATGACGATCCCGATGTCGATGCTCCCGGAGATCCGCTCGTCCTCCGAGGTGTACGGCAAGGGCCGCATCGGCGGTTTCGTGCCCGGTGTCCCGATCGCCGGCATCCTCGGAGACCAGCAGGCGGCAACCTTCGGCCAGGCATGCTTCGAGGTCGGCAACGCGAAGAACACCTACGGCACCGGCAACTTCATGCTCCTGAACACCGGCAGCAAGCCGATCCCGTCCAAGAACGGGCTGCTGACCACGGTGGCGTACAAGATCGGCGACCAGCCGACCGTCTACGCACTCGAGGGCTCGATCGCCGTCTCCGGCTCGCTGGTCCAGTGGCTGCGCGACAACCTCGGGATGATCAGTTCCGCGCCCGAGATCGAAGAGCTCGCGGCCACGGTGGAGGACAACGGTGGCGCCTACTTCGTGCCGGCGTTCTCCGGGCTGTTCGCCCCGCACTGGCGCGCCGATGCCCGCGGTGCCCTCGTGGGCCTGACCCGGTACGTGAACAAGGGACACATCGCCCGGGCCGTGCTCGAGGCCACGGCGTTCCAGACCCGCGAGGTTCTGGACGCCATGAACGCGGACTCCGGCGTGAACCTCACCGAGCTCAAGGTCGACGGTGGCATGGTCGTCAACGAGACCCTCATGCAGTTCCAGGCCGACATCCTCGGCGTGCCGGTGATCCGCCCGCAGGTCGCAGAGACGACCGCGCTGGGCGCCGCCTACGCCGCGGGCATCGCTGTCGGCTTCTGGTCCGGCGAGCAGGATGTCATCGACAACTGGGCCGAGGACAAGCGCTGGGAGCCGAACATGGAGGCCGGCGAGCGCGACCGTCAGTACCGCCTGTGGAAGAAGGCCGTCACCAAGACCCTCGACTGGGTCGACGACGACGTGAAGTAGGCAGTCAGCCTGGTAGGCCCTGCGTGACTGAGGCCTCCCCGCGCTGACCGACGACGGCGTCCGTCCCCTTCCGGGGCGGGCGTCGTTCTGGTCGGCTCAGCGGGTCGGCCACCGCCCGCGTCGGGCCGGAGTGCGGTTGAATGACCGCATGTCCGACCTAGCACCAGACACCCTCGCACCAGACACCCTCGCACCAGACACCCTCGCACCAGACACCTTCGCCCGCGTCACCGAGCTGCTGCGCCGGCACCCGCTGATCGACGGGCACAACGACTTCGTCTGGGAGGCGCGCGAACAGGTCGGATACGACTTCGACCGGCTTGACCTCGCCAGGCGCCTGGGCAGCACCCAGACCGACCTGCCACGGTTGCGGGCCGGTGGCGTCGGCGCACAGTTCTGGTCGGTCTGGGTGCCCTCCACCCTCCCCGACGGCCTAGCGGTCATCCAGACCCTGGAGCAGATCGACGCAGTCCACCAGATGGTTGCCCGGTATGGCGACCAGCTGGGTCTCGCCCGCACCGCGGACGAGCTCGAGGCCGTCTTCGCGTCCAGGCGGATCGCCTCGCTGATGGGCGCCGAGGGCGGTCACTCGATAGGCTGCTCCCTGGCAGCACTGCGGATGCTGCACGTGCTCGGCGTCCGCTACCTGACCCTGACCCACAACGACAACGTCCCGTGGGCCGACTCGGCCACCGACGTGCCCGCGTGCGGCGGCCTCTCCGCCTTCGGTGTAGAGGTGGTCCGCGAGATGAACCGGATCGGCATGCTCGTCGACCTCTCGCACGTCTCTGCCGACACCATGCGCGACGCCCTGAAGATCAGTGAGGTGCCGGTGATCTTCTCGCACTCCTCTGCCCGCGAGATCTGCGACATGGCCCGCAACGTCCCGGACGACGTGCTCGGGACTCTGGGCCAGAGGGACGGCGTGTGCATGGTGACGTTCGTGCCCGAGTTCGTCTCCCCGGCCGCCGGCCGGTGGCGCAAGGAGGCTTCGGCGGCGGCGTCCGAGGCCGGCGTCAACCCCCCCGACCACGTCGCGTTCGACCGGTTCGCCGCCGGCCACCGCAAGAAGCACACCAAGCCCACCGCGACGATCGACCAGGTCGCCGCCCACCTCGAGCACGTGCGCGAGGTCGCCGGCATTGACCATGTCGGGATCGGCGGCGACTACGACGGCACCTCCGATCTGCCGCTCGGTCTCGAGGACGTCAGCGGCTATCCGCGCCTGTTCGTGGCGCTGGCCGATCGCGGCTGGTCCTACCAGGACCTGACCAGGCTGGCCGGCGGCAACATCCTGCGCGTCATGCGCGCTGCCGAGGCCGGAGCCCGCGACCTGCAGGCCACCCGCGGACCCAGCCTGGCGACCTTCGAGGCGCTGGACCACCCCGCCTGCTGACCCGCTCGCGCCCGGGCCGCTGGCAGAAGGCCTGTGATGTCCACGACCACCGGTCCCCGCGACCCCCACACCTCGTCCGAGGGGTCTCCCATCATGTCCGCTGCCACGCCAGATCACGACAGCGCGCCCTCGCGGGTCCGGGCGGGGGCCATAGACCCGAAGATGCTGCTCACCTCACTGCCGGACGCGGTCCGCAGGCTCGACCCTCGCGTCATGTTCCACAGCCCGGTCATGTTCGTCGTCGAGGTCGGCGCCACCCTCGCCACGGTGATCGCGGTCACGGACCCCAGCACGTTCGCCTGGTGGGTGGTCGTCTGGCTGTCGCTCACCGTCATCTTCGCCAACCTCGCCGAGGCAGTGGCCGAAGGCCGCGGCCCGGCCCAGGCCGCCAGCCTGCGCCGGGCCAAGACCGAGACCATCGCCCGTCGGCTCCGCGACGACGGCGCCGAAGAGGACGTCCCGGCGCCACAGCTGAGGCTCGGCGACCGGGTGGTCGTCGTGGCCGGCGGGATCATCCCCGGCGACGGTGACGTCGTCGAGGGCGTCGCCAGCGTCGACGAGTCCGCCATCAGCGGCAAGTCCGCGCCCGTCATCCGCGAGTCCGGCGGGGACCGAAGCTCGGTCACCGGCGGCACCAGGGTGCTGTCGGACCGCATCGTGGTGGTGATCACCGCAAAGCCCGGCGAGAGCTTCATCGACCGGATGATCGCCCTGGTCGAGGGTGCCTCGCGGCAGAAGACCCCGAACGAGATAGCGCTGAACATCCTGCTCGCCAGCCTCACCATCGTGTTCCTGATGGCAACCGTCACCCTGCAGCCCTTCGCCATCTTCTCCGGCGCAGAGCAGCCCCTCATCGTGCTCGTCGCACTGCTGGTCTGCCTCATCCCGACCACCATCGGGGCGCTTCTGTCGGCGATCGGCATCGCCGGCATGGACCGCTCGTCCAGCACGACGTGCTCGCCATGTCCGGACGGGCAGTGGAGGCCGCCGGCGACGTGAACACGCTCCTGCTGGACAAGACCGGCACCATCACTCTCGGCAACCGGCAGGCAGCCGAGTTCCTCCCGGTGCACGGTGTCGAGGGCAACGACCTGGCGGACGCCGCGCAGCTGGCCAGCCTGGCCGACGAGACCTCCGAGGGGCGTTCCATCGTGGTGCTCGCCAAGACGGCATACGGACTGCGAAAGCGCCAGCCCGGGGAGCTCACGGCCGCGACCTTCGTGATGTTCACCGCACAGACACGGATGAGCGGCGTCGACCTGGACGGCGATCAGAAGGGGCGACAGATCCGCAAGGGCGCGGCAGCGGCAGCCATGAAGTGGGTCCGCGACAAGGGCGGGTACCCCACCGACGAGGTCGGGGCCATCGTGGACGCCGCACCTTCGGGTTCCTCGGCGAGCCACGCGTTAACGTGCTGGCGCTCAACCTGGCGCTGGACGCGGCGGCGCGAGGCTGAGCTGCCTTTGCCAGGGGCCCACGTGCTCACCCCCGTCCGGGACCGGTCAGTGATTGGATGATGTCGTGGAGACAAAATGGATAGAACGTCACCGGTTCGCCCTTCTCGCGGCCGCGGCGACTGCTCCCCTGCTGTGCGGTGCGGTGCTTGCCGGCTTCCGGGAGAGCATCACCACCGCCACGGCCGCTCTCGTGCTGGTCATCGTCGTGGTGGCGGCGGCTGCCACAGGTGACCGGCTTGCGGGGATAATTGCGGCGTTGTCGGCCGGCGCCTGGTTCGACGTATTCCTGACCGCGCCGTACCTCACCTTCGCCATCAAGAATCCGAACGACATCGAGGTCACCGTCCTTCTGATCCTGGTCGGGCTGGCCGTCACGGAGATCGCTCTGTGGGGTCGTCGCCAGCAGGCACGCGGCAGCCGCCGGGCGGGCTACCTCGACGGGGTGTTCGGAACGGCGAAGATCATCGCCGTTCGGGAGACGTCCACGACGGATCTGATCAACCACGTGGCCGCTCAGATCGTCGAGGTCCTTGATCTTGATGACTGCCGGTTCGTCCGGGGCGCCAGTCCCGGCCCTCAGGACGTCACCATCGACCACGATGGTTTCGTCACCCGCCGCGGCCGGCACGTCAACATCGAGCGCGACGGCCTGCCCATCGATCAGCAGATCAGTCTGGCCGTCGGACAGGGCGGCGTCGTGCATGGTCAGTTCGTGCTCACAGCCGCGACTCGCGTGGTCCGCCCATCGGCCGAACAGCTCAGGGTGGCGGTCCTGCTCGCCGACCAGGTCGGCGCCGCGCTCACCCTCACCGACTGACTGGCCCCAGAATCGAAACCATGACACGCGGAAAACTGCGGATCTATCTCGGCGCGGCACCGGGCGTCGGCAAGACGGTCGCGATGCTTGGCGAAGCCCACCGCCGCTTCGAGCGCGGCACCGATGTTGTCGTCGGGATCTGCGAGACGCACGGGCGCGCCTACACAGCAGCACAGATCGAGGGCCTGGAAACCGTTCCCTTGCATGAGATCGAGCATCGCGGGACATCGTTTCGCGAGCTCGATCTCGACGCGGTGCTGGCGCGCGCGCCGAGGGTGGCGCTGATAGACGAACTGGCGCATACCAACGTGCCGGGCTCGCGCAACACCAAGCGGTGGGAGGACATCCACGAGCTGCTCGAGGCTGGCATCGACGTGATCTCCACGGTCAACATCCAGCATCTGGAGTCCCTCAACGACGTCGTCGAGTCGATCACCGGCGTCAAGCAGCGAGAGACCGTGCCCGATGACGTGGTTCGTGCGGCGGACCAGATCGAGCTGGTCGACATGACACCGGAAGCGCTGAGACGGCGGATGGCCCATGGCAACGTCTACGCTGCGGAGAAGGTGGACGCAGCTCTGTCGAACTATTTCCGGCCGGGGAACCTGTCTGCGCTGCGAGAGCTGGCACTGCTCTGGCTGGCCGACCGGGTGGACGAGGCGCTGGACCGCTACCGACAGGACCAGGGCATCTCGACGACCTGGCCGACTCGCGAACGGGTCGTGGTCGCGCTGGGCGGCGGACCGGAAGGAGAGACGTTGCTGCGCAGGGGGGCCCAGATCGCCTCCCGGGGGGCTGGCGGCGAGCTGATGGCCACCTGTGTCACCCAGTCCGACGGGCTCGTCGGAGCTGACCTGGCATTGATTGCCGCCCAGCGCAAGCTGACCGAGGAGCTCGGCGGGACCTTCCACCCGGTCAGCGGCGACGACGTGGCGCAGGCGATCCTGAACTTCGCCCGGGGCGTCAACGCGACCCAGATCGTGCTCGGGGTCAGCCGCCGCGGACGCCTGCAGTCCCTGCTGTCGCCCGGTGCGGGAGAAGCGGTGGTTGCAGGCTCAGGCGACATCGACGCGCACCTGGTGTCCCACGACTACGCCCGAAAGGGACTGGGTAGGCCGCGCCCCGCGGCCGGCGTCGGCATCAGGAGGGTGACCCTCGCCTGGTTGATGGCGACGCTGGGCCTGGGCCTCATGACGTTGCTGCAGGTGATCACCCGGGAGAGCCACGACATACCCCTGGACATGCTGGCGTACCTGGCCCTGACCGTGGGCTGTGCCCTGGTGGGCGGGCTGTGGCCGGCGCTGTTCTGTGCCGTGGCCAGCAGTCTCGCGCTGAACTTCTTCTTCACCCCGCCCATCCATACCCTGGCGATCTCGGACCCGCAGAATGCGGCGGTCCTGATCGTGTTCGTGCTGTTGGCAACCGGGGTCTCCTCGGTGGTCCACCTCAGCGCCCGGCGGACCGCAGAAGCGGTTGCCGCAGAACGGGAAACGCGCGTCCTAGCCCGGCTGGCACACTCGCTGCTGGGAGCAGCCGACCAGCTGCCCGTGCTGCTGGACCAGGCGCGCACCACCTTCGGGATGCAGTCCGCCGCCATCGTCAGGCGTGACTCGGTTCGCGAGCCCTGGGAGGTGCTATCGAGTGCAGGCCCCTTCACCGTCGACCTGGTACGCGATGCCTCCGTGCGCGCGCCGGTGGACGACCTGACAGAGCTCGTCCTGTGCGGATCGGTCATCGGAGCCGACGAGGGGCGCCTGGTCTCAGCCTTCGCGATGCACGCGTCCGCGATCCTGAGCCGCGACGAGCTGGTTCGCCAGGCGAGGGCCGCCACCCGTCTGGCGAAGGACAGCCGCACCCGGACGGCCCTGCTGGCCGCCGTCTCTCACGACCTTCGAACTCCGCTGGCAAGCATCAAGGCGGCCGTCTCCAGCCTGCGTCAGAAGGACATCACCTGGTCCGCCGCCGACGAGGCCGACCTGCTCGAGACGATCGAGGAGTCGGCCGACCGGCTCAACGCGATGGTGGGCAATCTCCTGGACATGTCCCGGTTGCAGACCGGTTCGATCACTTCCCACCTGCAGGACCTGCACCTTCTGGACGTGGTGAGGAACTCTGTCTCGACTCTGGGCGACCAGGGTCGACGGATCCGCACCTGGTTCCCCGACGACCTCCCGTTGTTCCGCGGCGACGCCGGTCTGCTCGACCGGGTGCTGGCCAACGTCCTGGAGAACGCGCTGAGACACTCCCCCGGACGCCAGGAGGTCGTGGTCAGCGGCAGTGTGATCGGCAGATGTCTCCAGGTGCGGGTGGTCGACCGGGGCATGGGCGTGCCGGACCACGCCAAGGAACAGATCTTCGCCCCGTTCCAGCGTCTGGGGGATGCTGGCAGCGGCGAGGGTGTCGGTCTCGGACTTGCCGTGGCACGTGGGCTCACCGAGGCGATGGACGGCACCCTGGGCGCCGAGAACACTCCCGGCGGCGGCCTGACCATCGTCATCGAACTACCGTTGATCTCGACCGCGCCATCACCCGCGCACCGATGAAGGGAGGCGCACCTCATGACCTTCATCCTGGTCGTCGATGACGAACCGCACATCGTGCGCACCCTGACCATCAACCTGCGCGCTCGCGACTACGAGGTCGAGTCCGCACGTGACGGGCGCTCGGCCCTGCAGATCGTGGCCGAGCGCACCCCGGACGTCATCGTGCTGGACCTCGGCCTGCCGGACGTGAATGGACTCGAGGTCCTGCGCCGGGTCCGCGAGACCTCGGCGGTGCCGGTGGTCGTCCTCTCCGCCAGGCAGGAGTCCGACGACAAGGTGGAGGCCCTGGACGCCGGCGCCGATGACTACGTCACCAAGCCCTTCGGGATGGACGAGTTCCTGGCCCGGGTGCGGGCGGCCGCGCGACGTACAGGCCCCCCCGCGCCTTTCCTGCCCACGGTGCAGACCGATGACTTCGTGCTGGACTTCGCGAACTACCACGCCACCCGCGGTGAGCGGGAGGTCCGGCTGACCCCCACCGAGTGGCGGTTGCTGGCGGCGCTGGCCGCCTCGCCGGGCCAGCTGGTCACGCACGCCGCCCTGCTTCGCGCCGCCTGGGGACCGTCCTACGGCCGCGAGTCCAACTACCTTCGCGTGTATGCCAACCAGCTGCGCCGCAAGCTCGAACCCGACACCGGCCGGCCGCGATACCTCATCACCGAGCCGGGCATCGGGTACCGCCTCATGGTCTGAGCCCGTATGCCGTGCCGCCCACTGCCACTGTTGGTCTCCCAGGGCTCGGCAGCCGCCAGGCCCGGTCTGCCTGATGTTGACAACCGCCCACCGCGCCATGGCAGTCAGGTTGGCCTTTCCGGTCTCGAAGCTGCCATCGGCCGGCTCCGAAGCCATGGCCAGCGCGATCCGCGAGCCGTTCGCGAGAGTGACGATGCCCACCTGACGAATGAGATACCCCTGCCCGGCCCAGGGGCCCAGCCGCACTTGAACTGTGCGACACGGCCGGCGGCCCCGAACCCCCAGAGCGGACCCGGCTCGACCTCTCCCATCAGCGTGAGGACGTCGCGACCGAACTTCAGGCAGGGCACCGTCGCCACGAACGTGGCCTGGCCGGCCAGAGACCACCACGTCTGCCCGAATGCGCTCAATGCGGGGCGGACTCGCTGGGACTGCACACGCGTCTGTCCGTCGCCGACGGAGCGAAGCACCGCCTGGACCTTGGACGCCGCGGTCGGGGGCGCGCCCAGGAAGCTCCAGAGCTGTTCGGCCGCGGCATTGTCAGAGGCCGTGATGGCCCGTCGGATCACGCTGTGCCCCGGCGTCGGGCTTGCCACCGCCTTGGCGACCACCGCCACGGCGACCGGAACCTTGACCGTTGACCTGCCGGGGGCCGGTTCGCCATGACCCGAGCCCTGCTGCCGGTGTGCCACCGACGCTGGTGCAGGCCAGGCCCTCCGCTCCGCCCATCCGACCCGCCAGGGCGTCAAAGCTTCGGCTCAGGCCTGCCGAACCAGCCAGTGCGGGAGGTGAGCCGGTGGATGCGGCAGAGCCATGCGGCGAGGAACTCTTCCCTGGCTGTGCGGTCTGTGCGCCCTTCCCCGAGAGCTCGGCCCTGAGTCGACCACGCTCCTTGCGCAACCGCAAGGACTCCTGCTCCATCTGCTTGATCTTGCTGGCTCGGGCAGACGCCGTCGTGGACTCCGAGGTGCCGGCAGACTCCGGCGAGGTCCCGAGGCACAAGTGAGCAGCCCCGTGGCGAGGATCGAGCCGGGGACGGCGCACCATCTCCGCCTGGTCACCTGGGTCTCGGGCCGGAAAGTGCTCAAGGTAGCTCAGCGAGGGTCGACGAGGGCGTTGTTGCCACCACGGCATACCGTCGGCACGCCCGCCACACAGCGCATCGAGCAGTACCTGCCGGCCGTCGGGCTGTAGACGTCGATGGTGTTGGTCCCGCCTCGAAGAACGCGGTCTTGACGTTGGCGGCGAACGCACAGCTGGTGTTGGAGCTCACGCTGACGTTGTCGCCGCAGGGGGTGGCGGCCGGTCCCTGCGCCTGTGGTGCCGGCGTGGCGGCCCGGGGGTGCGACGGCCGGCCCCGGTGTGGCGGCCTGAGACTTGGCCTGCGCCGACTCCTGCTGCAGCTTCTTCAGCTCAGCGGCAATCCTCGCCTGCTCGTCCTCCAATCTCTTCTGCTTCTGCCTGGCGGCCTCTTCAGAGGCGCCCGCGGCCTTGGCCTTGTCGATATCCGACTGGGAGGTGCCGCTGCAGGCCGACAGCAGCGACGCACCGATGGCGAGAACCACAACAGGACGACATAAGGTCTGGCCTGGCATCACGCTTTCAGGCTTTGGCACAAACCACCAAAAGAATATACAAAAGGGTCACTTCCAGGCGGCTAGCGAGGATCCTTGCCGTGCGTCGGCTAGCCCGGCGGGCGGCTCCTGGGTCAGAGACCGCCGACCCGGCCGTTGCGGGTGAGCGACCA
>JACMPC010000192.1 GCA_014377705.1 Dermatophilaceae bacterium
AACGTCCTCCTTGCCACTGGGTCCCCTTCGCCGCGGATGTGCGGCGGGCGGACACGACCTGGACCTGAGGACCCCGCTCGACACGCCGTCGTCCCCCTGAGGCATTGCCTGACGCAGCACCTGAGGAATTCCGTGACGCCGAGGGTGGGGAATTACGTGACGCGATCAGCCCCCGAGCTAAGGAATTTCATGACCGTCCACAATCAGCGGCTCGACAGCATCGACCCCCGGGTCCTTCGGCGGCCGCACGAACTTCGGCAGCCCCATCAAAGGCCAGCGCTCGGCGCACCCCGTTCCGCGACACCACGAGCTTGCGCACGATCGCCTTGATCGGCATCACCTCCGCCCTTTGCTGTCGGCGGATCTCCGCCCGGTCCTCCACGGCTCTCACTCCTGATCGTCGAGGAGGAGGTCCATCTTCGACCTTGCTACGGGGTCAGCTTTCACCCATCGTCGACATCTCGACCAAGACCCGGCGCCTTCCATCGGGCTCGGGGACTCATCCAGGGCTGACAGCGGACACGCCATCCTCCCGGTGGGCGGACAGATGATTCACGGCTGATGGACAGCAGTTCTCCCGGCGGGCGGACACGAGATCTCTAGGTCTGATGTCCACCGCAGCAACTCTTTGCCCGGTTGGGCTCGTGCTTCCACGAGCCATCGGAGGGGTGCGTTGACGAAGTCGAGTAGGGAGATCATGGAGATTCTCGAGGCTTACGACCTGACTGGGTGCGCCTGGTCAGCAGCGGAGTTCGCGGGCTGCGACTCGAAGACGATCACGCACTACGTGTCGGTGCGGGACCGTGGGGGTGACCCTTATGCCGTCGTGGGGCGGGCGCGATTGATCGATCTGTTCCTCGACAAGGTCGAGGAGTTCGTCGACCGGTCGGAGGGCAAGGTCCGGACCGACCAGGTCCAGGTGCGGCTGGTGGCGATGAGGTTCGTTGGTGACGAACGCTGGACCCGGCGGGCGGTCGCGGAGGCCAAGGCGGCCTGGCGGGACGGGCACCAACGGCGGTAGCGGCGGGGGGTGCCCGAGCCCGGGATGTGGTTGCAGTTCGATTGGGGCCAGGGACCGAAGGTCGGTGGCCGGGGCACGGACCTGTTCTGCGTGTGGCTGGCCTGATCGCGGTTCCGGGTGATTACCCCGACCTGGGACCGTGCGCTTGGCACGATGGCTGCCTTCCTGGACGCCTCGCTGCGCACCCTGGATGGCGCGCCGACGTACCTGCTGACTGACAACGAGTACACCCTCACGATCGAGCACGTCGCTGGCGTCGCGGTCCGCCATCTCAAGATGGTCGGTCGCCGCGGGCCGGCACTACGGCTGCAAGGTCGAGACGTGCGTCCCCTGTGACCCAGAGTCCAAGGGCGGGTCGGTGTCGACGGTGAAGGTCGCCAAACCTGACCTGGTCCCGACGCAGGCGAACCTGCTCGAACGACGGGGAGGGACGTGCTCTCTCAGCCATCTCGAAAGCGAAGAACCCAGGAGCCGTCTCCCGGCCGCACGTCAGGGCACTTGGAAGATCATGCAGCGGGGCGCTGGCGTACGAGGCGCCGACCGCGGCCTCGCGACTCGGCGCTGCGTCTGGGCCACCGCGGCCGGACGCACGAAGACCCCGTCCCTGGTGTGGGGCGGGGTCTTCGTAGGATTTCTGCCTACTCGGGTTTGGCCGGTCGACCGCTGCGCTCAAGCTCCGGCTGGGCCGCCTGAACAGGAGCCTCAACCGGCTGGGGACGACGGAAGAAACCACCACGTGGGGCCGCCGGCTCAGCCGGGGCGTGCCCGGCCTCCAGCTCAGGCAGCTGCACTCCGGTGAGCCCAACACGGTAGATCGCGGGCAGCTCGACGGTCTCCTCGATGAACTCACCCGACGGGAGTCGGCGGATGGTGCCCGACTCGATGCCGTGGTGCACCAACGCGTCGTCGCTGCGTTGCAACGCAAGGCACCAGCGCTTGGTGATGAAGTAGACCAGCGGAGGCACGATGAACAGAGCCGCGCGACCGACATAAGTCGTGGAGTTGACGCTCACCTTGAAGATCGCGGCAATGACGTCGTTACCACCCGACAGCATCAGCACGATGTAGAAGGCGATCGACATCGCACCGATGGCCGTGCGGACTGGTACATCGCGGGGCCGATCGAGCAGGTTGTGGTACTCCCGGTCGCCAGTGAATCGGGCTTCCAACCAGGGATACAGAGCCAAGGCGGTGAAGATGATCCCGGGCATGATCACCGTCGGCACCAGCACGTTGAACGCGATGGTGTGACCCAGGCCAGCGAACTCCCAGTTGGGCATCAGGCGCGTCGAGCCGTCCAAGAACCCGACATACCAGTCGGGCTGTGAACCCGCCGAGACCTGCGAAGGGTTGTACGGGCCGTACAGCCACACCGGGTTGATCTGCGC
>JACMPC010000193.1 GCA_014377705.1 Dermatophilaceae bacterium
CCCGCAGATCATCAATGGGACCCGTTTGGTGAGCTTCGCGCCCGACGTGCAGGCCAGCAGCACTGGTGCGCGTAAGTGGACGTCAACCGGAATTGGTCAAGGCTCGTGCACCCTCACATGCCATGGCCATGACCACCGCGGAACTAGCGAAAGCTACCCGTAGCGACAGTGTGAGTCCGACTCGCGCGACGAGCCCAGATCTGTCCGAAATGACGGGACCACACTCTCTCTGCGCGGGCACCGGTCTCGACCGCACGCTGAAGGCGCTCACAAGTCCACACCCTGAGGTCAGAGGGAAGCGCCGTGCGGTCCGCCGACCACAGAACCGGAAAGTGGACCCCAGGCATAGGCGTGTCTGTACCTTCCCCCACCTTAACCTGGCCTTTTCTGCGACTCCTCTACCCAAGATGTGCCGGGCGACGGATAGTGCGCCAAATCGCTCAAACAGATACTAAAGCGAGAGAGCCGAAGCCCCCGCGGCAACAACCGGGAGCGCAAAGGAGCAAGAAATATCATGAGTCCTCAGCCGGTATCCGTGAAAGGTCGCCTTGATGCGGCCGAGCTCCGGAATGAGCTGCTCGGGCGGCTTGGCCTCCGTGCCACTGCGAGCGACGCGGACGTCGAGACCGCTCACAACGGGCTGGTGGAGTTCCTCGAGCTGGCACCCCACGAGGTGAAGTCCTGGGCCGCAGCCAGGACCACCGATGTGGACGAGGCGTTCGCCCTTCTTTCCGGCCCAGAGCAGAGCCTCGTCACCGAGATCGAGATCGCCGCGACGGCCACGACGGTGCCTCGCGAGACGTCTCGGCCCGCCGGCCCACCAGCCGCAGTCGCCGCTGCGGACAAAAAACGGCGCACCCAGATCCTGGGAACGATCGGCGCGGTGCTCGTTGTCGGCGTCGTACTCGGCGTCTTCTTCATGGGCAAGGACTCCGCGGTCCCCGGCATCTCGGGAACGCCGACGAACCAGCAGACCAGCGCATCCGGTGGCGCCACCTCAGCCCCGCTCGACCAGGCCAAGGTCGCTGCCCTGATGCAGAAGATCACCGCGAACCCCAACGACATCGCCTCGCTCAGTGGGCTCGGCGACCTGTACTTCGCCTCCGCCGACTACAAGAACGCCTCCCTCTGGGAAAGCAAGATCCTCGCCGTGGACCCGAAGAACCAGAAAGGGCTCCTGGCCCTGGGTGCGGCACAGTTCAACCTGGGCAACTCGGCCGAGGCCAAGAAGCACTGGCTCGTCGCCGCGAAGCTCTACCCCCAGTCCGCTGAGGTGCACTACGACCTTGGCTTCCTATATATGAGCCAGACTCCGCCTGACAAGGCCAACATGACGGCCGAGTGGAAGAAGGTCGTGGCGATCGACCCCAACTCCGATCTCGCGAAGACTGTCACCCAGCACCTGGGCAGCACCGCGCCGACAGCGACATCCAGCGCCAAGTAGCGCTATGGCCATCGTCAGCATCGTCGTCGCGTTCCTCGCGGGAATCGTGTCCTTCGCGTCGCCGTGCTGTCTGCCACTGGTCCCGGCCTACCTGAGCTACATGGTCGGGACGACCATCCCCGGCTCCCCCACAGCAAGACGAGTCGCGTTCCGCCAGTCGATGGCCTTCGTTCTGGGCTTCACCGTGGTGTTCGTCGCTCTGTGGGCGTCCGTCGGCCTGGTCGGATACGTCCTGCGGGACTACGCGGGAATCCTGCGACAGGTCGGTGGCGCCGTCCTCATCGTGATGGGCCTGCACGTCGCCGGGGTAATCCGGATCTCGGCTCTCTACCGGCAGGTGACGGTCCCGACCGGAAAGATCGTCGGGCAGTCCCCGACGGGGGACGGCACCGTTCTGGTCCGGGCCCCGAGCTACGGCCGCTCGACCCTGCTCGGGGTGGCTTTCGCCGCCGGCTGGACCCCGTGTGTCGGGCCCATCCTGGGCGGCATCATCGGCCTCGCATCCCTTGGCGACAGCGTCGTCCAGGGCACGGTCCTCCTCTTCGCCTATGCGTTTGGTCTCGGGGTCCCGTTCGTCCTGGTCGCGGTGGGTGCCACCGCGGTGAACGCCCGGCTCCTGTGGTTCCGCGAGCACGGGGTTGCCGTCTCCCTCGTGACCGGCGCCCTGCTCATCGTGGTCGGCTTCCTGATGATCACCAACCAGTTCGTCAAGCTGTCCGGTGTCCTTCCCAACTTCGGTATCTGAGAAAGAGTCAACATGAGTCAAGACGTCCGCACACGCCCTGCCGACGCTGGCGCTCGCGAGTCGCTCGACGGACTCGACGGACTCGACGGCGGTCCCACCGTCGACGCATCGGACGTCCTGAACCGGCTCTGGCGGTTCTTCATCTCGATGCGAACCGGGCTGATGCTGATCCTGGCTCTGGGGGTGTTCTCCCTTATCGGCACGCTGCTGGCGCAGGCGCCGCCAGGGATGTCCGCCGACCCTCAGGCCTACGCGACCTGGCTCGCCTCCATGAGGCCCAAGTACGGCGGTTGGACACCCGTCTTTGACATGCTCGGACTCTTCTCCGTCTTTACCTCGATCTGGTTCAAGTCGATCACGGTGCTCCTGACGACCAGCGTCCTGGCCTGTTCAGTCAACCGGGCACCACGGCTGTGGAAGCTGGCTTTCCACCCGCGCATCCGGATGGGCGGGACCTTCTTCACTCATGCGCCTCTGAGGGCCGGCATCCTCGTGGCTGCCGGCCCCGAGACAGCGCTGCGCGATGTACGCGAGGTGCTGAAGTCCCACCACTTCCGGACCATCGACGACCCGGACGATGAGGGCATGAACCTATACGCGGACCGGTTCCGCTGGGGTCCCTTCGGAACCGTCATGGCTCACCTGAGCTTCGTGATCATCCTGCTGGGCTTCTTCCTCAGTGCGACCACCGGCTTCAAGGACACCCAGTTCACCGCTCCCGTCGGCCAGAGAGTAGAGGTCGGTCACGAAACCGGGCTGTCGGTCGAGGCAAAGTCCTTCCGCGATGTCTACTACCCGGATGGCTCCCCAAGTGACTATGTGAGCGACCTGGTTCTGTACAAGAACGGCGTTCAGGTCGACAGACAGATGGTCCGAGTCAACCAGCCCCTGGAAAGGGACGGGGTCTCGTTCTACCAGTCGTTCTTCGGGGTGGCCGCCTCGATGAAGGTCACGGACAATGCCGGCAAGACCCTCTACGGGGCGGCCGTGCCCCTGGCGTGGACCTCCGACGACGGCACGCACAGCATTGGTCAGTTCGATATGAAGGCGCAGGGGCTGAGCGTCTACGTCATCGGTGCCGCCTCCGGCAAGCCGGACCCGAACATCAAGGCGGGTCAGATGCAGCTTGAGATCCACCAGGACGGGAAGACCGAGCCCATTGCCACCCAGGTCGTGGATCAGGGCAAGCGGGCGACGATCGCCGGCGTGAACTACACCTTCGAGCGCACTCGTCCCTTCACCGGCCTCATCGTGGCAGACGACCCCGGAGCCATCTGGGTCTGGATCGGCTCGACCCTGCTCGTCCTCGGGCTCTTCCTCGTCTTCTTCTTCCCGCACCGTCGCGTGTGGGTTCGGATCCGCAAGACCTCCGCCGGCAGCGAGATCCTCTGCGCTTCCACCATGAAGCGCGACGTGGCCTTCAAGCCGCAGTTCCACCAGCTAGTCACCGACATCCAACTCGCCGGCACCCCGTCGAGGACCACCCAAGAGGTAGGGCAGAACGATGCTTGAGCCGACATTCGCAATGCAGATGTCCAAATACAGTCTGGTGGCCAGCCTCATGCTGGTCGTCCTGGCCCTTGTCTGTTACACCCTCGTGCTGACGTTAGGGCGAAACCCTCGCCGGGCGCCGATCACTGCTCACGCTGCCGGACACGCTGCCGGACACGCTGGCGGGGGCGGGGTCGCCACGGATGTCGTCACCACCCAGTCGGTCTCGGCACAGCCACGTGCCCTGGCGCAGTACGGCACCTACTTCACCTGGCTCGGCCTGGCGTTCCTCACCGCGTGCCTGTTCTTCCTGACGATCGGCACCGGGCATGGGCCGTTCACCAACCAGTACGAGTTCTCGGTCTCCTTCGCCTGGGGCGCGCTCGTGGCCTACGTCTACTTCGAGCGCAAGTACCACGTGCGCACCATCGGCCTCCTGGTCCTGCCGATCGCCGCAGCATTCCTGCTCTATGCCATGTCGATCGGGGCCAGCGCCAACCCACTGGTGCCGGCGCTGCAGAACCCTCCGCTGCTGATCACCCACATCGCCGTGGCGGTCATCGCCTACGGCCCCTTCGCGGTCTCCTTTGCGGCAGCCGTGCTCTACCTGATCCAGCCGGACGGCGGCCGGCCCGGCCTACCCAAGCCAGCGCTGCTGGATGAGATGGGATACCGGGCGGTCATCATCGGTTTCCCGCTGCTGACCCTGACCGTCGTCCTGGGCGCACTCTGGGCAGAGCAGGCATGGGGCACCTACTGGAGCTGGGACCCCAAGGAGACGGCCTCCTTGTTCACCTGGCTCATCTACGGTGCCTACCTGCACGCCAGGGTGGCCCGCGGCTGGGTCGGACGTGGCGCCGCCTGGCTGCTCGTGGCGGGGTTCGCCTCCGTGCTGCTCACCTTCTTCGGCAACCTCTTCTTCGGCGGCCTGCACAGCTACGGGAACACGAAGTAGCCAGCACCGGCGACGACCAGGAACAGCCCCGCCATTCGCCAGAGACGAAAGGAAGGCTCAAACCATGAGTCTAGATACGATGGTCGACCCGCCGAAGGGCATGCGGGAGCGAGTCCGCGACAGCCGGCTGGGCACCCTGCTTATCCTGGCGGTAACGGCGGCCATCGTGATGGCGGGGGCCTACCTTGTGGACCGCCCCTCACAAACAGAGGCCGGGGGGGTGAGCGCTGTCTCCGTATCTGGGTCGGGCGACGGTCCGGCGCCCAAGATCGGCAGTCCAGCAAATGACTTCACGGCGACCACCGTGGACGGCAAGCAGGTCTCACTCAGCTCGTACAGGGGTCACGCGGTGTGGCTGACGTTCGGCGCCAGCTGGTGTGCGGCGTGCCAGGCGGAGGCACCGGACATCGAGGCCGCGTACCAGAAGGCCAAGGCCCAGGGGTCCGTCGTTTTGGCGGTCTCCATCTCAGAGGACTCAGCAACGGCGCTGGACTATGCCAAACGGGCCGGACTGACCTACCCACAGATCGCGGACCCGAACACGGACATAGCGTCCGCCTACCGGGTCAACGGGATCCCGGCACACTTCTTCATCGACAAGTCCGGCACCCTCCGTTCGGTGGCAAC
>JACMPC010000194.1 GCA_014377705.1 Dermatophilaceae bacterium
CTTCACCAGCGTCAAAGAACTCATCAACGCCATCGAGGTCTTCATCGACGGCTGGAACGATCGCTGCGAGCCGTTCGTGTGGACCAAGACCGCCGACGAAATCCTCGCCAAGGCCAAGCCCCGTCAAAAGACTTCAAACACACGACACTAGGGACCGTGCGAGCCAGATGCTTTGCGAACGGGCTAGGAGGAACCATCGTCTGGCAAGTCAGCGACGACCAGGTCACCGCCCATCAGCCTGACGATGCGATCGAGGTCGTCGACCGAGGCGAACTCGAAGGTCAACCTGCCTTTGCGTTGTCCCAAGTTGATGCGGACACGAGTATCAAATCGATCAGAAAGCCTCGCCGCCTGACCATCCAGTTGCGGGTGATGAGCACCAGCACGTGGCTTGCGGGGTCGGGGGGTCTCGTCATCCCCGACCGCAACAATCTCCTCGATATTGCGCACCGACAAGCCTTCGGCCACAATGCGTTGCGCTAGACGCTCCATGGCTGCACGATCAGCGAGGCCGAGCAGAGCGCGAGCGTGACCCGCACTGAGCACCCCGGCGGCCACCCGACGTTGGACCAAGGGAGGGAGCTTGAGCAATCGCAAAGTATTGGATATCTGCGGGCGTGACCGGCCGATCCGTGAGGCCAGCTCATCATGGGTACAACCGAAGTCGTCCAGCAGTTGCTGGTACGCGGCGGCCTCCTCCAGGGCGTTGAGCTCGCTTCGATGCAGGTTTTCCAGCAGTGCGTCACGGAGCAGGTCGTCATCGTGGGTGTCCTTGATGATCGCGGGAATCGCTGGTAGCCCGGCGGCCTGGGTTGCTCGCCACCGCCGCTCGCCCATGATCAGCTCAAAGACCGGACGTTCATCATCCCCCGGGTTCTGCGCAGCCGAGCGAGCCAACTCCTCAGACGGGATAGGCCGCACCACTACAGGTTGCAACACGCCGATCTCCCGGATCGAGTGGACCAGCTCCGCCATCTCATCATCGCCGAAGGCTTTGCGCGGCTGCTTTGGGTTCGGTCGAATGGAACGTACTGGCAGCTCCGCGTAGCGAGCACCCGGCACCGGAGTGAGGCCCGGTATCTCGGGATGCGCGGCGGAATCCACCAGGGGCGCTGGCGGCCGACCACTCTCTGTTTCACGTGAAACAGCAGATGACCCATCGGTGCGCTGAGCTGCGTTACCCCGGAAGAAGACATCCATCGGCCGGCTGCTCCCGTTCCCTTCGGGGGCGGTGGGGATGAGGGCTCCCAGACCCCGACCAAGTGCACGCCGCTTCTCACTCATATCCATCGACCTCCTGAAGCACACACGACCGATGCGAGGTGCTCGCCCGGGCTGGATCCATGCTCATCACCATGAGGTGAAGTCCTCTTGAGCTGGCTGTCAACGCTGACAGCGCCGACATAAAGCTAGACAACCTGGCCTGAGGCACCTCGGTCGGCGAGCTCACCAGCCGCCTCGAGGTAGGAGAGCGCCCCGCTGCTGTTGGGGTCGTAGGTCATCACCGTCTGCCCGAAGCTCGGCGCCTCCGAGATCCGCACTGAGCGCGGCACGGAGGTGCGCAGTACCTGGTCGGGGAAGTGCGTTCGAACTTCCTCGGCAACCTGAGCCGAGAGTCGGGTGCGACCGTCGTACATGGTCAGCAAGATGGTGGAGACATGTAGGCCGGGGTTGAGGTGGCTCTTGATAAGTTCGATGTTCTTGAGCAACTGCGATAGTCCCTCAAGCGCGTAGTACTCACACTGGATCGGGATAAAGACTTCTTCCGCAGCAACAAACGCATTCACCGTCAGCAATCCCAGACTCGGCGGGCAATCGATCAACACGTAGTCCAGGCGCTCTTCGCCACGTTCGGCCGCGCCGGCCACGTAGGCACTCAACGCGCGCTCCATCCTGGTCTCGCGCGCGACCAGGGAGACGAGCTCGATCTCGGCGCCCGCCAGGTCGATCGTCGCGGGGATGCACCAAAGGTTCGGGATGTCCACACACTCGCGCACGACGTCAACGATTTCCTTACCGTCCACCAGCACGTCATAGATGCTCGGCACGTCTGAGTGATGATCGATCCCCAAGGCGGTGCTGGCATTCCCTTGCGGGTCGATGTCGACGACGAGCACCCTCAGCCCTGCCTGCGCCAGAGCCGCCGCGACATTCACCGTCGTCGTGGTCTTACCAACCCCGCCCTTTTGGTTGGCCACGGTCAGAATGCGTGTGTGGTCCGGTTTGGGGAACATCTTTCCAGTCAACGAGAGGCGCCGCCGGGCGTCTTCTGCGACGGCGCGACCCAGAGGTGTCTCCGCACCGGGATCCGGCAGGGACGCCGCAAGTTCATCGCGCTCTGACAATTGCTCGACGCCACCTTGGGTAACTGTTTCACGTGAAACGACGGCCATTGCGTTGTGATCCTCGTTATGACTGGACGATACCGGCTTGGTATCCGGCTCTGCCTGGGCCGGGCCGCCTGGATCCGTCAGGGACCGCATATCCATGTCCGTGTCGGACCGCGAATCCGGTGCCGTGGCCACCACGGCCCCTGACGCGGCCACCGTCGAGACCTCCCCTACAAGAACTTCCCTCACAGCCAGCGGAGAGTGTTGGGCGTTGTTCGTGCTTGGCCACCCCAGACCCGATGAGGGATGGTCTTCGTTCCCTGGGCCATCCAGCGGCCAACCCAAGCCCGCTTGGGCCAATCCAGACACCGACACATGCCACCTCAATCCTTTGCCACCCTCAAACTGCTGACCGCCCGGCTGTTCTACCGTAGCGGCTTGCACGGACCCCCTTGATGATCACCCTCGGCGCTTCCTCTTCGACTTGTGTTCGGCCGCTCCACGCGCGACCGGCCGATCGCCCTGAACCACGCGAAGTACGGTCGTTTCCTGATCCACGATTCCGTCTCCAAAGCTCTCGATGACCTCATCAACGGCACCCAACCGCCTCAGTTCAGCGCGGTCGGCCTTCACCTCCTCTGTAACGCTCGATCCCTTGATCGCCAGCAGGGAACCACCGGGCAGGAGCAGCGGCAGGCACCAGGTGGCCAACTCGCTCAGGCGGGCAACTGCACGTGCTGTCACTATCGGCGCGCTGAGAACCCCCCAGAACTGCTCGGCTCGCCCCCGATGCACTGTGACGTTGGTCAACTCCAGCTCGCCAACTGCTAAGGACAGCCAATTCGTTCGCCTAAGCATCGGCTCGATCAGATGTACATCGAGATCGGGACGTGCGATCGCCAGAGCAAGCCCTGGTAGCCCCGCCCCGGACCCTACATCGATCACTCTGGCATCCAACGGGATCGCCGATTGGATGACGGCGCAGTTGAGCACGTGACGCTCCCAGAGTCGCGGGACCTCCCGCGGCCCGATCAGCCCATGGGACACTCCACTGTCGGTCAGGATCGCGGTGAACTGCTCGGCCAAAGCCAATCGTTCGCCAAAGATCCGGGCAGCACCGGCCGGGGCCTGCGGCGGGACACGCTCGGGGTCATCGCCAGGCAGGTTGATGCCAGCCCGATCCGTGCCCGACGCATCGCTCGGTAAGCCGGTGTCTCGGGAAGCGGCTCCTGGTCGGTCTGGGCGGCCGGCCAGGTCACCCAGGTCACCCAGGTCACCGTCGCATTCGTCAGTCATGCCAACGTATCCTGCACGGTGAACAGAATCCCCTGGCCATGCCCGCACCACAACCTCTGGTTGATTGCTTCAGGTGATCCACTTTCGATCGGTTTCACGTGAAACACAATCGACCAACAGTCAGGAGTCACGCGGGCAAGATCACCACGTGACGCTGCGGCTCGACGCCCTCAGACTCCGAGATCAACCCAGCCGCGAGAACCTCGTCGTGAACCACCTTGCGCTCGAACGCAGTCATAGGGTCCATCGGCACCTTCTGGTCCATGGACTTCACAGCAACGATCGCAGCCTGCGCAATGGTCACGATGGCCGCACGACGCTCGGCCCGGAATCCAGCCACATCGAGCATGAGCCGGCTGCGCTCTCCGGTTGACGCCTGAACCGCCAGCCGGGTCAGCTCCTGCAGGGCTTCCAGCACCTTGCCGTCGGTGCCCACCAGGCAGCGTGAGACTCGACCCTCTTCTGAGTCCACGATGGCGACCGCTGCTCGGTCTCCGTCGACATCGACATCGATATCACCATCCATGTCGGCAATATCCAGGAGTTGCTCGAGGAAGTCAGCAGCAACTTCGCCCTCACGCTCCAGCAGCGACGTCGTGTTCGGGGCTGAGTCGGCGTCTCCCGGCACCTCAGCCGATGGGATATCCATGACATCGGCAATGGGCCCTTCATGTTCTGGCGCAGTTGTCGTTGAGGGTGAGTCCTTCTCAACTGCTGGAGTGTCCTGTTCGGTCATGTCCGTCTCCTGATCGTGCTGTATGCCGGACCGGGTCGGTCCACGAAGTTTGAGGTGACCGCGGCACTCCCCAGGTAGCAGGACGCCGTCGGCGCAAGTCAGCAACCTACCGTTGACCGACCTTCGGTGCTGCTACTGGGCTTCGCCGTCCACTGCTGCCGGGGGTTTGGTGTCCTGCTTCTTCAGACCCTGTCTACCATCGCCTTGCCCCGCGGGCCTGACCCGCTTCTTCCGTTTAGGCTGCTGTCGCTGACCTGACTTGGGCTTGGCCTCGATGGCCGGGGTGTCCTGAGCTTCCTCAGCCGCGTCGTCGTGGCTCAGACCGGGGATGGTGAACTTCTTGTGTTCCTTGCCACTCTTGAGCCGGCGGTCCTCGAGCGCTTTTTCGGCTGGCGAGCCAGGGGCCGGCATCCGCCTGATGGTGTAGAACTGCTGACCCATCGACCACAGGTTGGTGGTCAGCCAGTAGAGCAGGACGCCGATCGGGAAGGTGACGCCCGAGAAGACGAACATCAACGGCATCAGATACATCAGGATCTTCTGCTGCTTGGCAAACGGGTTGTCCAGCGCGCTAGCCGGCATGTTCTTCATCATCAGCTGACGCATGCTGATGAACTGTGAGGACGACATGAGGAGGATCATCACCACACAGACAAGCTTCGTGTTGGGTGTGGACGGAATCTTTTCCGAGACCGCGTTCACGATCTGGAGGGTGTGCTGGAAGGTGGCAGACAGGGGCGCACCGAAGATGGTTGATGCGTTGGCCTGGGTGGCCAACTCCGGGGTCATGGGGCCGATGGGCGGTTTGGTACCAGCAGCGATCTGCGGGAGGGCGTAGAGCATCCGGAAGAGCGCGAAGAAGACCGGGGACTGCAGCAGGACCGGCAGGCAGGAAGAGAACGGGTTGGTGCCGGTGCGCTTGTACAGACCCATCGTCTCCTGGGTCATCGCCTGGCGGGACTCAGGATCGGTCTTGCCCTTGTACTTCTTCTGGATCTTCTGCATCTCGGGCTGGATCAGTTGCATTCGGCGAGAGGCATGAATCTGCTTGACGAACAACGGGATCAGGACGATCCGAATGACGATGACAAGGCCCACGATCGACAGAGCCCAGGTGAACCCGGCCTCAGGCGGGAGGCCGATCGCGGAGAAGATCGTATGGAAGCCGACCATCAGCCAGGCGACGACCCACTCGAGTGGGGCGAGGAGCGTATCTATCCAGCTCATCTGTTACACACCGATTTCATCGAGTCCTCTGTCGTGGGGCGAGCGGGGCGCTCGCCAGCGGGGCAGGTCGACCGACCGGCGTGCCAGTCGGTCGTCCTGCGGTCAAGTCTGCTGAGCTGGGTTGTTCAGACGAGTGTTCGGGCCCCGGATGAGGAACGTGGTCGACGCCGCCGGGGTTCCACGGGTGGCAGCGCAGCAGGCGGCGGGCAGCCAGCCAGGAGCCGCGCAGGAGGCCGAACCGCTCGAGGGCGGTGAGGGCGTAGGCGGAGCAGGAGGGGTAGAACCGGCAGGTCGGCGGCCGCATCGGTGACCACACCAGCTGATAGCCCCTGATCAACCAGATCACAGGTGCAGCCACCACCGCCCGCACGGAGGGGATCAACATGACGTCTCAGTGCCCTTCCTGTGACGTGACCCGACGCAAGATCGTGGCCAGCAACGTGTCCAGGTCCCGACCCAGAGTCGCGGTCGGAGTGCCCGGCAGGCCGGTCTTTGCCCGGATAACCAGATCAACGCCGGCCGGCAGCTGATCGATCCGGATGCTCACGAGTGCGCGCAGAACCCGTTTGGTGCGGTTGCGGACCACGGCGTTACCCACGGCCTTGGAGACGACAAGACCGACCCGCGGCGGTTGACCCGCACGCGCGTCGGTCGAGTTGGCATGGACCACGATGAACCGACTGCCCGAACGAGTTCCGCGTGCCCCGCGTGCCCCCCGAAAGACCGCGGCGAAATCGGCACTGCTTCGCAGACGGTGACGTGCTGGCAGCACGCTTCGAGCCTCAGGCGGACAGTTCGGAGCGACCCTTGACGCGGCGAGCGGCGAGGATCGCTCGCCCGGCACGGGTACGCATGCGCAGACGGAAGCCATGGGTCTTGGCCCGACGACGGTTGTTCGGCTGGAAGGTGCGCTTACTCACGAGGTTCTCCGTTACTGCACAGCCATCCGGGGATCTGTGCTGAGGGTGGTGCGGGTACAAATGGAACGAGTCAACCGATGTGCCGGGATGATTCGAGACGTTGACCGGCCAGGATCGGGAGCCCGCGGTCAGGCAGCACTGCAAAAACTCTGCACGGACGACCTGGGCATGCGAGAACGGCCCTCAACACAGGCTGCCGCCCACGGTACGGGAGCCGTTGGGCACGGTCAAACTCGTGTCGTTTTGCCCCGATGCTGTGCCACCAAATCGGCAAAAACCGGCTTAGGGTGGAGCAGCAGGGGTATCCCTGTCAGGCGACACGCCGAATAACTACACCTATTGTGAGCATGAACACTACGGTTTGACCCTCACCCGGCTCCCCCTGAGGGCGGAACGCTCATAGGCATCACGCCAGCACCTTTTTCCACATCATATGCACAGTCTGTGGACAACCATGTGGAAGAAGAGACATACGATGCTCGGGCGTCAAATGAAGGACTGGCGCGGCTGGATCATGACAACGGGAGGGAGGTGGACCGATCATGACGCAGGTACAGGTTGATTTCGGCCACGTCTGGCACAACACCTTGACTGCTCTGGATGCCAATGGGCTTCCCCCGACCCATCGCGCGTTCTTGCATCAGGCCAAGTTCGTAGGTCTGCTCGGGCAGACTGCGCTGCTGGCGGTCCCGGACGAGTACACCAAAGACATCGTCGAGACCCGGGTGCGCCAACAGCTCGTGATGGCACTGTCCAGCCAGCTTGGCATGGAGATTCGCCTCGCGGTCACGGTGGATCCGGCACTGCGTGCGGAAAACGCTGCTGAAGAGGTCTCTGAGCCGGAAGCGGCCACCGATCTGGCCAGCCTCACCGAGCTCGAGGCCGACGAGCTTCCAGATCTGAGCTCTCCGTTCAGCACTATTCGGGCCACCAGTAACAGCGGTCAGTCAGGCCGGCCAAAGATCGCCGACCGCGATGCCACCGAGGTCGAGGCGGCACGGCTGAACCCCAAGTACACGTTCGACACCTTCGTCATCGGTGCCAGCAACCGCTTCGCACACGCGGCGGCGGTCGCGGTCGCGGAGGCGCCAGCCAAGGCCTACAACCCATTGTTCGTCTACGGCCAGTCCGGACTGGGCAAGACGCACCTGCTGCACGCGATCGGCCACTACGCGCGCAATCTCTATCCCAACGTGCGGGTGCGGTACGTGAACTCGGAGGAGTTCACCAACGACTTCATCAACAGCATCCGCGACGACAAGGCCTCGGCCTTCCAGAGCAGATACCGGAACGTGGATGTGCTGCTGATCGATGACATCCAGTTCCTGCAGGGCAAGGTCCAGACCCAGGAGGAGTTCTTCCACACCTTCAACACCCTGCACAATGCGAACAAACAGGTCGTGATCACCTCCGACCTTCCACCCAAGCAGCTGGGTGGCTTCGAGGAGCGGATGCGCAGCCGCTTCGAATGGGGCCTGCTCACGGACGTTCAGCCCCCCGACCTCGAGACCCGGATCGCCATCCTTCGCAAGAAGGCGATCCAGGAGAAGATGACGACCCCCGATGAGGTGCTGGAGTTCATCGCGAGCAGGATCACGACAAACATCCGTGAGCTCGAGGGTGCCCTTATCCGGGTCACCGCGTTCGCCAGCCTCAACCGGCAGTTCGTCGACCTCAACCTGGCCGAGATCGTGCTGAAGGACATCTTTCCGCAAGATCAGGGCAGCCAGATCACGTCGGCAACGATCATGGCGCAGACCGCTGCCTACTTCGGCCTGACCATGGAGGACCTCTGTGGCGCCTCTCGCTCGCGGGTCCTGGTCACCGCCAGGCAGATCGCGATGTACCTCTGCCGTGAGCTCACTGAGCTGTCCCTACCGAAGATCGGCCAGCTGTTCGGAGGACGCGACCACACCACGGTCATGCATGCCGACCGCAAGATCCGTCAGCTGATGTCGGAGCGCCGGGCGATCTACAACCAGGTCACCGAGCTCACCAACCGGATCCGCAACCAGTCTCGGTAGGCCGCAAGAGGCCTGATCCACACGGTTACCCACAGGGTCGTGCACAGGGTTGTCCACACCGGTGGAATCGGCGTAACCGGCCTGTAACCAGCGGGATGCCGTATGGACACGTTCAGTTGTCCACAGTCTGGGGATAACTCTGTGGACAGGTGTTCGGCGCCACCCCATTCGTGCTTGTGCACTCACGGAGGACAACCTGTGTATGACGCCCCCCATCCTGTGGGTAACCATAGTTTGATCACAGCCTGCCTGTGGATAGCCATGGTTTGTCCACAGGTAGACCCGGTTGTCCACCAACGCTGTCCACGGGTGTTGCACAGGCCCGCACCTGCTGCAACCTGCGGGGATGTGACTTGTCCACAGAATCCACAGGCCCTATGACGATGACGAGACCTAAGAATGATGGATCCCGCCCCGCGTACCTGGGGATGAAAGGAGTTCCGTCTGGGGAGGTACAGCTGCAATGCCCCAGAATGACAACAACTCCGGACCAGATGTTGGCCAGAGGGACCGGCGGGCACTAGGGTCGATCCGCACCTCTGTTCATCCGAGGTTCTGTCATATGCACCGAAATCGCTGTCAGCTCCCATGCAGGTCGAAGGGCGGGTTACCGATGAAGTTTCGGGTTGAGCGCGATGTTCTTGCCGAGGCTGTGACGTGGGTGGCCCGTGGTCTGCCCAACCATCCGCCCGTCCCGGTGCTGGCAGGGGTCCTGATCGTGGCCAGCGACGAAGGTACGGTCACCCTGTCGGCCTTCGACTACGAGGTGTCAGCCAGGATCACCATCGCTGCCGAGGTCGCTGAGTCCGGCACGGTGCTGGTGCTGGGACGTCTCCTCGCGGATATCTCCCGTAACCTGCCGCCGCGCCCCATCGACGTGGTCACAGAGGGCACCAAGGTCCAGGTGACCTGCGGTTCAACCCGATTCAGCCTGCTCGCGATGCCGGCTGACGACTATCCCACCCTCCCCATAGCCCCGGCTGTCAGCGGGACCATCGCCGGCGATGTCTTCACGGAGGCTGTGGCCCAGGTCTCCATCGCGGCGGACCGTGGTGACACGTTGCCGATCCTCACCGGCGTGCGAGTCGAGATCGATGGCGACAAGATCACCCTCCTGGCCACCGACCGGTACCGCCTGGCGATGCGTGAGCTGACCTGGAACCCCGAGGCCACCGACGCCAGCCACGTCGCACTGGTGCCGGCCCGAACACTCTCAGACACCGCGAAGGCCCTCGGGGCACTGGGCTCTGTCGAGATTCACCTCGGCGGAAGTTCCTCTGGGGACGGCCTGATCGGTTTCGAGGCAGGGCAACGTCGGGCGACGACGCGACTGCTCGACGGCGAGTATCCCAAGGTGACGTCGATCTTCCCCTCCTCGGCGGACTCTGAGTCGGTTATCGAGACCACGGTCCTGGTCGAGGCGGTCAAGCGGGTGGCCCTCGTGGCCGAGCGAAACACCCCTGTTCGGCTGCGGTTCAGCGACGGTCAGGTGGCGATCGAGGCAGGCACGGGCGACGGTGCGCAGGCCACTGAGGCGATCGAGGCGGTGCTGACCGGACCGGAGATCGAGATCGCGTTCAACCCGCAGTTCCTGCTGGACGGGCTGGGTGCGGTGGGCACGGCATACAGCCGCCTGTCTTTCACCCAGAGCAGCCGGCCCGCCGTGCTCTCCGGCCAGGACGAGGTCGACGGGCCCGCCGACACGTCTTACCGTTATGTCCTGATGCCCGTCCGTTTCGCCAGCTAGTCCACTTTCTCCGACTGCACGCTGACGCCAGATAACACTTACCGCAACGGGAGATACACCATGCATGTTGGACTCGTCGGTCTCGGCAAGATGGGCGCCAACATGCGCGAGCGGATCCGCGCCGCAGGCCACCAGGTCAGCGGGTACAGCCGAACCTCACCCAGCCGCGACGTCACCAGTCTCGAGGAGCTCATTGCCGCCCTGCCGGCCCCCCGGGTGGTGATCGTGATGGTGCCCGCGGGCGCGGCGACCGCCTCGACCATCACAGCGCTGGGCGATCTGCTCTCTGCCGGAGATCTGGTCGTGGACGGTGGCAACAGCAAGTTCACCGACGACATCTTGCACGCGGAACAGCTTAGGGCGAAGGGGATCGGGTTCGTCGACTGCGGCGTCAGTGGCGGGGTCTGGGGCCAGGAGAACGGCTACGGCCTGATGTGTGGCGGCGACGCCGAGCACGTCGAGATGGTCATGCCGATCTTTGACGCCCTGCGACCGGTTGGCCCGCGTGACGAGGGCTTCGTCCACGCCGGCGACGTGGGGTCGGGGCACTACGTCAAGATGGTTCACAACGGCATCGAGTACGGCCTCATGCAGGCGTACGCCGAGGGTTTCGAGCTGCTCATGGCCAAGGACTCCGTCAAGGATGTTCCGGGCAGCTTCAAGGCGTGGACCCGCGGCACCGTTGTGCGATCCTGGCTGCTCGACCTCATGGTTCTGGCCCTCGACGAGGATCACGACCTTGGTCAGATCAGGGGCTATGTCAACGACTCGGGCGAGGGGCGCTGGACCGTTGAGGAGGCTCTGGCCCACGCCGTGCCACTGCCCGTCATCACCGCCGCCGTTTTCGCCAGGTTCTCCTCCCGTCAGGACGACTCCCCGCAGATGAAGGCCGTGGCTGCGCTGCGGAACCAGTTCGGTGGGCACGCAGTCACCAAGGCCGGCGAGTCCGGTGTGCTGACCGATCACTGACCTCATGGCGTCGCCGTGCACCTGAGGCAGCTGAGCGTCGTTGACTTCCGCAGCTATCCCAGCGCGGAGCTGCCGCTCAAGCCCGGGGTCACCACCCTGATCGGGCTCAACGGTCAGGGCAAGACGAACCTGATCGAGGCCGCCGGGTACCTGGCTACCCTGGGGTCGCACCGGGTGGCCAGCGACACGCCGCTGGTACGCGCCGGCACCCAGCAGGCAGTCATCCGTGGCGTTGTCGTCCGTGACGGCCACGAGACGCTGATCGAGCTCGAGATCAACACCGGACGGGCGAACGGCCGCAACAGGGCCCGTCTCAACCGCTCGCCGGCTGCCCGTCCCCGTGACGTTCTGGGGACATTACGCACCGTGCTTTTCGCCCCCGAAGACCTGGGACTGGTCAAGGGCGACCCCTCGGAACGCCGGCGGTTCCTGGACGAGCTGCTGGTCACCCGCCAGCCGCGTTGGGCGGGTGTCCGGTCCGACTATGACAAGGTCCTCAAGCAACGCAACGCGCTGCTGAAGTCCGCGGCCCCGGTGTTGAGGCGTGGGGTTCGGCGTCCCCACAGGTCATCCACACCTTTATCCACAGAACCTATGGATAAAGGTGTGGACAAAAGCGTGGACCCCAACGACGGCACCGTGAACGCTTTGCACACGCTGGACGTGTGGAACAGCCAGCTCGCCATGGTCGGGGCCCAGCTTCTGTACGCCCGGTTGCGGCTCATGCGCGATCTAGGCCCTTATCTGAGCGAGGCCTATGACGAGGTCAGCGCTGCGACCTCCGATGCGCGTATCTCCTACAAGTCCTCACTGCGCGAGGAGATGGCTGCGGCGATCGCGGCAGGTGCCGTCCCTGAGATGCAGGCACTGCACGACGAGATTCTGGCCTCACTCGAAGCGGTGCGGGTCAACGAGATCGATCGCGGCATCTCGCTGGTCGGCCCCCACCGCGACGATGTCGTGCTCAGCCTCGGCCAGCTGCCGGCCAAGGGATACGCGAGCCACGGCGAGTCGTGGTCTTTCGCGCTGGGGCTGCGGCTGGCGGCATACCAGCTGCTGCGGCACGATCTCGGCGACGACCCGATCCTGATCCTGGACGACGTGTTCGCCGAGCTCGACTCAGGACGCCGCGACCGGCTGGCCGCGCTCGTCGCCGACTGTGAGCAGGTGCTGATCACTGCTGCCTTCCCCGGTGACGTGCCCAGCGTTCTGTCCGACTCCGGTACGACGTACCGGGTGACCCTGGGAGAGGTGGTTCGTGCCGACTGACCAGGACCCCCGGAAGGACGACAGGGGAGACCAGCCCCACGATGTCACTCCAGACCCGGCCGCCGCGGCAGCCGGCGCCTGCGGGGCAGCCCCTGACGCGGGGCAACCGGGCAACCTCGCGGAGAGGGAAACCGCCCAGAGGGAAACCGCCAGGGAGGAAATGGTCGCGGGGAACACCGCTGACACGGCGGCGGCATCGGCTCTGGCGCGGGCCCGTGAGGCCGCCCGGGCCAAGGGCCTGCGCCCGGGCAGCAAGCCCCCTCGCAGTCGCAACGCCAACAGGTCCGGTATCGCGGGTGGCTCCGGCAGGGACCGCAGTGGCCGCGATGGGCGAGACCCTTCGTTGCTGGGCGACCAGATGGATCGCCTGATGCTCGACCGTGGCTGGAACGTCGACGTGGCTGTCGGCTCGGTGATGGGGCGTTGGCCCGACATCGTGGGCACGGAGGTCGCGACGCACTGCACCCCCGTGACGTTCAGCGACGGGATCCTGATCGTGCGGGCGGACTCGACGGCGTGGGCCACCCAGCTGCGGTTGATGTCGTCCTCGATTCTGGGGCGGCTCGAGACCGAGGTTGGCAAGGACGCAGTCACCGAGCTGCGGGTCCAGGGCCCGAGTGCACCGTCATGGACCAGGGGCCCGCGAAAGTCGACAGGGCCGGGTCCTCGCGATACCTACGGGTGACCCGGTT
This sequence comes from Dermatophilaceae bacterium, assembly GCA_014377705.1. GTDB lineage: Bacteria > Actinomycetota > Actinomycetes > Actinomycetales > Dermatophilaceae > UBA4719. The sequence goes on from JACMPC010000194.1 coordinate 13,211, forward strand.
GACCGCTCCCGATCAGCGGACTTGTGCGAGCGGTGAGAGAGACCCAGCCGGGCCTTCACAGGCCCGGCCATGTAGGGGGAGTAGGAACTGGGAGACTTTTTGCCGGAAAATGGCGCTGACGGGCCTCCCTGGGCGTTTGCTTGTCGGTGCCGACAGGTAGACTTAGGAGCGGTTCGGCAGCCTGCTTGACGAGGTGCCCGAGGGTTCCGCGTGGAGTCTGCGTGGGTTCCTCTCGGGATTCCTGCGATCTGGTGTGGCCGCTTCCACTGCCCGACCTTGGCCGATAGTCCCGCGACGCAGGTTCCCGGGCCGTGCGGACCACTGAACCCAGAGTATGTAGCCAAAGGAGAACCGTGTCCGAGGTCAGCCCAGAGAATGCGTCCGACTCCGAGGGCACCCCTCAGATCCCAGAAGAGGCAGTGAAGCTCCCCAAGATTGTCGGACCAACCTACGACGCGAGTGCCATCACCGTCCTGGAGGGTCTCGAGGCGGTCCGCAAGCGCCCCAGCATGTACATCGGCTCAACCGGTGAGCGCGGCCTGCACCACCTGGTCTGGGAGGTCGTCGACAACTCGGTCGACGAGGCGCTGGCCGGGGAAGCCGACCACATCGAGATCACCCTGCAGTCGGACGGGGGGGTCAAGGTCGTGGACAACGGTCGCGGGATCCCAACCGGAATCATGGCTGGCGAGGGAAAGCCGGCCGTCGAGGTCGTGCTGACCCAGCTGCACGCCGGTGGCAAGTTCGGCGGTGGCGGATACACGGTCTCGGGTGGACTCCACGGTGTCGGGATCTCCGTGGTGAACGCGTTGTCGGACAAGGTCGAGGTCGAGGTCCGTCAGCGCGGCCACGTCTTCCGCCAGACCTTCCTGGTCGGTGTGCCCGAGGCTGACCTGTCCAGGGACGAGGCGACCGACGAGACCGGCACCACCGTGACCTTCTGGGCCAGCCCCGACATCTTCGACAGCACAACTTATGAGTACGAGACGCTGCGTGCGCGGTTCCAGCAGATGGCGTTCCTGAACAAGGGCCTGACCATCACGCTGACAGATGAGCGACCCCGGGCGATCGAGGCGGAGGTGGATGCGGACGACTCCGTGGAGCTGGACGATGCTGACCTCGAGGTCAAGCCGGCCAAGCCGCGCATGGTCTCCTACCGCTACGACGACGGCCTGGTCGACTACGTGAAGCACCTGGTCGGCTCCAAGCGCTCCGAGCCGGTGCACCCGGAGGTCATCTCCTTCGAGCTTCATGACACCGAGAAGCACATGTCCCTCGAGGTTGCGATGCAGTGGACCAGCGCCTACTCCGAGTCCGTGCACACATATGCCAACACCATCAACACTCATGAGGGCGGCACCCACGAGGAGGGGTTCCGGGCTGCGATGACGAAGCTTGTCAACGATTTCGCCCGTGGTCAGAAGCTGCTCAAGGAGAAGGAAGAGAACCTCACCGGGGACGACATCCGCGAGGGCCTGACCGCTGTGGTCTCGGTCAAGCTCGCCGAGCCGCAGTTCGAGGGCCAGACCAAGACCAAGCTCGGCAACTCAGAGGTCAAGGGTTTCGTCCAGCGGGCGATGACCGACCAGCTCGGGCACTGGCTGAGCGGGCACCCGAACGAGGGCCGGGACATCGTGCGGAAGTCGGTTCAGGCATCAGCAGCCCGGATGGCGGCCCGCAAGGCTCGTGAGGCCACCCGCCGCAAGGGGCTGCTGGAGTCCGGCGGCCTGCCCGGCAAGCTGCGCGACTGCCAGAGCAGCGACCCGACCATCAGCGAGGTCTTCATCGTCGAGGGTGACTCGGCCGGCGGTTCCGCGGTCCGGGGTCGCAACCCGCACAACCAGGCGATCCTGCCCATCCGGGGCAAGATCCTCAACGTCGAGAAGGCCCGGATCGACAAGATCCTGGCCAACAACGAGGTCCAGGCCCTCATCTCGGGCTTCGGCACCGGCATTGGTGAGGACTTCGACCTGGCCAAGGCCCGCTATCACAAGATCGTGCTGATGGCCGACGCCGATGTTGACGGCCTGCACATCCGGACCCTCCTGCTGACCTTGCTGTTCCGCTTCATGCGCCCGCTGATCGAGGCCGGGTACGTCTACCTCGCCCAGCCGCCGCTCTACCGCCTGAAGTGGAGCAACCACCCGCACGAGTACGCCTATTCCGACCGCGAGCGAGACGTGATGATCACGGCCGGCCAGAGCCGCGGATGGCGGCTGCCCAAGGAAGCCGGCATCCAGCGGTACAAGGGCCTGGGTGAGATGGACTACCAGGAGCTGTGGGAGACCACGATGGACCCCGCGCACCGGATCCTGCTCCAGGTCACCCTCGACGACGCTGCGGCGGCGGACGAGATCTTCGCCATCCTGATGGGTGAGGACGTCGAAAGTCGCCGCAACTTCATCCAGCGCAACGCGCGCGATGTGAGATTCCTTGATATCTGACGAGATTGCCCGGCGTCGGGGCGAGCGAGCGCGCTGGGCTGCAGACGATCTAGGGAGCGCAGCGACCGATGAGGAAGCCGCCCCAGAGGAGCAAGCACTGGTGAGGGATAGGAACAAACCGAAGCCGCAGGTCTTGCGACAAAGGTGACTACGGGGTCGCCATACCAAAGCTTGAAACGTCCTGGAAAGTAAGGAAAACGCGTGACTGAGCAGCCGCCGATCATTGAGCACGACCGCATCGAGCCGGTCGACATCAACCTGGAGATGCAGCGCAGCTATATCGACTACGCGATGACGGTCATCGTCAGCAGGGCCCTCCCGGACGTGCGTGACGGCATGAAGCCGGTGCACCGCCGTGTCGTCTACGCGATGTATGACGGGGGCTACCGTCCCGACCGCGGCTACAACAAGTGCTCGCGCGTCGTCGGCGAGGTCATGGGTCAGTACCACCCGCACGGCGACGCCTCCATCTATGACGCCTTGGTGCGTCTGGTGCAGGACTGGTCCTTGCGCTACCCGCTGGTCGACGGGCAGGGCAACTTCGGCTCCCCCGGCGACGACCCGGCTGCCGCGCCGCGATACACCGAGTGCCGGATGGCGGCACTGGCCATGGAGATGGTCCGCGATATCGACCAGGACACGGTCGAGTTCAAGGACAACTACGACGGCAAGACCCAGGAGCCCACCGTCCTGCCCAGCCGGTTCCCCAACCTGCTTGTCAACGGCTCAGCAGGTATCGCGGTGGGCATGGCCACCCAGATCCCGCCGCACAACCTGCGCGAGGTCGCAGCCGGGGCCCAGTGGTTCCTGCAGCACCCTGAAGCTCCCCGCGAGGAGCTGCTGGCATACCTGATGACCCAGATCCAAGGTCCGGACTTCCCCACCGGCGCGCTCATCCTGGGCCGAAAAGGCATCGAGGAGGCCTATCGCACCGGGCGTGGCTCCATCATCATGCGCGCCGTGGTCGAGGTCGAGGAGATTCAGAACCGCATCTGCCTGGTGGTGACCGAGCTGCCCTACCAGGTGAACCCTGACAGCCTCGCCCAGAAGATCGCCGAGCTGGTCAAGGACGGTCGCCTTGCCGGGATCGCCGACATCCGGGACGAGACCTCAGGTCGCACCGGCCAGCGTCTGGTGATCGTGCTCAAGCGTGACGCCGTGGCCAAGGTGGTGCTCAACAACCTCTACAAGCACACCCAGCTGCAGACCACGTTCGGCGCCAACATGCTGGCCCTGGTCGACGGCGTGCCGCGAACCCTGCCGCTGAGCGCGTTCATCCGGCACTGGGTCGACCACCAGATGGACGTCATCCAGCGCCGGACCACGTTCCGGCTCCGCAAGGCCGAGGAGGAGGCCCACATCCTGCGCGGGCTCCTCAAAGCCCTCGACATCCTGGACGAGGTCATCGCGTTGATTCGCGCGTCCGCCACGGTCGAGGTGGCGCGCGACGGGTTGATGCAGCTGCTCGACATCGACGAGCTGCAGGCCCAGGCCATCCTCAACATGCAGCTGCGCCGGCTGGCGGCCCTCGAGCGCCAGAAGCTGATCGACCGTCACGACGAGCTGCAGACGATGATCGACGAGTTCAACGCGATCCTGGCGTCGCCGCAGCGTCAGCGCGCGATCGTCAGCGAGGAGCTCGCCGAGATCGTCGCCAAGTACGGCGACGACCGCCGCACCAAGATCGTGCCGTTCGACGGTGACATGTCGATGGAGGATCTCATCCCCCAGGAGGATGTCGTGGTCACCATCACCCGGGGAGGCTATGCGAAGCGCACCAAGGTCGACCTCTACCGCTCTCAGCACCGCGGCGGCAAGGGTGTCAAGGGCGCCAACCTGCGGGGTGACGACATCGTTGACCACTTCTTCATCACCACCACCCACCACTGGCTGTTGTTCTTCACGAACCTCGGCCGGGTCTACCGGGCGAAGTCCTACGAGCTTCCCGAGGCCGGCCGTGACTCCAAGGGACAGCACGTCGCCAATCTCCTGGCCTTCCAGCCCGGAGAGAAGATCGCCCAGGTTCTGGCCCTGCGCGACTACATCACCGACCCCTACCTGGTGCTGGCGACCCGCAAGGGCCTGGTCAAGAAGACCCGGCTCTCGGAGTACGACTCCAATCGCTCCGGTGGCCTGATCGCGGTCAACCTCCGCGATGGCGACGAGCTGGTCGGCGTGGACGTCGGCTCGGGCAACGATGACCTGCTGCTCGTGTCGATCAAGGGCCAGTCGGTCCGGTTCACCGCGGACGACGACACGCTTCGCCCCATGGGTCGTTCCACCAGCGGCGTGATCGGCATGAAGTTCCGCAACGGCGACCACCTGCTCTCGATGAGCGTCGTGGTGGATGGCTCTGACCCCGACGTCTTTGTCGTGTTCGAGAACGGACTGGCCAAGAGGACTCTTGCGTCGGAGTACACCGCCAAAGGTCGCGGCATCCTGGGGGTGCGGGTCGCCCAGCTCTCCGACAGGGGCGGCGACCTGGTTGGCGCCCTCACGGTGGACGAGGAGGACGAGGTCCTGGTCGTCATGGAGAAGGGCAAGATCGTCCGCTCGCGGGTCGACGAGGTCCGTCGCACCGGTCGTAACACCATGGGGGTGCAGTTCGCCACGCCGGACAAGCGTGACTCCATCGTTGCCGTGGCACGCAATACCGAGCGTGTTGCCGAGGTGGTTCTTGACGTTGAGCTGGGCGACGAAGAGTCCGCCACCGCAGACACAGGGCAGGCCGGTCTGGACCCGGAACGCACCGCCACAACCGACATCGCGCGCCAAGACGTCAATGACACGGGTAGCGTAACGTCTGACTGGGATGCGGACGACAACGCAGGAGGCAGCGAGTGAGCACTGCAGGCCAGGCCGGCACCGCCGTACGCGCCGACGGGTCGCCCTCATCTGACCAGCCGGCCGGCACTTCATTCAGCCCTGCAGAGAGGCATCCTTCTGCACCTCGCAGGGTGAAGCTCAGCGTCTCGCGGGTCGATCCGTGGTCGGCGATGAAGCTGTCCTTCCTGCTGTCGGTTGCGGTGGGTATCGCAGGGGTCGTGATGGTCGCGGTGCTCTGGATGATCCTTTCAAGCATGGGTGTGTTCTCTGACATGAACAGAACGGTCGAAGGCATTCTGAACACCACCAACGGCGCCAAGTTCGACCTCATGGACTACATCGGGCTGGGTCGTGTGGTCTCACTGTCGATCGTCATCGCCGTCATCGACGTCATCCTGATGACGGCAATCTCAACGCTCGGCGCGTTCCTCTACAACGTCTGCTCAAGCCTCGTCGGCGGTCTTCAGATCACCTTGACGGACGACTGAGGACTTCCGGGACTCCACTCCAACCACGTCCTGCTTTCAGTGCCGTTTTGGAGGGACGACACCGGTGAGGTAACGTCATGCGTCGCGCGCCTGTGAGTCTGGATCATCGGACTCTGGCGCGCTGGAGATGGCGTAACGGGCCTATAGCTCAGACGGTTAGAGCGCTTCCCTGATAAGGAAGAGGTCAGAGGTTCAAGTCCTCTTAGGCCCACCACCTTCTCCGTTGTGTGCCTCAGGCACGACGATCCGCACCATCACCCGCGTCAATGACCTGCACGATGGAGTTCCACGAAGGAGCATTGGTCATGAAGAAGATCCTGTTGCTGATCGCCGCCGCTGTCGGTGCCGTGGCCATCCAGAAGAAATTCAAGGACCAGCAGGCCGAGCAGGAGCTCTGGGCCGAGGCGACTGACAGGGTCTAGGCTGTTCTAGTTCAGCTGAACGGCCACTCAGGCTAGTTCAGGTTGACCGGACGCCCCCTCGGGGACATAGCTCAATTGGTAGAGCGCCTGCTTTGCAAGCAGGAGGTCCGGGGTTCGATTCCCCGTGTCTCCACTCGAAGAACGGCCAGGTCAGAGGCACAATCCTCCGGCCTGGCCGTATCCAATTCGGGCGATGCCCAGGCAAACGTGCCATCAACGTGCCACTAGCCGGCGAGGTCAGTGCTCTGGCCGGTCCCGTCGTGGCCTTGGTCATGCTCAGCGTCGGGCTTGTCGGCGGACTCCTCGGTCGCTGCTATGAGCAGGTCAAGGGCGTCTGCTATCGCACGGTCCGCACCCGAGCTGGCGTGCTGGTAGATCAGTGCCGCGCGGGGACTGTCATGCCCCATCCTTGTCATCAGATCACGGAGGCTAGTGCCGGTCTGCGCCGCGAGCGTGTTGCCGGTGTGCCGTAGGTCGTGGAAATGAAGCCCTGGGAATCCGAGCGTCTTGCACGTCTCGCACCACCGGGTGCCAGTGCGGAAGTTGGATCGCCGGAGCGCGCCCCCTTTAGCTCCGGTGAAGATCAACGCACTGCCTCCGGCCGGGGTGAAGTTGGC
>JACMPC010000195.1 GCA_014377705.1 Dermatophilaceae bacterium
CCCGCCGGCCGGGTGATAGGAAGCTCGGCTAACCACGGTGGCCACGGTGGGCGTCGGCTGCCAGGTGGACGGCCGACGCGTGTTTATGTCCGCAGCCCGATCTGTTTGCGGCCGCGGGTCATCGCGTCGGCGTGTGGAATATGGTTGATTCTCCGGCAGGCTGTCCCGTGATCCTTGAACACGCTCCGGTGCCAGTCAAGCCCGGCGAGGAGGCCGCCTTCGAGTCGGCCTCCGCCCAAGTCAAGGCCATCATCGCCGGCATGCCAAGGGCTTCCTACGTCTCACGCTTTCACGTGTCTGGAGCGCCCGAACACCTATCTGCTGCCGGTCGAGTGGGATCGGTTGGTGGACCATACGGAGGGCTTCCGCGGCTCGCCTCACTATCAAGAGTGGCGTCGACTGGTGCACTCCATCTACGAGCCCTTTCCGGAAGTGGAGCACTACGAACATGTCCACTACGCCTGATCAGGCGGCAACACCCGGCTCCCCGCAGCCGTCGAAAGGCCAATGGGTGACCCGGTCACCGATCCATCACCGGACCTGCGCGCACACCCAATGCGGCACGTGAATACGTTCGTCGGGCAGATGTCGTGTGTCGTAGCGGCGGATCACGAACGTGGAACTGGCGGGTCAGCATCACTTCGAGCACCATCGCGCAACCTGCCCGTCTGCGGGTCCCGTGCGGTGAGACAGTAGGTCTCTCCGGTCGGATCCGTCATCACGATCCAGCACGGCCAGTGGCCGACTAAGCGGGCACCGCACTGTTCGTGCCATGAACGGACTGCCTCGATGTCCGAGCAGGCCAGGTCAACGTGGGTCGAGGCTGTGCCCACGTTTCCGAGACGCTGCAGCAGGATGCGGATCGGCAGGCCTGGGGGCGGTTTGAGAAGGTCGAATTCCGGCCGCGCGCCCGCGTGGAGCTCCCACCCAGTCAGCGACGCCCAGAGCGCTTTCTCGACCTCGTACCCTGCCGGGCCACGTCCAGGCACACCTTGTCCAGCCAGCTGCTGGTCCCCTCGGAATGTTCCACCAGGGGTGGGGGTGAGGCTGCTCCCTCCCAAGGGGTCAGGCAGAAAAGTTGCCCGCCGGGCGACCGCATAACGGCCGAGTCCGAGTGCGGGGTGACGACCCTCGCCCCCAAGCCACGGGCCTCGTCCATGGCTGCCGGCACGTCGTTGACGTCCAGGTCAAGATGCGCCCCGCCCGGGCCGTGCACACCCTGCAGCTGTAGAGGCGAGTGCCCCGACCGTGGCAGCAAGGTCGCAAACTCATCGTCGGAACCGCGGCGTGTCGACAGTCGGCTGTCAGTCACCGTGCTCCAGAACACGGCGGCCTGGTCGAACCGCTCCAGGGGTCGATCAATGAACGCCCAGATCCAGCGAATCAAGGTCACCTCCACGCGTTCGTCACGGCCAGCAGCGGCTCATGGCCACGCCAGGTCGCTCAGAAGGGAGTCCGCCGTAGGCCTATCGGTGGCCGGTCACCCATCACCTATGGCCGACAACACCCGCTCGACCCTAGCCGTCGCGGTCACTGTGAAGCCACCCGCCGAAGCCGACCTCGTGACCAGACCCCACGTGCTCAGGCTCGGATTCTGCGTCCCATGAAGGAGCGCCGAAAAACGCCGAATCGTCGCAGGTCAGAGCTTCTTTTGGCCGGTCAGCCCAGGTCAGCTCATCAGCTGTGCTCAGACGTTGAGGCCGACAGGTCGAGTTCGACACCATTGCGCCTTTGAACTGCATAGACGCGGGAAGTGACGCATCTCCGTCGTGATGCCGTGCGATCCCCGTGCGCTTCGGCATCATCACGCTGCGGCGCGTAGCCAGGCCTGACGCACGGCAGTCATCGCCTCTCGTGCACTGACGCGCAGATGGGTCTGGTGCCCGAGCGCGCGCGTCCACTCGCCTTCGTCCAGATCCTGGCCGAACACCCACGCAGCGGGTGGCGCGCCGAATGGTCCGTGCGCGATGAATACCTGCAGGGCAGACGCCCTGATCAGGTCCCGCTCGCTCATCGCCCACAGGTCGTACAGGTCGCGTGATGTTCCGCGATCGATCCAGGCCCCCAGCTTGGCGGCGGCAAAGGCATCGGCGGTGAGGACCCGAAGCCGGGCCGGTGGTGCGTCTGAGTAGCGCTGCTGAATGTCCACGACTTCGGTGGGCCACGAGTACCCACCGCCACCGAGAAGCTGTACCTGGACGCTCGTGCCGGCGGCGACCGACAGCACCGCCGGCTGGCTACCGGTGGTCGCGGTGAGCGTCGGCTGCCAGGTAGGACGACCGTGGCTTCTCGCAATGCCGCGACGAACAGCACGCTCAATCTGCTCGGCGACCTGCCCGCGCCCCCTTTGGGCGATCAGATCGATGTCCTCACTGAGCCGCGCATCGGCCAGATGGGTGCGCGACAGCGCCGTGCCACCAAAGAACACGAGGTCATCGCTGGAGACGCCCGAGGAGATGGCCGCGAGCACGTGCGAGATCAGATGGTCACGGCGTACCTGCTCCATGGCGACGCCGAACCTCACCGCAACCTGCTCCCACTCCGCGAGCATCGGGCCCCTCATCGACCGGCCCTCAACCGCTTGAAGGTGGCCTGCATCCGCTGGCGCCCGGCGATGTCCGCCAAGACCGCCTGGTCACATTCCGCCCACAGCGCGTCAATGACCTCCCGGGCGTCGACGTCCTGGCCGTGGGGGTCGGCGCGACCAAGATCCAGGACGGTCTGCTCGGGCGTCGTCGCAAGCACCTGGCCCAGATCGGTAGTGACGAGAACGGCATCCAGGTCTGTGACGGCACGAGTTACGAACCGCACCTGCCCAGCCCTATCGAGGAGTTGGAGCGGTCGACGCTGGGTCGGCACGGCCACGAAGGCCACGTCGATGGCCCGTGGCAGTGCCCGCTGCACCCGTGCCGCCGTGAGCCCTGTCAACACCGGCACCCGGTCACCGTAGATAGCCGTGGCAATGCCGGCGGCGGCTGCCTCGATCGTCGGCTGCCACAACGCAGGATCGTGCTCCGCTGGCACCGCACAGTAGAAGCCGTGCCCAAGTCGATGCAGCAACCCCCGGCGCTCAAGCGCGCGCGCTTCGCCCCGAGGGTGGGCGTAGACCTCGGCGAGATCACTCGTGCGGATCGTCCCCAATGGCGCGGTGGCGACGAGCCGCGCGACGGTTAGTTTCACGTTCACTATGCAGACTGTAGGCGTTGAAACTACATTTTGCATAGTCTCCAGCGAATCGCCATGACCAAGGAGATCTACGCCCACATCCCGTGCGAGCTGACCCGCAACACGCTGCACACGCTCAGGGACAGCCTGGACAGCCTCACCTGAGGCCGAAGCGAGGTCAATGCGCTCTAGCTCTAGCGCCAGTTGAGCAGCAGCCGACGGGTGGTCCTGCCCCAGGCGAAGTTCCAGTCTCCCAACGATCCCGTTGCGAACACCTGGCCGCCAGCGGCACTTCGTGACGACCGCGCGAAATACGGTCATAAGCGGATGCCCGCCGAAGCCGACCCTTGAACGGAAGACTCACGTCACACGCGGCGGAATGACGCATGCCGTCCACCCGCGCGGATCGCGGCTATGAGAGTGCGTTACTCGTTAGCCGCAGCTGACTTTTCATTGGAGACGAGCATGAGCCATCCGGCTGCACTCGTCGCACGGTGCATGTTTCCAAAGCCATCGAGCACTTTTTGAGGTGTGGGATAGACGCAGATTCGCGTATCTACGTCGGCAAGAACATCCAGGAATGTTCAGGGCTGCCGGTCCACGAAATTCGAGCTTGGCCGGTATGGGGCCCCTGGGAGATCGACGCTGAGACTCCCAGCTGCGTTTCAACGTCCCGATTTCGCCGCCATCTACGAGGATCAGGTAGCTGCGGAAGAAGTCCTGCCAGGTGCGTCTTCGGTAGAAAGTGACGCGTCCGGTTCCCATGGCGAGATGATGCCGACCATCGCGGCAGAAAACTTAATCTCGAACGAAACCGTGGTGGGTCTATGCGGCGCGACAGCAGCAGATCCGGTCCCATTGTTGTTGCGTGGCACTACGTGCTCGGACGCCAGCTCTTTGCGATGAACAGGATGAAGATGCTGATCAGGCTGACAAACTCATCAAGACCACCGCGACCGCCCACCTGCCAGTGAGAACAAGCACGACTGCGACTGTGCCCACGAGAATGAGGACGCCCACGATCCACCACTGCAGACGCCAGAGCGCCGGTCGCTCTGCGCGTAACCGTTCGCGAGTACTTGGTAGAGGGGTTTGTCGGTCACTGAACGAGCGGCGTTCTCGTGGGTGCCGCTGCACGCCCGGGACGTGGTTGAGGCCCAAGGATTCACCCAATTCGGCGACCGCCGCAGGCGACTGGAACTCTCTTTTGCTGAGTACGGCAGCGACCTCACCGCCGATGGGTTGCTCGAGGTGCCGCGGCGCAGATTGCGGGACACATCGATGCGATGCGTGTGACGGCACGACCAGCCAGCGCACGGGGCGGCCTCACGGTGGCACCGCACAGCTACGCCACCGACCGGTGAGATTAGGTGCGCCGAATCTGACCGTTCCGCGGAAGCTACGTGGTGGCGGAGTTCAGTTTCGGGAACTCGCTCTTAGGCGGAATCGGCCAGGGTTAGAGCACAACCAGCGCCGTGGCCCCAACGAACACGGGCGCCACACGCCGCTGCACGGTGAAGGGCGGAGACCCGGGTCGCAGGTCGTCAAGGACTCGCGGCGCCGTTGCGCAGGAAGGCCCACGCGTCAGCCACGAGACGGTGCAGGTCCAGGTGTGGTCCAGCCGAGAAGCTCACGCGCGCGGATGTTTGACGCCACCAGGGTCGGCGGGTCCCCGGGCCGGCGGTCCGTTCGATGGCAGGAACTAGTAGTGTGTCTCCAAAATAACTAGCCGTAGTTTGGTATGCTGTTTGCATGAACAATGCCGCAGCCCCATTGGTCATGTCCGATGGTCAACACGAAGCCTTGACCATCCTGTCCCGGTCCTCGACCGCGCCCCATCGTGAGGTGAAACGGGCCAAGGTGCTGCTGATGGCCGCCGACGGTATGGCCAACTCCAAGATCGCCGCGACCGTTGGGGTCACCCCGGTCACGGTCCG
>JACMPC010000196.1 GCA_014377705.1 Dermatophilaceae bacterium
CACCGGCGCTGGAGGACGCGCACACCGTTGAGACTCTTATCCGGGAACGCCTCTCGTCGGCGCTGGGAGGGGCCAGGGGCTCCTTCGAGACTGCTCTGCCGACAGTGGCCTTCGTGGTGGCGTGGGTCTGGACACAGGACGTCACCATTGCCGTGGGCGCCTCGGTGGCCATCGTGCTGGCCCTGCTGCTGGTGCGCCTGGTGACGCATCAGACCCCCCGGTACGTCCTGTCGGCGGTCCTTGCCACCGCCATCGCGGCGTTCTTCGCTCTGCGCAGCGGGAAGGCCGAGGCGGCATTCCTGCCCGGCATCCTGATGAGCGCAGGCTGGGGGGTGGCCACCCTGATTTCCGTGCTGGTGCGATGGCCCCTCGTTGGTTTCATGGTCGCCGCCGGTGATCCGAAGATGGTCGATGACCCCACGGCATGGCGACGTGACCGCGGTCTGGTCGCTGTCTGCCAGCGCCTCACCATGGTCCTGGTCGTGTTGTATGCCGTCCGGGTCGTGGTGATGTTCCCGCTGTATCTCGCGGAGCAGGTTGCCTTGCTCGGGGTTGCCAAGGTCGCCCTGGGGTGGCCGGCCTACCTGTGTGCGCTGGCGGTCATGGGGATGATCCTGGTGCGGGGCAAGACGCCGCTCAGCCCGTCAGAGCGGGCCGGCTGACGGTCACTCCTTGTCGCGGGGCTGCCGCTCACCGGGGCTGAGCATCGCCTCGAGGGCGTCCTCAATCTCCGGGGTGGCCAGGAACAACAGCTCGTCGTGAGCCTCGAGCGAGTCATCCCGGCTCGGCGCGATCGGGTGGTCCTCGCGGATGATGCCCACCAGGACGCTGTCGTCGGGCCAGGGCACGTCCCCGACCCGCTTGCCGGCGAAGGGGCTGTTCTCCGGGAGGGTCAGCTCGACCATTGTTGCCTGGCCTTGACCGAAGGTGAAGATCCGCACCAGGTCGCCGACGCTGACTGCCTCCTCGACGAGCGCCGTCATCAGCCGGGGGGTCGACACGGCAACATCCACGCCCCACGCCTCGTCGAACATCCACTCGTTCTTGGGGTTGTTCACCCGGGCGACGGTGCGCGGCACCCCGAACTCCGTCTTGGCCAGCAGTGATAAAACCAAATTGGCCTTGTCGTCGCCGGTGGCGGCCACCACCACATCGCATTCAGCCAGGCCGGCCTCGTGCAGGGAGCTGATCTCGCAGGCGTCAGCGAGCAGCCACGTGGCTGCCGGGACGAGCCGGGCGTGGACGTCGTCGACGTCCTTGTCGATCAGCAGCACCTGGTGCCCGTTGTGCAGCAGCTCGCGGGCTATCGAGCGACCCACACTGCCTGCTCCGGCAATGACAACTCGCATCGCGGCGTATGTCCTCTCGTGTGACGGGTCTTTCGTGTGACGAGTCTTTGGTGTGACGAGTCTTTGGTGTGAAGCTCCTTGTTGTGACGGCCTCTCGGCGGAGTGGTCAGATGGCCGGCGGCACCTGATCGATGATCCGCTCGACGCCGGCCAGCGCAGCCGACGTCGTGACGACGTGGACCAGGTCGCCGTCCTGATACACGGTGTCGACCCCGGGCAGCAGGCCGTCGCCCAGGCGGGTGACGTACGCCACCCGGGCACCCGAGGTCGACTCGATCTCGCTGATCCGGTGGCCGATCCAGGCCGGGTTGACCGATACGTCGGCGATGACCACATGGCCGCTGGGGTCGGTGTGCTCGGGAACTGAGCCCTGGGGGAGCAGGCGACGGAGCATCTGGTCCGAGGTCCAGCGCACGGTGCCCACCGTGGGGATACCCAGGCGCTGATAGATCGCTGCCCGGCCGGGGTCGTAGATGCGTGCCACCACGTGCTCGACGCCATACGTCTCCCGGGCCACGCGGGCGGCGAGAATGTTGGAGTTGTCGCCGCTGCTCACGGCGGCGAACGCGTAGGCAGTCTCGATACCTGCTTCGATCAGGGTGTCCCGGTCGAAGCCGAGGCCAGTCACCCTCTTGCCCTCGAAGGTGCCGCCAAGGCGGCGGAAAGCCGTGCTGTTGCTGTCGATGACAGCCACGTCGTGGCCCTGGCGCTCGAGGCTGATGGCCAGAGTCGACCCGACCCGGCCGCATCCCATGATGACGAAGTACACGCAGCGACGTTACACCGAGCGGGGAGCCGCTCGCGCCCGAACGCCCGCAGGCGGCACGATGCACTCACGGACTGTGCTTGCCGCCTAGAGTGAATGCCGTGTCAACTTCAGGCAGGATCATCAAGCGGCTGCTCGTCGGAAGGGCCATGCGCAGCGACCGGCTGGGGGAGACCCTCCTGCCCAAGCGGATCGCGCTCCCGGTGTTCGCCAGTGATGCGCTCTCTTCGGTGGCGTACGCGCCGGACGAGATCTTCCTCACCCTCGCGGTAGCCGGTGGCGCTTTCGCCACCACCCACTCGTGGCAGATTGGCCTTGCGGTCGTCTTCGTCATGCTCGTCGTGGTGGCGTCCTACCGCCAGAACGTGCACGCCTACCCCTCTGGTGGCGGTGACTACGAGGTGGCGACGGTCAACCTCGGTCCGCGCGCGGGCCTGACTGTCGCCAGCGCCCTGCTGGTCGACTACGTGCTCACTGTGGCCGTTTCGATCTCCTCGGGGGTGCAGAACGCCGCCGCGGCGCTGCCATTCCTGAAGGGCATGGAGATGCCGGTGGCGATCGGCCTCGTCGTCCTGCTCACCGCCATGAACTTGCGTGGCGTGCGCGAGTCCGGGTCGGCGTTCGCATTCCCGACCTACGCCTTCATGATCGGCATCATCGGCATGTCCCTGTTCGGGTTCTACCGGTCCGCCACGGGCTCCCTGCCCCAGGCCGAGAGCGCCCAGTTCGGCTTGCTGCCGGAACCGGGCGCAGAGGGCATCGCCGGGTTCGCCATGGTCTTCCTGCTGCTGCGGGCGTTCTCCTCCGGAAGCGCGGCCCTGACCGGGGTCGAGGCCATCTCCAACGGCGTGCCGGCGTTCAAGAAGCCCAAGAGCACGAACGCGGCCACAACCCTGCTCCTGATGGGCGCCGTCTCAGTCACCATGATGATGTCGATCATCACGCTGGTGAACCTGACCGGCATCAAGTTCGCCGAGTTTCCCGGGACCCAGCTCACCCTCAACGGCACACCGGTCGGCGAGGCGTACAACCAGGACACGATCATCGGCCAGCTGTCCAAGACGATCTTCTCGGACTTCCACATCGGCGTCGTCTTCATCTCCATCGTCACCGGGATCATCCTTGTCCTGGCCGCGAACACGGCTTTCAACGGCTTCCCGGTGCTGGCCTCGATCCTGGCCAAGGACGGGTTCTTGCCACACCAGCTGCACACCCGCGGCGACCGGCTCGCGTTCTCCAACGGCATCCTCATCCTGGCCGGGGCCGCGATCTTCCTGATCTTCATCTACGACGCGAAGGTCACCAGCCTGATCCAGCTCTACATCGTGGGGGTCTTCGTCTCGTTCACCCTGAGCCAGACCGGCATGATCAGGCACTGGAACCGCCACCTGCGCACCGAGCGCGACCCCAAGGAGCGCCGCCGGATGATGCGCAGCCGCATCATCAACACCATCGGCGCCCTGATGTCGGGCACCGTGCTGCTGGTCGTCCTGGCCACCAAGTTCATCAAGGGCGCCGGATTCGCCATCGCGGCGATGGTGGTCCTGTTCGTCATCATGAACCGCATCCAGCGTCACTACGCGCGGGTGCGTACCGAGCTCGCCGTCGAGGACTCCGCCGACGAGCAGCTGCTGCCCTCGCGGGTCCATGCGATCGTCCTGGTCTCCAAGATCCACAAGCCGACCCTGCGCGCCCTGGCCTACGCGCGGGCGACCCGGCCCTCCCTCCTCGAGGCGGTCACGGTCAACGTGGAGCCCGAAGAGACGCAGGCACTGCAGGACGAATGGGACCGCCGCGACATCCCGGTGCCCCTGAAGGTCCTGGACTCGCCCTTCCGGGAGATCACCAGCTCCGTCGTCGACTATGTCAAGTCCGTCAGACGGGGCAGCCCCCGTGACGTTGTGATGGTCTACGTCCCGGAGTACGTCGTGGGTCGCTGGTGGGAGAGCCTCCTGCACAACCAGAGTGCCCTGCGCCTGAAAGGTCGCCTGTACTTCACCCCAGGTGTGATGGTGACCAGCGTGCCGTGGCAGATGCGTTCCTCCGAGGGGGCCGAGGAGCGCTTCGAGGGCACGGGCTCCGGCGCCGTCGGCTCTGTGAGGAAAGGAAAGTGACCGACCCGGGCCAGAACCTCAGGGACGAGCCCCGGGTGTCCATGGTCGGCACGCAGTTCGAGGCGAAGGTCGGCAAGGTCGCCCACGGCGGGCACTGTGTGGCCCGCCATGACGGCCGGGTCGTCTTCGTGCGACATGCGCTGCCGGGCGAGACCGTCCGCGTCGCGATCACCGAGGGCAGGACCGGGGACCGGTTCCTGCTGGGCGACGCCGTGGAGGTGCTCGCGCCCTCACCCCACCGCGTGCAGCCTGCGTGCCCGTTCGCTGGGCCCGGCAGGTGCGGCGGATGCGACTGGCAACACAGCGATCTCACGTACCAGCGCGAGCTGAAGTCAGCAGTGGTGGCCGAGCAGTTCCAGCGGCTGGCAGGCCTCGAGGTCGACGTCCAGGTGGAGGCGCTCCCTGGTGACACCCGGGGAGTTCGGTGGCGGACCAGGACCGAGTTCGCCATCGACTCCTCAGGTGCCGCCGGTCTGCACCGGAACCACAGTCACGAGATCATCCCCCTGACGGACTGCCTCATCTCGACCCAGCGGGTGATCGAGACCGGGGTGCTCGGGCGGCAATGGCCGATGGCCTCCTCCGTTGACGTCGTGGACGCCAGCGGTGAGGCCCTGGCCGTCGCCGTCCGACTGCCGTCACGGGGGTCGACCGTGCCGCACATCACCGAACGGGTCGAGACCGATGACTGGTCGGCCGAGTTCCGGCTGTCCGCCCGGGGCTTCTGGCAGGTCCACCCACGAGCCGCCGCGACCTTCGTGGCGCATGTTCGCCGGGAGCTGGCGGCGCAGCCGGGCGAGCGCGCGCTGGATCTGTACGCCGGTGTCGGGCTGTTCGCGCTGGCCCTAGCCGACGCGGTGGGCCCGACCGGGGCCGTCCTGGCGATCGAGTCGGACGCCCGCGCTATCGCCGACGCCAAAAGCAACCTGCAGCTGCGCCCCGAGATTGAGCTTCGACTCGGCAAGGTCGACCGCGCCCTGAAACCACTGGTACGGCAGGGGATCCGCGCCGACCTGGTCGTGCTGGACCCACCTCGCACCGGGGCCGGCAAGTCCGTCATCAAGGACGTCGCGGCCCTGGGGCCGCGCCTGATCGCCTACCTCGCCTGTGACCCGGCGGCACTGGCTCGCGACGTTGCCTACGCCCGTTCCGCGGGCTACGGAATACGGTCCCTGCGTGCCTTTGACGCCTTCCCGATGACCCATCATGTTGAGTGCATCGCCATTCTGGAGCCCCTGGAGTGACTGCCGGCCACGATGCCCGGGAATGGGACAGCAGGTATGCCGAGCCGGACCGGGTCTGGTCAGCCGCGCCCAACCCCTGGGTGGCCGCCACGATCCGTGGATGGTTCACCGGTCGGGCGCTCGACCTGGGCTCGGGGGAGGGGCGTCACGGCGTCTGGCTGGCCGCGCTGGGATGGCAGGTCACTGCCATCGACTTCTCGGCCGTGGCCATCGAGCACGCTCGCCGGGGAGCCTGGGAAGTGGGCGTCGAGGTCGACTGGGTCGTGGCCGACGTGCGAGCCTGGGAGCCGGCGGCCGGAGTCACCTTCGACCTCGTGCTGGTTTCCCACCTGCACCTGAGCGACGCGGTGCTGGCACGGGCGCGCGACTGGCTGGCCCCGGGCGGGGCGCTGGTCATGGTTGGGCATGCCCTGCGCAACCTCACCGAGGGAGCCGGCGGCCCCTGCGACCCCCGGTTGCTGCACACCGAAGCCGGCTACCGGGCGGCCAGCGAGGGGCTGCTGGTCGAGCAGCTCGGCGAGGTGGTCCGACATCTGCCGGATGGTGACGCCATCGAGCTCGTTCTGGTGGCAAGGCGTCCGACGTCGCCGTAGCGGGGGAGGTGGAGCCGCGGAGGGACCGGCCGGCCCTGACCTGTCAGTCATGGACACTGTCATTCATGGATACTGGGCATTCTGGAGAGGGAGGTCTACATGACGGGTGACCTTGCGTCGACTGAAGGCGTGCTGCAGGACGGTGTGCTGCAGCACGCCTTGGTGCAGGACGGCGTAGTGACGGGCAGCGTCTGGACCAGCGGTGAGTTTCGGTTTCCCCTCGACATCCGCTTCTTCGAGGTCGACTCCCTGGGCGTCGTGTTCAACATGTGGTACCTAGGCTGGTGTGACGAGGCGATGAGCGCCTTCATGGAGTCGATCGGCTACGGCTACCAGACGTTGCGGGGTCAGGGGTTCGACGCCGTCCTGCGCAAGGCGGAGCTCGAGTGGCTGGACAGCCTCCAGGCCTTCCAGCACGCCGAGGTCGCCGTGCGGGTGCAGCATGTGGGGACGACGTCGTTCCGCCTCGGGTACTCGATCGAGAGGGTGGAAGCCTCAGGTCAGCTGCGGACACGGTGTGCTCAGGCGGCGATCACGTACGTCTGCGTGCAGATCGCGGGCCGGAGCGCGGCGCCGATCCCCGAGGGCATGCGTCAGGCGCTGGTCCGTGATCACGCTGATCCGGTCTGAGTCGCACTGGGCTGGGCTGGGCCGGATGCTCCGGGCAGAGATGTGGTTAGATATATCTTGACGTCAAGATAAATTGTGAAGGAGCCAACGTGAGCGATCACAGCGTGGACAGTTTTGGTGCCAAGGGGACTCTGAAGGTCAGGGACACGTCATACGACGTCTTCCACCTTTCCGCTATGGCGGGCAGCGAGCGGCTGCCCTTCAGCCTCAAGATCCTCCTGGAGAACCTCCTGCGGAACGAGGACGGCGCGAACATCACGGCCGATCAGATCCGGGCCCTCGCCGACTGGGATCCCAGCGCCGAGCCGGATACCGAGATCCAGTTCACGCCGGCCCGCGTGATCATGCAGGACTTCACCGGCGTCCCGTGCATCGTCGACCTCGCCACCATGCGCGAGGCTGTGGCCGAGCTCGGCGGCGACCCGGGCAAGATCAACCCGCTGGCTCCCGCCGAGATGGTCATCGACCACTCGGTGATCGCCGATGTGGCCGGCCGGGCAGACGCCTTTGAGCGGAATGTCGAGCTGGAGTACCAGCGCAACGAAGAGCGCTACCAGTTCCTGCGCTGGGGCCAGAGCGCCTTCAACGACTTCAAGGTCGTGCCGCCCGGCACCGGGATCGTTCACCAGGTCAACATCGAGCACCTCGCCCGGGTCGTCTTCGACCGCGCCGGAATGGCCTATCCGGACACCTGCGTCGGCACCGACTCGCACACCACGATGGTCAATGGGCTGGGCGTCCTGGGCTGGGGCGTCGGCGGCATCGAGGCCGAGGCGGCCATGCTCGGCCAGCCCGTCTCGATGCTCATCCCGAAGGTCGTGGGCTTCAAGCTCGTCGGCGAGCTGCCGGCCGGCGCGACGGCCACCGACCTGGTCCTCACCGTCACCGAGCTGCTGCGCAAGAGCGGCGTCGTCGGCAAGTTCGTCGAGTTCTACGGCCCGTCGGTCGCCAACGTCCCGCTCGCCGACCGCGCCACGATCGGGAACATGAGCCCGGAGTACGGC
>JACMPC010000022.1 GCA_014377705.1 Dermatophilaceae bacterium
CGGATGACGTGGACGTCGGCCTCCTTGCCGGACCTGAGAATGCCCAGGTCCTGGTCCACCGCACCGAGGTCGGTGATGACCCAGTCCGGGCGCGGGCCGGGACCGTGTCGGGCGCCGTCCCAGCTGGACCAGCGTTCGCCTTCGGGCGGCCGGTCCGGAACGGTGTCGACGGCGTATCCGCTGTCGCGGTAGCTGTTCGTCAGGGTGGACGGTTCCGGCGCCGTCGTGGGGGCCGCCGGGTCGGGGAGGTGCAGAGGGGTGGGCGACTCGTCATGACTGTCGTACTCAGGACTACTGCTGTGTCCAAGGCTGTTGCGTGACAAGGGAGAACTCCAGGACGGAAGGAGGAACGGGCGTGGGGTGGACTGACACAGTCGTTGTCATCTCACGGCCCTCCTCGGATCTGGTGCGCCCTGGCAGCGCGTTCTCGCGTCAACGATCACATGTCCGGCTTCGGGCTGCAACCAATTTATTGGGGGTGTGATGGCCTGTTCGGGTGATGGCCTGTGGGGTGCCGGCCGGCGGGTGCTGCGGTCCGTGGTGGGATTCACATGATGGATGGCTGTCCCGGCGAGGTGACGATTCGGCATACTCGCGGAGTAGCTCTGTTCAGCAGCACTGTTGATCGGCTCGGCTGGTCAATCCTGGGAACCCACATGTGAGGGCGGCATACGGCGATGGCACGACTGCAGCACACCGAAGGCCTGACCGAAGAGCAGAGCGAGCTGCTCAAGCTGGTCCGGCAGTTTGTCGACGAGCAGATCATCCCGGTCGCCATGGAGCTCGAGCGCAAGGACGAGTACCCGACCCAGATCGTCGAGGGCATGAAGGAGATGGGGATCTTCGGACTGATGATCCCCGAGGAGTACGGCGGCCTGGGCGAGTCGCTGCTGACCTACGGGCTGTGCGTGGAGGAGATCGCCCGCGGCTGGATGAGCGTCAGCGGCATCATCAACACCCACTTCATCGTGGCCTACCTGCTGATTCAGCACGGCACGCAGGAGCAGAAGCAGAGGTACCTGCCCCGGATGGCCACCGGTGAGGTCCGCGGGGCCTTCTCGATGTCCGAGCCGGGCTGCGGCTCGGACGTGGCGGCGATCACGAGCAAAGCTGTGACCAGCGGGGACGGCACGTGGACGATCAACGGCCAGAAGATGTGGCTGACCAACGGTGGCAGCTCGAATCTCGTTGCCACGCTCGTGAAGACCGACAACGGTGGGGACTCCGTCTACAAGAACATGACCGCCTTCCTGATGGAGAAGGAGGTTGGCTTCGGCGAGACGGCTCCCGGCCTGACCATCCCCGGCAAGATCGAGAAGATGGGCTACAAGGGCGTCGACACGACCGAGCTCATCCTCGACGGCTACACCACGACGACGGACCAGATCCTCGGCGGTGAGCCGGGCAAGGGCTTCTACCAGATGATGGACGGCGTCGAGGTGGGCCGGGTCAACGTGGCCGCACGTGCCTGCGGGGTGGCCTTGCGGGCGTTCGAGCTCGGGATCGACTATGCCCAGCAGCGCGAGACCTTTGGAAAGAAGATCGCCGAGCACCAGGCGGTGCTGTTCCGCCTGGCCGAGATGGCGACCAAGATCGAGGCCGGCCACCAGATGATGGTCCGGGCGGCCCGCCTGAAGGACTCGGGCGAGCGCAACGACCTCGAGGCCGGTATGGCGAAGTACCTGGCCTCGGAGTACTGCTCCCAGGTGGTCGAGGACTCGTTCCGCATCCACGGCGGCTACGGCTACTCCAAGGAGTACGAGATCGAGCGGCTCTACCGTGAGGCGCCGATGCTGCTGATCGGTGAGGGGACGGCGGACATCCAGCGGATGATCATCGGTCGCCGGCTGCTGAAGGACTATCAGCTACGTGGCTGAGCGGGGTCACAGGGTGCGTTCGAGCTGGGTCCAGAGGTGCAGCTTTGGGGCGCAATGCGCCAGACTGTCCCCATGAGCTCGCAACCGAACATGTCAGGGCGATCGCGCATCCCGATCGGGGGTCTCACCCTGGCGTACCCGATGTCGCTCGGGACGTATGACAAGTACGAGGATGCCCAGAAGGCGGTCGACTATCTCTCCGACAACCAGTTCGCCGTACAGAACTGCATGATCGTGGGCACCGACCTCAGGCAGGTCGAGCGGGTGACCGGGCGGCTGACCCGAGGGCGGGTTATCGGCGCCGGTGCACTCTCAGGCATGTGGATGGGGTTGTTCGTCGGGCTCATCTTCGCGTTGTTCGACCAGAACAGCACCACCTGGGCTGTCCTGGCAACAGTGGCGTTCGGTGCGCTCTTCGGCCTCGTCTGGGCGCTGCTGGGGTATGCCGCGACGAAGGGCCGACGGGACTTCACGTCGGTGAGCCAGGTGGTGGCGACGCGCTATGAGGTGCTGGTGGAGCACAAGCTCGCCGAGCAGGGTCGCGCGCTGCTGGCGAGCATGCCGGGTGGTGCGCCCCTCACGGCATAGCTGTCAATCCTCTGCTGTTGGCGATCCAGGACTCGACGTCGGTCGAGGTGCGGGGCATCGCCGCAGAGAGGTTCTCGCAGCCGTCCACGGTGACCAGCATGTCGTCCTCGATCCGGACTCCGATGCCTCGCAGCTCTTCGGGGACCAGCAGGTCGTCGGCCTTGAAGTAGAGGCCGGGCTCCACCGTGAGGATCATCCCGGGCTTCAGCTCGGAACCCATGTACTCCTCGCGGAGGGCAAGTGCGCAGTCGTGCACGTCCAGGCCCAGGTGGTGGCTGGTCCCGTGGACCATCCAACGGCGGTGGTAGTTCCCGTTGTCCTTGTCAAGGGTGGTCTCGACGTCGACGCCCTCGGGCAGCAGGCCCCAGGCGTGCAGGTGCTCGGCGATCACCCGGATCGCCGCGTCGTGGATGTCGGAGAACTTCGCGCCCGGCTTCACCGCGGCGATCCCGGCCTCCTGCGCGGCATACACGGCGTCGTAGACCTTGCGCTGCGCCTCGGTGAAGCGACCGCTGACCGGGAGCGTCCGCGTGACGTCCGCGGTGAAGAGGGAGTCGACCTCGACGCCCGCATCGAGCAGCAGCAGGTCGCCGCTGGCGATGTCACCGGTGTTCTTGATCCAGTGCAGCGTGTTGGCGTGGTCCCCAGAGGCGCAGATCGAGTCATACCCGACACCGTTGCCCTGGTGCCGCGCGTGCAGACCGAAGATGCCCTCGACCCAGCGCTCGCCCCGGCCGTGCGCGAGGGCCTGGGGAAGGCCCGCGATGACGGCGTCGAAGCCGGTGGCCGTCGCCCGGATGGCATCGCGCATCTGAGCGATCTCCCACTCGTCCTTGACCAGTCGCATGGTGGACAGGAAGTGGGCGAGCTCGTCGTCGCGATCGCGGATGGTCTGGGTCTGGCCGGCCTCGTCAGTCTCGCCTGTCGCAGTCGCCCCGTCCCGAACGGCGTCCAGGGCGGCCGTCAGGTCCCGGTCCCCGTCGCGCACGATACGGATCCCGGTGCTGCCGACGTCCTTGCCCATACCCTCGGCGAGCTCGTCGATGTGACGTGCGGACAGCGCCAGCTCGTCCTCGATGTCGGCCAGGCCGGGGCGGGCACCGACCCAGAACTCGCCATAGCGGGAGTCACCGAAGAACTCCTCGGTGTCGCGGCCGGCCAGCGGGCGGAAGTACAGGATCGACTCGTGTGAGCCGTCCTGACGCGGCTCGAGCACCAGCACGGCGTCGGGCTCGCGGTCACTGCCCAGACCGGTCAGGTGGGCGAAGGCGCTGTGCGGCCGGAAGACGTAGTCGCAGTCGTTGCTGCGTACCTTCAGGCCACCAGCGGGTATGACGAGCCGCTCACCGGGGAAGGCGGCCGAGGCCGCGGCCCGGCGCAGCGCGGCATACGGCGCGGCGAGCGCCTGGGCGGGCTTGTCCGTGGAACGGGGCGCCCAGCTGGCGGCGATGAAGGCGCGGAACTCGTCGTTGCTGGGGCGACCGCGGTGATCTGCCTTGTGCTGCTCTTCGCTCATTCCCACATGGTGCCACGGCGCATTCGGTGCCGCGTCACCGCTCTGCGAGAGTAGTCATGTGTCATTGACCAGCTCCGCCCCTCATCCGCAGCGATCCCCGCGTGTCGCGGGGCGGTCCCTTCGTGAGCGGGCAGGGCAGGCCGTGCGTGACATCGATCCGCCCACTGACGTGCTGTCCCTGTGGTTGGGAGCCGATGGCGTCGACCAGCGGACAGCCCGGGCAGTCATCGATCTGGCGATGCGGGTGGGCGAGAGGCTGTTGTCCACCGGCGCCTCCGCCTCCGATGTGGTGGCGACGGTCCTGCGGCTCACCCATGCCTATGGCCTTCGCTCCGTCCATGTTGATGTGACCTTTACCTCCATCTCGGTGTCGTACCACCGTGGTCCGGACGCGGATCCGATGACCGTGATGCGTGGCATCAAGGTGCGTTCCACTGACCTGACCCGGCTGGAAAGGCTTCAGACCCTCGTGCGCGAAGTTGCCGAGGACGGTATCCAGGTCGACGAGGCACGGATCCGCTTCGACGCACTGATCAGGGCGCCGCACCCCTACCGGCGCTGGGTGGTGACCGGCGCCCTGGCTACCGTGGCAGCGGCCGTCGCAGCTCTCTTCGGCGGCACCTGGTTCATCATGGCGCTGAGCTTCGTCACCACGGCCGTGGTCGACCGGGTGCAACGCTGGCTGTCCCGGCGGGGGATCGCTGCCTTCTTCACCCAGATGGCCGGGGGCGCGATCCCGACCATCGTGGCGGTGGGGCTGCTTGCGGCTATCTCGGCCGGTGTTCCCGGGTTGCAGAGGATCTCGCCCTCGCTGGTCGTGGCCTCCGGCGTCGTGGTGCTGCTTGCCGGGATGTCCGTGGTCGGGGCGGCCCAGGACGCGATCGATGGCTACTACGTCACGGCTGGTGCCCGGGCTTTCGAGGTCGTGGTGCTGACCCTCGGCATCGTGGTGGGCATCGGTGGCATCCTGGCGCTCGCCCAGAGAACCGGGGTCTCGTTGCAGATCACGGCGGCTTCGCAGCTTTCCACCAACACCGTGGTGCAGGTGATCGCCTCGATGGTCGTGTCGGGGGCGTTCGCGGTGTCGGCCTATGCCGGTCCTCGCGCCGCCTTCTACTCCACGATCACCGGGGGGCTGGGCTGGCTGACCTACCTGGGCGCGATGTACGCCGGTATGGGCCCGGTGGTCGCCAACGCGTTGGCCGCGCTCGTCGCCGGGTTCGTGTCGCAGCTCGTGGCCAGCCGTCTGCGGGTCCCCGCGCTGGCCCTGACCATGGCGGGGATCGTCCCCTTGCTGCCAGGCCTCGTGGTGTACCAGGGCCTTTTCGAGATTGTGCAACGTACGTCAGGCGCCGGGCTCTCGACCGGCTTCACGACTTTGCTGGTCGCCGCCGGTATCGGGATGGGGCTGGCTGCCGGCGTCAGCATGGGCACCTACCTCGCCCGGCCGTTGCGGATCGGGCTCGATCGTGGCCAGAGACGTGCCCTGCGACGTTCGGTCGGCGATCCCCGCGAGTGATGGTCCCACCTGGCGTGCCCACCTGGCGCACGAGCGTCATTGTTAGCGCATCAACGCAGGTACTCGAAGAGCGACACACCTGCCCTCAGTGGGGGGCTGGTCTGGCGCTGGGCGGGGGCTGGCGCTGGGGCAGACATGACGTGGACGTGACAAAGGGCACTCGCCGCGCCCCTCCCGTCATGCCGGCTGGTCGGGCACGATGACGGTTATGCAATTCGGGCGCAGTTACGAGGAGTTCGAGGTCGGCGCGGTCTACAAGCACTGGCCCGGTAAGACGGTCACCGAGTATGACGACCACCTGTTCTGTCTGCTGACCATGAACCACCACCCGCTGCACCTGGACTCCAACTATGCCGAGGAGACCACGCAGTTCGGCCAGAACGTGGTGGTTGGCAACTACATCTACTCGCTGCTGCTGGGGATGAGCGTCGCCGACGTCTCCGGCAAGGCCATCGCCAACCTCGAGGTGGAGTCGCTGCGTCACGTGGCGCCGACCTTCCACGGGGACACCATCTATGGCGAGACCACCGTTCTCGACAAGTGGGAGTCCACCTCCAAGGACGACCGTGGCGTGGTCTACGTCGAGACCAAGGGCTACAAGCAGGACGGCACCCTGGTCTGCATCTTCCGGCGCAAGGTCATGGTCCCCAAGGACAGCTACCTGCAGGCGCGCGGCGGCGACCAGCCCGGACGTCCAGCCCTCGTGGAGCCTCCGTCCAAGGGCTGAAACACGTCATTCGTATGGCGAGTAGTTGTGCTGCACGGCGATCGTCATTCGCCCTTCTGGGTCACCGCGATCCGGCCCTGGGTGCCGTCGGCGTTGGTCCAGGTGACGGCTTTGATCGAGTCCTTGCCGGGATCTGGTGACCGGCTGATCTCCCTGCTGACCGCAAAGATCACGCTGCCGTCAGGCATCCGATCCGACACTGCGGTCCCGGTTATCGCTCCGTTCGTCGTCAGGACCACTCCGATGTCTGACACGCTGGGCGGGAGAATCAGAGGTGCCTGTCCCTGAGCTGGCGCCGGTGCCAGCACCTCGGCCCCGGCGTGACGACGTAGCGCGGCCAGACCTCGGGACGCGGACCTCCTCTTCCTACCGAGATCCCCAGGGCCTCCGCCACCGCCGCTTCGGACTGGTCGGCGTAGTACCGCAGGACGACGATCTTGCGCTGCTGCTCCGGCAGCCGGGACAGCCGGCGGACGAGGTCGTCGCGATTGTCTGTGGTGGCGTCCGCGCTGTCGTCGGACTGGGACTGGGACCAATTCCGGGATGCTGCGAGGATCCTGGGCTCCGCGCTGGTGAGGTCGGCCACGACCTCGTGGCCAGTGGCCCGCCATACGTCCATCT
Source organism: Dermatophilaceae bacterium (assembly GCA_014377705.1). Taxonomy (GTDB): domain Bacteria; phylum Actinomycetota; class Actinomycetes; order Actinomycetales; family Dermatophilaceae; genus UBA4719. Next base: position 6,849 of record JACMPC010000022.1, read on the forward strand.
TGTGGTTGAACAGGCAGCGCCGGGCGTAGGCGAGCGGGTTGTCCCGGTCTATCGTGTGCCAGACCAGGTAGGTCTTGACCAGGGCGGCCTGGGTGAGCTCCTGGGCACGGTCGATGTCGCCGGTGAGGAACCAGGCGGTCAGCAACAGTGCCGGGCCGGCCTGGTCCATGAACTCCGCAAACGATCTGTCGTACGCGTCCTTAGAAGCCCTCATCGGCCACTTTCATACTCTCCATCACGGCGATCCGGGCCGAAAGGTTGCCGTGGTCTGCTGACCATAGTGGAGCCTCCGGCCAGGAACTGATGACCGCTGTCGGTGACCTAACCTTGGGGCATGCGTATCGACCTGCACACCCACTCCTGCGCCAGCGATGGCAGTGAGTCACCTGCCGCGGTCGTGGGCTCCGCTGCCGGGGCGGGTCTGGACGTGCTCGCACTGACCGATCACGACACGACGTCAGGCTGGGCCGGGGCTGCCACAGCCGCACAGCACCATGGGATCGCCCTGGTGCGCGGGATCGAGATCTCGAGTCGGCACGACGGGGTGAGTATTCACCTCCTCGGCTACCTGCAGGACCCGACGGCGCCCGGCCTGCTCGCTGAGCTGGAGCGGTGTCGGGAGAGTCGCGAGACCAGGGCTCAGCGCATCGTCGAGCTGTTGTCGCGCGATCTGCCGCTGGACTGGGACGACGTCCTCGAGCACGTCGAGCCGGGAGCCACCATCGGGCGGCCGCACATCGCGGCTGCTCTGGTGGCCAAGCACATCGTGACCTCGGTCAACGACGCGTTCGCCTCGTACCTGGGGAACGGATCTCCTTACTACGCCGCGCACTATGCGCCCGATCCCATGCAAGCGGTGCGCCTGCTGGGGGAGGCCGGTGGCGTCGCGGTCATGGCTCACCCGTTCGCAGGTCGTCGCGGGCCCATCGTGGATGACTCGGTCATCGAGGCGATGGCGGCTGCCGGGATGGCCGGGCTGGAGGTGCACCACCCGGACCACTCTGGCGACGAGGTGCGCCACGGGACCGACCTGGCCGCCTCGCTCGGCCTGTTCGTGACCGGCTCCTCGGACTACCACGGTGATCGCAAGACCAACCGGCTCGGCGACAGAACGACCGATCCCGTTGTGCTGCAACAGATCGAGGACCTGGCTTCGGGTGTAGAGGTGCTGCGCCCTTGAGCTCGTACTTCGATCTGCAGCTCTTTCTGTCTGTGTTCGTCACCCTGCTGGTGATCATGAACCCGCCAGGTGCCGTGCCGATCTTCCTCGGGCTGACCGGATCGCTCACGCACAAGCACCGGGCGATCGCGGCGCGGCGGGCCTCGCTGGTTGCCCTGGGGGTGATCGCCGCGTTCGCCGTGTTCGGGCAGCAGATCCTGACCTACCTGCACATCAGCCTGGCCGCGTTGCAGGGTGCCGGTGGACTGCTGCTGCTCCTGGTGGCGCTGCAGCTGCTCATCGGCCAGGAGTCGGGGGTCAACAACGACGCTGGCGTCAACGTGGCGCTGGTGCCGCTGGGCACCCCGATTCTCGCCGGCCCGGGGGCCATCGTGGCGACCATGCTCGCGGTGCGGGAGGCGGATGGCTTCGGGGGTTTCCTGGCGGTGGCGCTGGGGCTGCTGGCCGCCATCTTCGTCGTCTGGCTGTTCCTGAGGTTTGCCGGGCAGGTGCACCGGGTGCTGCGTGACAGCGGCACGATGCTCGTCACCCGGATCGCCGGTCTGCTCCTGTCTGCCATCGCCGTGCAGATGATTGCCAACAGCGTGCGGGCGTTTGTGGCCACGGGCAGCTAGCTCCAGCGTGGCGGGACCAGCGTCACGACGGTGCCTGGTTTCACCACTAATGGCTAGCCTCGACGGGTGGGTAACATGCCGGGGTAGTTGGAGTCGCCACTTCTGCTCTCACCACTTCTGGTGTCACCACTGTCGGCTAACCTCTCCGAGTGGGTGACAGGCCAGTGCAGCAGAAGTTCAGTGGTATGCCGCGACGTCTCTACTCGGCCAGCCCGAGCAGGCTGCTTGCCTGGCTCGACTGCCCTCGCCGCTACCGCATGCAATACCTCGACCGCCCCAGGCCTCAGGCGCGGTCCCCGCGGGCGCACACTTCGGTCGGGGTTGCCACTCACAACGTCCTGCGGGACTTCTGGGACCTGGCGCCGGTCGAACGCACCCCCTCATCCGTCGAGTCTCTGGTGCGACAGTCCTGGATCGATGTCGGCTTCCGCGACCCCGAGCAGTCCGCGAGCTGGCGCGCGCGCACGACGGGGCGGGTGACGGAATACCTGCGGGGGGTGGACCGGGGGCGACAACCGCTGGGCGTCGAGCGCACCGTCTCCCTTCATACCGCGACGATGGCCGTGACCGGTCGTCTCGACCGCCTCGATGACCGCGACGGTGAGCTGGTGGTGGTGGACTACAAGACCGGCCGGGCCCGGCCCACCGACGACGACGCGCGCACCTCCTTGCCCATGGCGCTGTATGCCGTCGCGGCCGCTGGGATGTTTCGCCGCCCCTGCACGAGGGTTGAGCTTCATCACCTGCCGACGGGGGAGGTGCTGGCCCATGAGCACACACCGGCGACCCTTCAGCGCAAGGTCGCCGAGGCGGAGTCGATCGCGGCGGACCTTCGCAGAGCGGACACCGACTATGCCGACAAGGGGGTGGAGTCGCCGATGTTCGCCCCGGCGGTCTCGCCGATCTGCGCGTGGTGCGAATTCCGGGCGCACTGCCCCGAGGGCCAGGTGATCGGCCCGGAGAAGTCCGACTGGGCGGGGCTGGAGCCCGATGTGCCAGCGGGTCCCGGCCGCCGCGAGTGACGGTTGGCAAGCGGGGCGGGCTGGCCAGCGGGGCGGGCTGGCCAGCAGGGCGGGCTGGCATCTGAGGTTCTCTGCTGGCGTGGTCACCTCGCCGCCGCGGCGACACGCTGACAGACTGTGCCCGACCCCAAGTCGTCGGAGAGGCGTCAACAATGACTGTGGCAGGGACCCGGGCTACAACTCAGGCAAGGACCGCGGGAACAACGAAGGTGAGGACCCCGGGAACAACTCAGCAGGCAGCTCAGGAAAAAGCTCAGGAGAGACCAGATCGTGAAGACGACCGAAGCCTCGCCCAGGGAGAGCGGTCGGTGACGCGCCTGGGCGCGATCGTGGCGGTGGCCAACCAGAAGGGCGGGGTGGCCAAGACGACGTCGGTCGCCTCCCTCGGGGCGGCCTTCGCCGAGCTCGGCAAGCAGGTGCTGCTCGTTGACCTGGACGCGCAGGCCTGCCTGACGTTCAGCCTGGGAGTTGACCCGGACGCGGTCACCGTCAGCATCAACGAGGTGCTGGTCGTGCGCGGGGTCGCGGCACGGGACGCGATCGTGGGGTGCGCAGACGGCGTCGACCTGATCCCGAGTGTCATCGAGCTTGCCGGAGCCGAGGCGCAGCTCCTTCCGCGGCCAGGGCGTGAGTACGTTCTGCGCTCGGTTCTAGAGCCGCTGCGGCAGGACTACGACATCATCCTGGTGGACTGCTCGCCCTCACTGGGCGTGCTGACCCTGAATGCGCTGACCGCCGCCCAAGGGGTGATCATCCCGATGCCGTGCGAGATGCTGAGCCACCGCGGGGTGGGGCAGCTCCTGGACACGATCACCGACGTGAAAGCCATCCTCAACCCCGGCCTCGAGGTGTTCGGCATACTGCCCACGCTGTATGACGGTCGAAGCAAGCACGCGCGGGCAGTGCTGGCCGACGTGGGGGAGCGCTACGGGCTGCCGGTGCTCAGCCCGCCGATACCGAAGACCGTGCGGTTTGCCGAGGCTCCGGCGCTGGGTCGCTCGATCCTCTCGACGTCCCGGTCGTCCAAGGGCGCTAAGGCATACCGCGAGGTCGCCACCAGTCTCCTGCCCCGGTTCCAGCCGGTTCCATCCGATCAGAACCGACCAGAACCGGCTACGACCGACTAGGACCCAGCTCGTACCCAATTCGAACCCAGTTCGAACCCAGCTAGGAAGCCACTGGCCGGTTCAGGCTTTGGCGGTGCCTGCTCCGGCGGCGCCGCCCTGCCCGCCGCGGGTGCGACGACGGTTGCGGCTACGACGAGGCTTGGTGTCGTCAGCGCTCTGGGGTCGGTCGTGGCTGCTGGCCTGATCCGCCTTTGGGCGATCCGCGGGGCGCTCGCGGCCCTCGGCCGAGTGCGTGCCTCGCTTGGACGGCCCGCCGGATCGACCCCCGCCGCTGTGACCAGCGGACGAACGACCACGTTCTGGCGGCCCCCCCCGGTGGTTCTTGCCCGTCTCGCCGAGGTCCTCGACCTTTTCGGCGGCAAGGCCCGCGCGGGTCCGGCTCGACTTGGGCAGCCGACCGGTCGCGTTCGCGGGGATGTTCATCTGCCTGTAGAAGTGCTCGGACGAGGAGTAGGTCTCCGCAGCCTCGGGGATGCCGAGGTCGAGGGCCTTGTTGATCATGCCCCAGCGGTGCAGGTCGTCCCAGTCGACGAAGGTGACGGCGACACCGGTATTGCCCGCGCGTGCGGTGCGGCCGATGCGGTGCAGGTAGGTCTTGTCGTCTTCGGGGCACTGGTAGTTGATCACGTGCGTGACGTCGTCGACGTCGATACCGCGGGCTGCCACGTCGGTGGCGACCAGTACGTCCACCTTGCCGTTGCGGAACGCCCGCATAGCCTGCTCGCGGGCTCCCTGGCCGAGGTCCCCGTGGATGGCAGCCGCGGCGAAGCCCCGCTCGGCGAGATCGTCGGCGACCTTGGCGGTGGTGCGCTTCGTCCGGCTGAAGATGAGCGTTCGGCCGCGGTCCTTGGCCTGAAGCATGCGGGCCAGCATCTCGACCTTGTCCATGGCGTGCGCGCGGTAGACGAACTGCTCAACGGCCTTGACGGTCTTGCTGTCCTGGTCCTCGCCCATGGCCCGGATGTGGGTCGGCTGGGTCATGTAGCGACGGGCCAGGGCCACGATGGCGCCCGGCATGGTGGCCGAGAAGAGCATCGTCTGGCGGCTGGCCGGGGTCTGCGCGAGCAGCTTCTCGATGTCCGGAAGGAAGCCGAGGTCGAGCATCTCGTCCGCCTCGTCGAGCACGACGCTCTTGACGTAGGAGAGGTCGAGGTGACCTTGCTTGGCGAGGTCGAGGAGCCGGCCCGGGGTGCCGACGACGATCTCGACGCCACGCTGCAGAGCCTGGACCTGGGGTTCGAAAGCGCGGCCGCCGTAGATGGTGACGACACGGACGCCGCGAGCCTTGCCCGCGCGCTCGAGGTCGCCCGACACCTGGACAGCAAGCTCACGGGTGGGCGCGACGGCCAGGGCCTGCGGCTTTCCGGCGGTCGTGAGCGTAGCGAATTCCTCGTCCTTGGGGCTGATCACGTTCTGGATCATCGGGATGCCGAATCCCAGGGTCTTGCCGGTGCCGGTCTTGGCCTGACCGATGATGTCGTGGCCACCAAGGGCGACCGCCAACGTCATCGACTGGATCGGGAACGGGTGGATGATGCCGGCTTCGGCCAGTGCGGCGACGATGTCGGGGTGAACGTTGAAGTCCGCGAACGTGGGCTCGGGTACGGATGGGGTCTTCACCGCGTCTGCCTGGACCGCTTCCGTCTGGATCGTGGCGGGGGTTTCGGCAGCGTCTGGTGCTGTCGTGTCTTCTTGGGTGGTCATGAGTTATCTCTCGATCGGGCGAGGGCCGCACGCGTGTCCGAAGGTTCCGGCAGGTTGCAGGCCGCGCTGCAAAGCGGGCCGATCGGAGTTCTTCGTGGGTGCAGCGCAGTCTCACTGGCTGCTGATTTGTGCCGACCGGGCACCGATGTCAGACATCAGTCTAGCGGTGAGCACTACTGTTTGCGTTCATGGACGCTCAAGGACAGCAGAAATCCGTCGTCGATGAACCCGGGAGCGGGGGTGGCGTGACCGAGAGCGCCCCTGTGGCGGGGGACGCGTTCTCCGACGACCCCACCTATCGTGCGGCCGTCGTGGACCTTCTCGGAGCACTTGCCTACGGGTCGCTGACGGCCTTCTCGCGGCTTGCGGCCGATGCCGAGATGGCTCCGAACCCCCCGGCCAAGGCTGCGTTGGCGCGAGTGGCTGTGGCTGAGTTCCTGCACTACGAGGCGTTGGCAGGCCGGCTCACCGAGATGGGCGCGGACCCCGATGTGGCGATCGACCCCTTCATCGCACCGATTGACGAGTTCCACGACCGAACCAAGCCCACCGGATGGCTTGAGGGCTTGGTCAAGGCCTACGTGGGTGACGGCATCGCGACGGACTTCTATCGCGAGATCTCGGCCTACGTCGATCCGTGGACGCAGAAGCTGGTCCGATCGGTGCTTCAGGACGTGGGCCAGGCGGAGTTTGCGGTCAGGGCGGTCCGGGAGGCTATCGAAGCAGACCCGAAGGTGGCCGGACGGCTCGCCCTGTGGGGTCGCCGCCTGGTCGGTGAGGCCCTGTCCCAGTCTCAGCGCGTGGCTGCGGAACGCGATGCCTTGGCCAGCCTGCTGGTGGGCGGGATCAACCGCCCGGGGGCTGACCTTGCTGAGATGGGGCGTATGTTCGCACGCCTCACGGACGAGCACATCCGCCGGATGGGGCTGCTCGGGCTGAGTGCCTGACCCCGATCCGGCCAGACCCAGGCCCCCGGCCGCCGCAGCCCGTCCGGGGGAACGGGGGCCGGAGCCGGAGTGGTCAGATCGTGCCGAACCCGACGGAGCCCTTCTTCGCTGCCCCGAGGTCCACGTAGCCGATCGTGGCCACCGGGACGATCACTCGACGGCCCGATTCGTCGACCAGGTTGAGCAGGCCGCCGTCGGTCAGCGCGGCTGTGACGATCGCCTCGACCTCCTCAGGTGACTGCTTGGACTCAACCACGATCTCGCGCGCGACGTTTTGCACGCCGATCTTGACCTCCACGGGAAAGCCTTCCTTCACAGTATTTGATGCGTTGAGATGCTTGATGTCCTGCGAAGGCTAACCCGCGTCCGAGTCAGATCCTTCCCGGTCGATCTTGGGGAAGCCGCCCAGCCCGCGCCAGGACAACGTGGCCACCAGCCGGGCCGCCTCGTCGCGCGGGATGGACGAGCCTTGCGAGAGCCAGAAACGCGCGCAGATCTGAGCCATGCCGGACAGCGCCATACCAAGCAGGTGCGCCTCTGCGTCGGGTAGGTCGGTGTCCTCTTTGATGACCTCGGCGATCGCCTCTGCGGAGTCCTGAGACATCCTGTTGACGCGTTCGCGGATGGCCACCTCGTTCGTCAGGTCGGACTCGAAGACCAGGCGGAAGGGCGCACCGTCACGACCCACGAACTCGAAGTAGGCGCCGATACTGGCTGCGACGCGCTGCTTGTTCTCCGTGGTGGACGCCAAGGCCTCCCTGATCAGGTCAAGAAGCTCGCCTGCGTGCTGGTCGAACAAGGCAAGGTAGAGCTCGAGCTTGCCCGGGAAGTGTTGGTAGAGAACGGGTTTGGAGACTCCGGCGCGATCGGCGATATCGTCCATAGCCGCGGCGTGGTAGCCGGACTCGACGAATACCTCCTGCGCGGCCTCGAGCAGCTGTGCGCGCCGTGCGGAGCGAGGCAGCCGGGTGCCTCGGCGGCGGGTGGCAATGCGCATCGGCACGGTAATGTCCCTTCTTCCGGGCGGACACCCAGGGTGAGGTCACTTCAGCTGTCTGTTGTCCGCGTGCTGCCTGTCATCTGCATGCTGTCTGCTGTCCGCATGGCTTGACCCGACATGTTGGGCGGTCACCCGGATGGCAGATCGCTCATACGCCTCGCACTTGGCATCGTACCCGGGAGTAACCTCTTTCGCATGGCCCTGCCACCACTCGTCGAGCCGTCGGCGCCGCTCTCGCCCCGCGAGATCGAGCGCTACGCGCGACATGTGCTGATCCCCGGCGTAGGGATGGAGGGCCAGCGCCGCCTCAAGAACGCGCGGGTGCTGGTCGTCGGTGCCGGGGGCCTGGGGTCGCCCGCCCTGATGTATCTGGCCGCGGCCGGGGTCGGCACCATCGGGGTGGTTGATGACGATGTTGTTGAGCTGTCGAACCTGCAGCGTCAGGTGGTTCACGGCGTCGCCGACGTCGGGCGGCGGAAGTCCGAGTCCGCCTCGCAGAGGCTGGCCTCTGTCAACCCGCTGGTCCGGGTCCTACGCCACGACATACGGATCGATTCCACCAACGCCCTGGAGATCATCGCCGGCTACGACCTCGTCCTGGACGGCGCCGACAACTTTCCGACCAGGTACCTGCTCAACGACGCCTGCGTGCTGCTGGGCAAGCCGGACGTCTGGGGCTCGATCTTTCGTTTTGACGGCCAAACCAGCGTCTGGTGGGCGAAACACGGCCCCTGCTACCGCTGCGTGTTCCCGACCCCGCCGCCGCCTGGCCTGGTGCCGTCCTGCGCCGAGGGCGGGGTGCTCGGGGTCCTTTGCGCGGCCATCGGATCCGTCCAGGCCGCCGAGGCCGTGAAGCTCATCGTGGGTATGGGGGATCCGCTGATCGGGCGGCTGATGGTGCATGACGCCCTGCGTCCGAGCTGGGATCTGCTCGCTGTGCAGAAGAACCCCGAGTGTGTCGTGTGCGGCGCGAGTCCCACTGTCACCGCACTGGTCGACTACGAGGACTTCTGCGTGGCACCCACCTCCGGCGCGGGTGAGCCGGACGGCTCGGTCGTCGCGGCCGAGGCAGGGGCGGTGCCACAGATCTCCGCCACGGAGCTGGCTGACCTGCTCGCCGGCGGCTGTGCTGCCCCGGGTGTGCTGCTGGTCGATGTGCGCGGGGCCAATGAGCGGGCGATCGCCGGTATCTCCGGAGCGCAGGCCATCCATCTGGACGAGTTCCGTTCTGGGGAGGCGGTTCCGAAGATCCCCTTCGACCGGCCGGTCGTCTTGATCTGCAAGATGGGCGCCCGTTCGGAGGAAGCCTCACGGATTCTCATCGGAGCCGGACACCCGGACGTGCGCAACCTGGCGGGGGGAGTGCTGGCGTGGGTCCGGGACGTCGACCCCGCTCAGCCGGGCTACTGAGCCGGACCTTGAGCCGGGTCGTGGAGTCGAGCTGTTGAGCCGGGTCGTGGAGCTGGGGTGTTGAGCCGGGCTGTCGATCCCGTGGCTACTGCGCAGGCGCTGCCGGACTTCGCCGAGGCTGTGCTCGATCTCATCGACCAGATCCCGGCCGGGATGGTCCTGGCGTACGGAGACGTCGCCGAGCTGCTCGGGCGGGGCGGACCCCGGCAGGTCGGCTTTGTCATGTCGCGCTACGGCTCCTCGGTGGCCTGGTGGCGGGTGATCCGTGCCAGCGGCGAGATGCCCGAGGCTCTGCTGGATGAGGCGCTGACCCACTGGCGTGCAGAAAATACCCCCTTGGCGCGCGGAGCGCTCGGCCACAGGGTTGATATGGCGCGGGCCCGATGGGATGGCGAGGGTGGTTTGGGCGGTCAGACCGGGGTGTTCGGTGGGACAAGTCACAACATTGCCCCGAATTGAGCAGCACACAACACGAGGTATCGCGCCCGTTTGAGGTAGTCTCCATCCCGTAGTTGCTGTGCATCGCACGTCTTGAACGCTTGCGGCCTTGTGCCGGGGGTGCGCTTTGTTCCAGTCTGGAGCGGACGACGAACACCGCGACGATCGGCCCCGGCAACCGGGATCGACAAAGCGCTCTTGGAGGAAAAAAGATAATGGCAACTGGCACCGTGAAGTGGTTCAACGCTGAAAAGGGCTTCGGCTTCATTGCTCCCGAGGACGGCAGCGCCGACGTGTTCGCGCACTACTCGGCCATCGCCAGCAGCGGATACCG
>JACMPC010000197.1 GCA_014377705.1 Dermatophilaceae bacterium
GCGCACAAATCGACCCACCCAGCGCTGGGTGGGTCGATTTGTGCGCTCTCACACAGTTAGGTCGCGGGTCAGGAGGGTTGCGCGCGTCAGGCGGGCGCGGCGAGTCAGGCGGCGGCCTTGGGGGCAAGGAACTCGGCCCTGGCGATCACGCCGATGTCGGGCTGGTCGGTGAACAGGCCGTCGATTCCCGTCCCCAGGAACCGCACCTGCTCGTCGATGGCCCGGCCGTATGCCGTGGCGTCCGCCCCGACGCGATACTCGAGCGGCAGAAAGGTGTTCTCGGCGCGGAAGGTGTACGGGTGGACCTTCAGCCCGGCAGCATGAGCGTCAGACACCAGCGTGGTCGTTCGGCCAAGGCTGCCGTCGGGGTTGCGGGCGATGACCTGGTTCTTGTCCGGGCCGATGCCGTTGACGATGCCGGACAGAGAGAGCAGACCCTTCGCCGTGGTGAGATCGGCGTAGGTCGTGGGGTCGCCGGTGGACGCCAGGTCATACGGCGCTCCGCTGGCCGAGGTGAGCAGGACGAGCCGCGAGCTCAGGCCGAAGTGCTGGCGCAGGTCCACCAGGTTGGTCAGCTCGAACGACTGGACGAAGATGGGCGCGGTCCGCTTGTCGAGGCCGGCCGCACGGACCTGCGTCACCAGTGGGGTCTCCAGATCCAGGTGGATGGAGCGGAAGTAGGTGGGGTGCTTGGTCTCGGGATAGACCCCGATCACCCGGTGCAGATCCTTGCTGAGCCTCTCGCGCAGCGCCAGCACCTCGGCGAGGGTCGGGATCTCGAACCGCCCGTCGTACATGGTGTTCTCCTGGCGGACCGCGGGCAGCCGCTCCCTGGCCCGCAGAGTCTTCAGCTCGGCGAGGGTGAAGTCCTCGGTGAACCAGCCGGTCAGTGCCTGGCCGTCGACGACCTTCGTGGCCTTGCGGCCGGCGAACTCCGGGTGGCCGGCCACATCAGTGGTGCCGCTGATCTCGTTCTCGTGGCGGGCCACCAGGACATGGTCGCTGGTCGAGACCAGGTCGGGCTCGATGAAGTCCGCACCCATCCGCGCCGCCAGCTCATAGGCGGCCAAGGTGTGTTCGGGGCGGTAGCCCGAGGCGCCGCGATGGCCGATGACCAGCGGGGCCGTGGCGGCGTGATTGCGCTGGACAGGTGTGATCGACGCGACGTTCGCGCTTCTGGTCGGGATCTGGCTGGCGGTCGGGAGAGCAACCGCCGCGATCGCGAAGGTGGCAACAGTCCCCATGAGGAGCCTTCCGAGAGATCGGTTCATGACCTCGATCCCATCGGGTGCAGGAAGCCACGGGGTGCCGGCGAGGCGAACCCGCGATGACGTCGGGGACAACGCAAAGTATTGTGCCCGGCATACAAATACAATGGTCAGATGGCGGCCCATCACCCGCGCGGCAGCGCGGCCACCCAGCGGAACATCGATCAGAGCTCCGACGCGCTGTCTGCCGCCGCCAACAAGCACATGGAGTCGCACTACGACTGGTACCGGGAACTGTCCGCCGAGGACCGCTCGTGGGTCGGGCTCGTCGCCCAGGCGGGCATCGCGGCCTTCATCGCGTGGTTCCGCGACCCCAGCCAGAGCCCGGCGCTGTCGGTGGACGTGTTCGGCACGGCGCCGCGTGAGCTGACCCGATCCATCAGCCTCGTGCAGACCCTGGACCTGGTGCGCTCGGTCGTCGATGTCGTCGAGGACGAGGTGAGCCTTCTGGCGGCCCCGGGCGACGAACAGAACTTGCGCGAGGCGGCGTTGCGCTACTCACGCGAGGTCGCCTTCGCAGCCGCCCAGGTGTATGCCGGCGCCGCCGAGGCCCGGGGTGCCTGGGACGCACGGCTGGAGTCGCTGGTGGTCGACGCCGTCCTGCGCGGAGAGGCCGACGACTCGATGCAGTCACGAGCATCAGCGCTGGGCTGGGGATCGGTCAGCCATGTCACCGTGATTGCCGGCGTCAGCCCCGAGGGCAACGCCGCCGAGGTGGTCGACCTCGTCCGCCGGGTCACCCACCGGCTCATCGTCAACTCGCTGGCCGCGGTCCAGGGACACCGGCTGGTCGTCATCCTCGGAGGTCTGGCGGATCCCTCCCCCACGGTCCGGGCGCTGACCCAGCACTTCGGCGACGGACCCATCGTCATCGGCCCCACCGTGCCGCATCTCTTCGCGGCCGGACGATCCGCCCGGGCCGCCCTGTCCGGGCTGACCGCGGCCCGCGCCTGGCCCGATGCGCCGCGTCCCGTTCTGGCCGACGAGCTTCTGGTCGAGCGCGTCCTGTCCGGTGACGCAGCGGCTCGACGGGCTCTGATCGACCGGATCTATCACCCGCTGTTTGCGGCCGGCAAGTCCCTGTTCGAGACGGCCACGACCTACCTCGACGAAGGCGGCAGGCTCGAGTCCACGGCCCGGGTCCTGTTCGTCCACCCCAACACCGTGCGCTACCGCCTCGGCCGGATCGCCGTGGTCACCGGCTACGACCTGTCCCAGCCCCGTGAGGCCCATACCGTACGGCTGGCTCTTGCGGTGGGACGCCTCGCCGAGTCCTCACAACGAGGCTGGAGACGCTCGTTACAGGGCAACGACCCTGTCTCGCATGAGACCCCGAACGGACCGTCATTTGTGGGAAACCTCTAAATCATCTGGCTATTGTTGGTGACGTTCGGTCACGGCGGGAACGCCACCGAAGCGGCAGGGTGAACACGTGCTTGTCATCGTCTGCCCTGGACAGGGCTCCCAGACCCCCGGCTTCCTAGCCCCCTGGCTCGAGCTGCCAGGCTTCCGCGACCGCATGGTGTGGCTCTCGACGGTCGCCGGCATCGACCTGGTCAAGCACGGCACCGAGTCCGACGCCGCCACGATCAAGGACACCGCGATCGCCCAGCCGCTGATCGTCGGCGCCGGCCTGATCTCCATGCTGGCCTTGTTCGAGCACCCGGCCGACGGCTTTCGCATGGTTGCCGGGGGTGCCGGTCACTCGGTCGGCGAGATCACCGCGGCCTCCGCCGCCGGCGTCATCAGCGCCGAGCAGGCCATGGTCTTCGTCCGCGAGCGGGGGCGGCTGATGGCCGAGGCAGCCAAAGTCACCGCGACCGGCATGAGCGCCATCCTGGGCGGCGACCCCGATGAGGTGGCGCAGGTGCTGGTGCGGCACGGGCTCACCGCGGCGAACAACAACGGCGGTGGCCAGATCGTGGCGGCCGGCACGATGGAGCAGCTCGCGGCCCTGAAAGCCGACCCGCCGGCCAGGGCACGGGTGATCCCGCTGTCCGTCGCCGGCGCCTTCCACACCGGGCACATGGCGCCCGCCGTCACCGAGCTCTCAACTATGGCCCGGGCCATCTCCACCCATGACAGCCGCTCGCGTCTGGTGTCGAACCGGGACGGAACCGTCGTGCACAGCGGACGGGACTTCCTCGAACGCATGGTCTCCCAGGTCAGCAACCCGGTTCGCTGGGACCTGTGCATGGAGACCTTCAAGGACTTCGGAGTGACCGGGCTGATCGAGGTCCCGCCCGCGGGCACGCTGACCAGCCTGGCCAAACGTAGCCTCCCAGGGGTCGAGGTTCTCGCGCTGAAGACGCCTGACCAGCTGTCCGAAGCCCACCGCATGGTGCGTGAGCACGGCTCGCCGAACCAGATCGCGGACACCCCGACCTGGCGGCTAATCATCGCCCCGGCCAAGGGGATCGTGACCTTCACCCGATCCGAGCCCGGCAGCAAGGTGCCGCCCGGCTCGGTCGTGGCCGCGGTGAACACCCGTCGCGACTCGTTCGAGGTGACCGCGCCCCACGGTGGGCAGGTCATCGAATGGCTCGTGGAGGACGGTGACCCCGTCTCGCCCGGCCAGCCGCTGCTGCGGCTGCACCCCACGGCTGCCTGACTGCCGCAAATACGCTTCTGCGTCACATGCCTGAATCACACCCTGGAATACACGGAGACCACACCATGACCACGATTCCCAGACAGCGCCCGACGTTGAGCAGTACCAGCGGAACAGGTCACGCCCGGATCTTGGGAATCGGCGGCTACCGACCCGAACGGGTGGTCACCAACGACGAGATCTGCGAGAACATCGACTCCTCCGACCAGTGGATCCGAGAGCGCACCGGGATCGTCACCCGTCGCTTCGCGGCGCTTGAGGAGACGGTGGTCGACATGGCATCCGCGGCTGCCCTCGAAGCGCTCAAGTCCGCCGGCCTGACCCCCTCGCAGGTCGACGCAATCATCCTCGCCACGGTCACCCACCCGTATCAGACTCCGGGCGCCGCTCCCATGGTCGCCGACCGTATCGGCGCCACCCCCGCCGCCGCCTTTGACATCTCCGCCGCTTGCGCCGGCTACTGCCACGGGATCGCGCTGGCCAACGACATGGTCCGTGGTGGCAGCGCCAGGTTCGTCCTGGTCATCGGGGTCGAGAAGCTCTCCGACTTCACCGACAGGACCGATCGTGGTTCTGCGTTCATCTTCGGCGACGGCGCCGGTGCCGCCGTCGTCGGCCCCTCGGACTTCCCAGGTATCAGCCCGACAGTGTGGGGTTCTGACGGCGCCAGGTGGGAGACCATCTCCCAGCGCAACTCCTGGATCGAGGTGCGCGACCAGCACGTCGAGTGGCCGGCCATCACCATGGCCGGCCAGTCGGTGTTCCGCTGGGCGGTCTACTCGATGGCCCCGATCGCCCATGCTGCCCTCGACAAGGCGGGCATCAAGGCCGAGGACCTCGACGCCTTCATCCCCCACCAGGCCAACATGCGCATCATCGACGCCCTGGTCAAGCAGCTCAAGCTCCCTGAGCACGTCGCCATCGCCCGCGATATCGCCGACACCGGCAACACCTCTGCGGCCTCGGTGCCTCTGGCGACCAAGCGGATGCTCGACTCGGGTGAGGCCCCGCACGGTGGTCTGGCCCTGCAGATCGCCTTCGGCGCCGGGCTCGTGTACGCCGCGCAGGTTATCGTCCTGCCCTGAGATCTCCCGCCGACCCGACGGGCAACTCGGGTCACCCAGCACGATCGCTCAGCGCACGACAGCTCAGCACGACAGCTCAGCACGACAGCTCAGCATGATCACGCAGTCCCACCCGGCACGACGACAACAAGGAGTTATCCCCATGGCGCAAAGCGAGAAAGAGATCCTCGACGGTCTCGCCGAGATCGTCAACGAGGAGACCGGTCTGGACACCGCCTCCGTCGAGCTCGACAAGTCCTTCACCGACGACCTCGACATCGACTCCCTGTCGATGATGACCATCGTCGTCAACGCCGAGGAGAAGTTCGGCGTGCGCATCCCCGACGACGAGGTCAAGAACCTCAAGACGGTCCGCGACGCCGTGAGCTTCATCGCAGGCGCACAGAGCTGACCCAGGCCTCCCGCCGTGGTGCGTTGTCGCTGGCCGGCGACGCATCACGGCAAGGCTCACCGCACCAGCACTCGCTGAACTCCGGCCACTGAATACAAGGCCACCGAACACAAGGCCACCGACCACTCGGCCACCGACCACTCGGCCACCGAACACAAGGAGCGATCCCCCCATGACCTCGAACTCCGAGCAGCGCATCGTCGTGACCGGTCTGGGTGCGACCACCCCCGTCGGGGGCAACGTCACCGAGACTTGGGAAGCGGTCCTGGCCGGCACCTCGGGCGTCAGCCTGATGACGTTTCCCTGGGTCGAGACCTACCAGCTTCCGGTCAAGATCGCGGCAACCATCAAGCAGGCCCCCGTCGACGTGATGGCCAGGGTCGAGGTTCGCCGTCTGGATCCCTGCGGGCAGTACGCCCTCATCGCAGCCCGGGAGGCCTGGGCCGACGCCGCCACCCCCGAAGTCGAGCCCGAGCGTCTCGGAGTCGTCATCGGCACCGGCATCGGCGGGGTCCACACGCTGCTGGACCAGTGGGACACCCTGAAGGAAAAGGGTGTTCGCCGGATCTTCCCGCTCGCCGTGCCCATGCTCATTGTCAACGGCCCTGCCGCCGCGGTGTCGATCGAGCTCGGCGCACGCGCCGGGGCGCACGCACCGGTGAGCGCCTGTTCCTCCGGGGCCGAAGCCATCGGCTTTGCCCTTGAGATGATCCGCAGCGGCCGCGCCGACGTCGTGGTGGCCGGTGGGACCGAGGCGGCGATGCATCCCATGCCGATTGCCGGCTTCACCGCCATGCAGGCCCTGTCGACCCGCAACGACGAGCCCGAACGAGCCTCACGCCCCTACGACACCGGCCGTGACGGCTTCGTGCTGGGTGAGGGCGCCGCCGTCATCGTGCTCGAGACCGAAGCCCACGCCAAGGCCCGCGGCGCCAGGATCTACGCCGAGATCGCCGGGGTGGGCATCTCCTCCGACGCTTACCACATCGCGGCACCGGACCCGGAGGGAGCCGGCGCCGCCCGCGCCATGCGAGACGCCGTCCGGGCCGCCGGGCTCTCGCCCAGCGATATCGTCCATATCAACGCCCACGCGACCTCGACGCCGGTCGGCGACGTCGCCGAGTCCAAGGCCATCCGCCGCGCCTTCGGCGACGAGGCCGACCACATGCCGGTGAGCGCCACCAAGTCGATGACCGGCCACCTGCTCGGTGCCGCCGGAGCGCTGGAGACGGTCTTCACCATCCTGGCGGTCCACCACCGCCTAGCCCCGGCCACGATCAACCTCGATCGCTTCGACCCGGCGATCTCCCTCGACGTGATCACCGGTGAGAACCGCAAGATGCCCGCGGGCGACATCGCAGCCCTGAACAACTCGTTCGGGTTTGGCGGTCACAACCTTGCGTTGACGATCCGGAGCGTCTGATGGCGGCCTGGATGCCCAGCCCGGCGGCCGAGCCGGCTGCCGCGGCGACCAGGCCGAGACCCGACAAGAAGGACGACCCCCGCAACCCGATCAAGCGGCTGAACACCTTCTTCGATGACGGCACGCTCGAGCTGATCACCGCGGAGGACTCCAGCGGCATGCTCTGTGGCGTCGGCCTGGTGCGCGGGATCCAGGTGGTGGCATTCGCTTCGGACGCCAGCATCCAGGGCGGTGCGATGGGCAGGGCGGGCTGCGAGGCTGTCCTGGTGGCCTACGAACGGGCGCTGGCCGACAACGTGCCCATCGTAGGCATCTGGCACTCCGGCGGGGCACGACTGGCCGAGGGCGTGGTGTCACTGCACGCCGTGGGTGAGGTCTTCGCCGTCATGACCCGTGCCTCGGGCAAGATCCCGCAGATCTCCATCGTCATCGGCGCGGCTGCCGGCGGCGCGGCATACGGCCCGGCGCTGACCGACATCGTCATCCTGGGACCCGACGGGCGGGTCTTCGTCACCGGCCCGGACGTCGTGCGGTCGGTGACCGGCGAGAACGTCGATGCGCTGCGACTCGGGGGCCCGGAGCCGCACGGCCGTCGTTCCGGGGTCGTTCACGTGGTGACCGAGACGACCGAGGCGGCATACGAGCGAGGGCAGCTTCTGTGTTCCCTGCTGGGCGACCAGGGCACGCTCGACGTAGGCGCGGTGCAGGACCGCGATCTGGCGGCGACCTTCCCCGAGTCGGCCCGGCGCGCCTATGACGTGCACCCCCTCGTGACCGATCTCCTGGACGACGCCAAGCAGAATGTCGAGCTGCACCCCAGGTGGGCGCCGAACATCACCACCACCCTGGGCCGTTTCGGTGGCCGGACCGTGGGGGTCGTGGCGAACAACCCGATGCGTCTCGGCGGCTGTCTGGACTCGACCTCGGCCGAGAAGGCCGCGCGGTTCGTGCGCATGTGCGACGCCTTCGGTGTCCCGCTCATCGTGCTGGTGGACGTGCCCGGGTACCTGCCCGGAGTGGGGCAGGAGTGGGACGGGGTCGTGCGCCGTGGCGCCAAGCTGCTCCATGCGTTCGCCGAGGCCAGCGTCCCGCGTATCACCCTAGTGACCCGCAAGGCGTATGGCGGCGCGTACCTGGCGATGAACTCCCGGTCCCTGGGCGCCACCCGGGTCTTCGCCTGGCCCACCGCCACGGTCGCCGTCATGGGTGCGGTCGCGGCCGTGCGCATCCTGCACCGCCGGCATCTCGCCGAAGTCGCCGAGGAGGATCGTACCCAGATGGAGAACGAGCTGGCTGCCGAGCACGAGGTGCTCTCAGGCGGACTGCAGCGAGCGATAGAGATCGACGTGGTCGATGAGATCGTCGAGCCGGAGCGCACCCGCTCAGCCATGGCCGCCGCCATCGTCGCGGCACCCGAACGCCGCGGCAACCACGGCAACATCCCGCTCTAGACACGACCCCCTCGCTTCAGGCACCACCCTGCCCCTGGCATCAGGCCCACGTGGGCACCTTGCTGCTGGTCACCCTGGCGGTCAGCAGCAGTACGCGTCGCGAGCCGTCAGCCGACCATGTGCAGCCAGCGAACGTTATCCCCCTCCGCCGCACGACGGAAGGGCTCGAGCTCGTCGTCCCAGGCCGCGCCGAGCAACCGGTCCAGCTCCCGGGACAGGGCGGCCGGGTCCCCATGGCTCTCGGATATTGCGGCACGCAGGCGATCCTCGTTGATCACCGCGTCGCCGCTGACGGAGGTCCAGGCGTGGTGGATTCCCAGGCTCGGGGTGTGCGACCAGCGCGAGCCGTCATTGCCAGGACTGGGCTCCTCGGTCACCTCGTAACGCAGGTTGTCCCAGCCTCGCAGCGCACTCGCAAGCAGGCCACCGGTGCCGGCCTCGCCCTCCCAGGCGAACTCGGTACGCAGCATCCTGGCGCTCAGGGGTTGACGAACCCACTCCAGGCCCACCCTCTGACCCAGCACAGACTCCATCGCCCATGCTATATGCGGGCACAACGCATTCGAGGTGGAGTGAATGAACACCACCCCGCGCGTCACCACGCGCGGTATTGACGACAACCGGACCTCCTGTGTGCGAGGGACGTCTTCCCCAACGACCTCGACAAGGAACGGCTGCATTCAACGACTTTCGCCGCATCCCCGATAGTGTGCACCATTCGTCGACTCGGGTAAAGAGCCAGCGCTCGGGGTGCCGACCAGCCGCTACGCCACGGTCCAGACATCCGACGTCGGGGCCGTCGACGAGCCGGAGCCCAAAGCCGCGATCCTGGCCAGGCGGCTCAGCCGCTTTGAGCCAACAGGCTCCCCTATACCGTTTGACGCGACGCTGCCATCCTGGCAGCGTCGCGGCATACCGATCAGGGGGTCAGCCGTCGGCGGTCACACCGTGGTGTGGTCGGCCTTGCCGTTCGTGGGGACCACGGGCGGCGTCACCGTGGCCGCGGGCTTGTCCCCTTTGATGCTGGACATCAACTGCTGCGCCAGGCCGAGACCTGCGCCACCCATGGTCATCGCCTTGGCGAGCATGTCTTGCATGCCCTCGGCGCCGTTGAGGACGACCAAGTTGTCGATGTTGCTCAGCGAGCTGGCCGCGGCGGCCACAATCTGTGGGTAGTTCTCCGCGTACTGCTGGGCAATGACGGCATCCTGGTTCGTGGCCAGAGCCTTGGCGCGCGCTTCGATTCCGGCGGCCTCCGCCAGACCCTTCTCCCGTATCGCCGATGCCAGAGCGGCACCGTTGAGCTGGGTGGCGTTCGCCTGTGCCGCACCGGCCAGACGGACCTCCTCGGCCTGAGCCTGGGCCAGGGCGACAAGCGCTGCCCGGTTGGCCTCGGCCAGGGTGACCTGCTCGTACGCCCTCGCGTCGGCGGGCTTGCGCACCGTCGACTCGAGGATCTTCTCCTGACGCTGGGCATCGAGCTCGGCCGCGGAGGTCTCGGCGCGGACGACCTCCTGGCGGGCCAGTGCCTCGGACAGCGGGCCTGCCTGCTGGGACTTGGACCGTGCCTGGTCCATCTCGGCCTGGTACTGCGACTGCTTGATGCTGGCCTCACGAACGGCCGCGGCCTTCTCGGCGTTGGCGACCTGCTCGGCCTCGGTGGCCTCCTTGTCACGCTGGGCCGCGGCGATCCGGGCCTTCGACTCGATGGCAGCCGCCTGCGGCTTGGCGAGGTTCTGGATGTACCCGGACTCGTCGTCAATCTCCTGGATCTGCAGGCTGTCCACCCGCAGGCCCAGCTTCTGCAGGTCCTCGGCCAGGGATGCGCGAATGTTCGCGGTCAGCTCTTCCCGGTTGTGCAGCATGTCCTCGACGCTCATTCCGCCGACGATCGCGCGCAGGTGACCCGCGAACAGCTCATGGATGGTGGACTGCATCACGGTCGCGTCCTGGTCCAGGAACCGGCGGGCGGCGTTGGCAATGCTGGCTAGATCATCGCCGACCTTGTAGGCGACGACACCCTTGACAGTGAGCGGGATGGACTGGTTGGACACGGCGTTGACCACGAGGCCCGTCGCCCGCAGGTCGAGGCCGAGACGGCGGACGGTCTGGAAGCCGGGGATGACAGCAGTCCCGCGACCGACCACGATTTTGAAGCCGAGGCTGTCCAGCTGAGTGTCGTTCTCGCCCTTGGCCCCCAGTCCGGAGATGATGAGGGCCTCATTCGGCTCGGCGACGCGCCAGACGAGACGGAAGAGGGCGATGATGAGGATGACGGCGACGAGCGCGAACCCTACGAGGTAGAGCATTGTTCTTGTGTCCCTTTCGTGCGTAGTCAGGTGTAGCTGTGATGCCTCGGCTGGCTGGGGATAGTGTCCTGGATCAGCGACCGGGGCCTGTTGTCCTGCTGGCCCGACGGGGGGAAGTCCACCGGGCTGACGAAGACGGTCAAGGGCGGCTGATAGTCGTCAACCCTGACCTTGACCCCCTTCTCGATGATGGCTCCCTGTGTGCTGGCATAGGCGTAGAAGGCTTCGGACCCGCCACGAATCTGCAGGATTACCTCACCAACCGCGCCCGGGGCGACACGTCCGGTCACCCGCCCTGTTCTGCCAATCACCAGTGCCTCCACCGAGCGATCTGGATCGGTCGATCCGATCGCGATCCACTCACTTGCTCACCCTTCGACAGCGTCCTGCCGATCCCATACTTTCGCACAGTCCTGCCGGGCACCTTCGAAGGGCCGGTGAGATGGTTCCCGGCCACCCCATCATCTGGTACGCAGCGGGAATATGGGATGCGAGGTCGACTGACCGCGATAAACTCACCAGTCGCACGAGCTATGCCCGTGCGACGAGGGGCAGTAGCTCAGTTGGTTAGAGCAGCGGACTCATAATCCGTCGGTCCAGGGTTCAAGTCCCTGCTGCCCCACTCGGCGCTGAGGATGCATGCTTTCTGGCTCGTCCTGCTCGGGCTGATCGTGTGGCTGGTGGTGAGACTGCTGCCCGGAACAGTTGTGAGCGTCTCCCTGACAAATATGGGTGGGCCAATGATGGACGGCCAAGGTGACGCCATGATGGGCGTCGGCGCCATGGGTCCGACCGCGGACCACGCCTCAGTGCCCCATGGACCGTGTCATTCGTGGTGACCACCGCCGGCAGCTCTGATCATGAGATGGCTATCCTCGCGCTTCCGAACTCACCAGCACTCGGAGCCCCGCTCTTACCCCGGCGGCATGTATACCCAGCTCACGGCCACCTGACACCGGCGGCTTCCCCCCAAACCCGGCGCGCCGCGTCGTCACCTCTGATGGAGGTGACAACGTGATGTGACCCGCGCCGTGTGCCGACCGGCATGTGTGGACTGTCGTGTCGGTTAGCAGCGCACACCCCTGATCGGCCTGGCGGCTCTCGAGACCGACATGCCGGCGACGGTGGGTACGACCTGATGATCCCCATTGGCAGTCGCCCATCTGGGTCGCGTTCCTCCTCCACCGGCGTGGAGCTGATCGGAGCAGTTGACGGGTCGACACGACTCAGCGCACCGCTCGGGTCGGAACAACCATGAACGACGACGGAAGACCGCTGGCCCGCGGGATGTTCTTCACGCGCCTGGCAAACACGATATGGCGGCACTGAGCGCGGAACTTGGGATGGCACGCCGTCATCGTCAACCAGGCCTGTACCAGTTTGGCGCCTGGGCGCTGCGGCACGGGGACGATCACCTCCACCTTGTCCGGGGTGACGATCACATGCCGCTCGACGGCATACACGATGTAGCTGGCCTTGGTCTCAACCACGATGATGTCCCCCTTCTGGAGCAGGTCGATGTCGTGCAGCGGTCGCCCGTACGTCGTTCGATGCCCGGCGAGGGCAAAGTTCCCGCTCTGCCCCGGGAACGCCGTGCCGGAATAGTGCCCCATGCCCTTGATCAGCGTGTCACGGTCGGTGGCCTCCAACACCGGCCTGGCATAGTCGGCGCCGAAGCGCGGAATACGGACCACAGCGAAGGCCTGGCCGGATGGCACTTTCGTCAGTGTGGCCACGGGGCCGCCGGCACGCCGCGCGGGTAGTCCTGCGGGACCGAAACCCTTCTCGAGCGCCTGGGTGGTGCCCGACTGTGCGCGGTTGGCCGTCACGTCGGTCCACCAGAGATGCCAGGCCACGAAGAGGAACAGTAATAGGCCGAGGGTGATGGGCACCTCACGGAAGACGCGGACCCCCCGGCGCAACCCCCTCATCGTCGTCTCGTCATGGCCGGACCTTCGCGTTTGACAGCAGCACTGGTCGTGGCCAACGAAGACATCCTCTGTCCGCACGCTTGAACGTCACTGAACCCTTACTCGTCTCAACCAGCAAAGCAGGTCGTTCTTGGGCGTACCTTCACGAGCCACGTTCGTCCTTCCGAGGGCCGTCACAGTGGCGGTGGGGGCGCCGGCCGGAGTGCATCCCTTAGCTCCCGGCCAGGAGCGCTACGACACCGCGGCGTTGGTGTACTTGCCGGGGTCTGCGGTGAAGCTCTTGGCGCATCCCTTTCCGCAGAAGTAGTAGGTGTGGCCTTCGTGCTCGACGCTGGCGGCGGCCGTGGCGGGCTCCACCGTCATCCCGCACACGGGGTCGGTCACCTGGGAGGATTGCTCGGGCATGTCGTGCTCCTTTTCTTGATCGCGTCCGACCTGGACCACCGGGTCGGTGGCTGGTACGTGGACGTTGTCGGGGATTGCGGCGGGTTTGAAGCCGCGGAGCCGGTTGGCGTTGGCGACCACGGACAGCGAGGATGCCGCCATGGCGCCTGCGGCGATCATCGGGCTCAACCTCAGTCCGAACGCCGGGTAGAGCACGCCGGCTGCAATGGGGATGCCGATCCCGTTGTAGACGAACGCGAACACGAGGTTCTGTCGAATGTTGCGCATCGTGGCCCGGGACAGGTCGATCGCGGTGACCAGCCCGGACAACGACCCGGAGATCAAGGTGATGTCCGAGGCCTCGATA